>NZ_QDFI01000064.1 GCF_003254465.1 Meridianimarinicoccus zhengii
GGCAGGCCGTCGGCCATGTGTGCGACCTGTTCACCGATGAAGAGTGCAACAACTTCTTCAAAGCGGCGGGGTACCAAGCCGATTAAACGCGAAATGCTCTAAACGCGACATGCTCTAGCCAGGGGATGTCTGGCGGGCCATTGATGACCCAAGATCACGCAGTGATGGGTTTCATCCACAAGGGCGGCCCGGACGAACCAAGGGACTTTGCTGCCACGCTTTCCGAGTCAAAGAGCTGGATCGCGACCCTCCCATAACCACAGAAGGGCACTGTGGCTAAGTTGGTGCCGATGGCAGGTCTCGCATTGTGAATGCTACCCAAATAATACCCACACTAAATCAACGCATCTGCAATGGGCCACGATCGCCTGCAAGTTTTTGTTTTTATTTATGTTTAATGGTGCCCGGGGGCGGAATCGAACCACCGACACGAGGATTTTCAATCCACTGCTCTACCCCTGAGCTACCCGGGCGGGTGAACGTCCAACGTTCAGGTTGGGGCGTTCTAGGTCGTCGGCTTCCGGGTGTCCAGAGGCAAAATCGGCAAAAATCAGTGCCGCGCGGGCGGCGTCGGCATCGCCTGATCGGCGATGTCGGGATCGTCCTCGGGGCCTTCGTCGGACGGGATCGCATAGCCGCCGGCCATCCATCTGCCAAGGTCGATATCGGCGCAGCGGCGGCTGCAGAAGGGGCGGTAGGCCGCGACTGTGGGCTTTCGGCAGATCGGACAGCTCATTCCGCCGCCTCCCCCGCCATGGCCTGCACCAGCGGCAGCCGCTCCCGCTTGCGGCTCAGTTCGAAATGGCCCAGCGGCGTCCATCCCACTAGCGCCGTTTCGACCGGGCAGGTGCGCAGCGCCGCGCGCAGGGCCTGTTCGAAGCCGCGGCGTTCCTTCTTGGGCATGGGCGCGAAATCGATCACGACCTGCCCGCCAAGCCCACGCAAACGAAGCGCGCGGGGCAAGGCACGCGCGGCGGCGATGTTCACCTTCAGGCCGACCGCCAGCCCCGCAGTGCCCCCGGTGTTCACATCCACGGCCACAAAGGCGCGGGTCGGTTCGACATAGATGTGCCCGCCGCCGGCAAGATCGGTACGCGGGCTGTCGAGGGCGGCGATCTGCTCGGCGGCCCCGTGGCTGTCGAAGCAGCCCGCGGTCGTCACAACGTCATGTGCGGCGACATCCGACCAGTCGCGCCACGCCAGCATGTCCGGACCTGGCCCGTCGAGCAGCAATTCCGGCGCGCCCTGCCGCTCGGCCGCGATGGCTGCGGCAAGATCGCGCGTCTCCACCAAGTCGGCGGCGATTTCGTCCTCGGGCGCGGTTGCCGCGGCGGAGCGCAGGATCACGCCGGGATCGTCGGGCAGGTCCATGTCCGCCAGCAGCGCGCGCAGGGCCACCCGCGTTTCCTCATCCTTGATGGAACGGGAAATGTTCGCCCCTGGCGCGCCCGGCGTGACGATGCAGTAGCGGCTCTTGAACAGGATGCGGTTCGTCAGCGGCACGGGCTTGCCCGGCTCGGGAAAGCCCGTCACCTGGAACAGGGCGGGCGCACCGGGGCTGAGTCCGTCACCGCCACGCACGTAACCGGGCCCGTCGGGCAGGGTCACGGCCCAGCCGCCCTGCCCCTTCAGCGCCCGCTCCGCCCTTCCGCGATAGATGGCACCGGGGCGCGGCAGATGTTCGGGCGCGTCCACCAACAGATCGTCGAGCACGCCGTCGCGCATCAACGCCGCGGCGGGGCGCCCGCGCCAGGTATCGATCAGTATCTGACTGCCCTTCATCGTGCCCCCCCCCAGACAGGGTAGCCCGCTGTGCGCAGCATGGTCGCGGTCTCTGCCAGGGGCAACCCTACGATGCCCGTGAACGACCCGGAGATCCAAGGGACGAACGCACCCGCCGGCCCCTGGATGCCATAGGCCCCCGCCTTGCCGCGCCAGTCGCCGGTGGCGATGTAGCCGTCGAGTTCAGGCGGGGTGAGTTGCTTCATCCGCACGCGGCTTTCGACCACGCGCGACCAGCTGCGAGAACCGCGGCGCACGCAGACGGCGGTGAACACCCGATGGCGCCGGCCCGACAGGTCGGTCAGGAATGCCCGTGCCTCGTTCGCGTCGGCTGGTTTGCCGAGAATCCGACGCCCCATCGCAACGGTCGTGTCGGCGCACAGCACGACATCGTCGTCCCCGGCACGGACCGCGGCCGCCTTGGTCTGCGCGATGCGCAGGCAATAGGGGCGCGGCGTTTCGCCCTTCAGCGGTGTTTCGTCAATCTCCGGCGGGCTCACATCATCGGGGGAAATCCCCAGAACGGCGAGCAATTCGCGCCGGCGGGGGCTGCCGGACCCCAGCACCAGCCGCGGCACGTCCGGCGCACTTGCACCGGACATCACCGCGTGGTCACTTGAAACGATAGTTGATCCGCCCCTTGGTGAGGTCATAAGGGGTCATTTCCACCTGAACCTTGTCGCCCGCAAGTACGCGGATCCGGTTCTTGCGCATCTTTCCTGCCGTATGTGCGATGATCTCATGGCCGTTCTCAAGCTCGACCCGGAATGTCGCGTTCGGCAGGAGTTCCTTCACGACGCCGGGAAATTCGAGCATTTCTTCCTTGGCCATGGTCACTCCGTTACAAACCGCCCGCCAAAGATGCGGGCACGCGACTAGATGCGCCATGGCGGCCCTTTTTTCAAGGACAAAACGGTTGCGACGTCCCAGCGCCGTCCTTCAGCGCCCGTGGCGCGCCGTCACGCCCCCGCGGCCAGCACGCAGACCAGCGTGAAGAGCCGCCGCGCCGTGGCATCGTCGGTCTCTGCCCTGCCCCGCAGAAGCGCGCGCAGCGATGCGGCACCCTCGGCATGGATCGCCCGGCGCGCCTCGTCCAGCCGTTCGATATCCGCCGGCGGCGCCGAGCGGACGGCCTCGTAATAGCTTTCGCAGATCGCGCCGTAATCTCTGACGATCTGGCGCAACTCGCCCAGCGACAGCGTGAACTGCGCGGCCGGGGTGCCATCGTCACCCGCAAGGTCGAACTGCAACCGGCTTTCGGCCAGCCCCAGGGTCAGCCGGTAAGGGCCTGGCCCTGCCGCACACGGCGCGAAGCTGTTCTCTTCGAGAAGGTCGAAGATCGCGACCGCCTGTTCCTGCGCGATTTCGGGGTTGGGCGCGCGCCCGTCCGGCGCATCGAGCACGATCTGGCAAAGCCGTGCGGTCATTCCGCCGCCTCGTTGAGCGCATCGAGCCGCGCGCGAACCGACAACCCATGTGCTTCGAGGCTTTCCGAGATTGCCAGCCGTTCCGCCGCGGGACCGATGGCCCGCAGCGCCGCGGGTGTCATGCGCGCCATGGTTGTGCGCTTCATGAAATCGAGCACCGAAAGCCCGCTGGAAAACCGTGCCGAGCGCGCAGTGGGCAGCACGTGGTTGGGCCCGCCGACATAGTCGCCAATCGCCTCGGGCGTCCAGCCGCCAAGGAAGATCGCCCCGGCATGGGGGATGCCTGCTGCCAGCGCCTCGGCATCCGAGGTGCAGATCTCGAGGTGTTCGGGCGCGATACGGTTGGCAAGCCGTGTCGCCTCGTCCATGTCGCGCACGGTGATGATCGCGCCGAAATCCGCCCAGCTTTTGCCAGCGATGGCGCGCCGCTCCAGCGTTTCCAGCCGCCGCGCCACGGCATCGGCGACCGCCTGCCCGAATCCCGAATCGTCGGTAATCAGGATGGCCTGCGCGCTTTCGTCGTGTTCCGCTTGGCTCAGCAGGTCGAGCGCGATCCAGTCCGGGTTGTTGTCGCCATCCGCGATCACAAGGATCTCGGACGGCCCCGCGATCATGTCGATGCCGACGCGCCCGAAGACCCGCCGCTTCGCCGCCGCCACATAGGCGTTGCCCGGTCCGGTGATTTTGTCCACGGGCGCGATCGTGTCGGTGCCATATGCCATCGCGGCGATCGCCTGCGCGCCGCCGATACGATAGACCGTGTCCACCCCCGCGATCCGGGCCGCGAGCAGCACCAGCGGATTGGCCACACCGTCAGGCGTCGGTGCACAGATCACAAGCCGCTCGACCCCGGCCACCTGCGCCGGGATCGCGTTCATCAGCACCGACGACGGATAGGATGCCAGCCCGCCCGGCACGTAAAGCCCCGCCGCGCCGACAGCGGTCCAGCGCCAGCCCAGCGTCGCACCGGATGCATCGGTCCACTGGTCGTCAGCGGGCAGTTGCCGCGCGTGATAGGCGCGGATGCGCTCGGCCGCGAGTTCCAGCGCCGCACGATCCTCGGCGCTGACGGCGGCACAGGCGGCTTCGATTTCGCTGTCGGTGAAGGCCAGCCGGTCGGGCGTCAGCGCCAGTCGGTCGAACCGTTCGGTCAGCTCGATCACCGCCGTATCGCCGCGCGCGCGCACATCCGCGATGATCGCCGCGACAGCGTCATCCACATCGGGTGCATCTTCGCGCTTGGCCGTCAGCAGCGCGGCGAAGGCCGCATCGAAATCGGGCCGGGAAGTATCGAGAAACTGCGCCATGATCGGTGTCCTTTACGCCCTGTTAACGGGCTGGCGGGCGCGCCTCAAGCGGTGGATTGCCGCGCACCGTCCCGAAGAGCCCGGTCAGTCCCGGTGCGCGGGCGCCTTCCCCGACGGCGCAACGTAGGGCCGGGTCACGTCCCGCAAGACCAGGTCGAGACATTCGACATCGACCCGTATCGCACCGTCGCCCGCAAGCGTCATGGTCAGGGTGCCCACCCCGTCCGCGCCCGGGGCGAAATCCAGCGACAGCAGGGACAGCACCATCTCGGCATCGCCCCGGTCGATCCCGCTCGAGGCCACGGACAGCGCATCGTTCACAACCAGCATGGACTGCACCCGTTCATAGGGGCGGCCCTGCCGTTCGGCACGGCCGCGGTCTTCCCAGCGGAACCGGTTCACCAGCAGCGCGAACTGCCGCCGCTTGGCGTCGAACCGCATCTCGGTCGCCGGAAACACCGCGTCCTGCACGAGCGCAGAGATCACCGGCACGTCGTCAGGCGCCTGCGCGACCAGCCGCAGCGGCGACTCGTCCCCGTCCTCGAACCTTGCGTCGGTCATGCGCGCACCCGTTCGATCCGCGCACCGCAGGCACCCAGCTTGTCCTCGACACGTTCGTAACCGCGGTCGAGATGGTAGACCCGGTTCACCACCGTCTCCCCCTCGGCCCCCAGACCTGCCAGGATCAGCGACACGCTGGCGCGCAGGTCCGTCGCCATCACGGGCGCGCCCTTCAGACGGTCCACGCCCGTCACCGTCGCCGTGCCGCCATGCACCTCGATCCGCGCGCCCATGCGCACCAGTTCGGGGGCGTGCATGAACCGGTTCTCGAAAATCCGTTCTTCCAGCACGCTGACCCCGTCCGCCGTCGCCAGCAACGCCATCATCTGCGCCTGAAGGTCCGTGGGAAAGCCGGGAAAGACCTCCGTCACCACGTCCACCGCCCGCACGCGGCCATTGCGCTGCGCGACGCGCAGCCCGCCATCAGTCTCGGTCACGTCGATCCCGGCCGCGTCCAGCTTTTCGCAGAACGCGCCCAGCAGTTCCACGCGCCCGCCGATCAGCTCCACCGCGCCGCCCGCGATGGCCGGGGCCAGCATGTAGGTGCCCATCTCGATCCGGTCGGGCACCACCGCATGGGTCGCACCGTGCAGCCGGTCCACGCCCTCCACGGTGATTGTGTCGGTGCCCGCACCGTCGATATGCGCGCCCATGGCCGTGAGGCACGCCGCAAGGTCCACGATTTCGGGCTCGCGCGCCGCGTTCTCGATCACGGTCGTGCCGCGCGCCAGCGTCGCCGCCATCAGCGTGTTCTCGGTCGCGCCCACCGACGCGAACCGAAGCGGCACCCGTGCCCCGCGAAGACCGCCGGGGGCCTTCGCGTGCAGGTAGCCGTCACGCAGCTCGACCTCGGCCCCCAGCGCCTCCAGTGCCGTCACGTGGATATCCATGGGGCGCGCGCCGATGGCGCAGCCGCCCGGAAGCGACACGACGGCCTGTCCCGTGCGCGCCAGAAGCGGCCCGAGCACGAGGTTCGACGCCCGCATTTTGCGCACGATTTCATAGTCCGCGACATGGCTGGTCAGCCCGTGGCTCGACAGGGCCACGACCTTGCCATCCTGCATGCGCTGCACCTCGACCCCGAGCGATTCCAGCAGCGCGCCCATGGTGGCGATGTCCGACAATCGCGGCGCGTTGGTCAGCGTCAGCGGATCCTCGGACAGCAGCGTCGCGGGCATCAGCGCGAGACAGGCGTTCTTGGCACCGGCAATCGGAATCGTGCCCGACAGTTCGGCGCCGCCGCGCACCACAATCTTGTCCATCTTCAGTCCTTCGGTGAGTCCGCGGGGCGGTTGTTTTCCGGTGCGGCGGCGTGGTCCCGGCGTTCGGGCGTGTGGTGTCCGTCCCGGTCCGGGGCGCGGCATTGCTTGCGTGCACGTGTCTGCGCCTTGCGCCGCGCAAGGTTCGCGCGCAGGGCAGACCCCAGTCGCGCGTCGCGTGCCGCATCCCTGCCCGAAGCCGTTGCGCGCCTGTCGGAAGACATGTCCTCTGTCATGGGCACATCCCTAACCCAGCCGCATGTCCGGGTCCAGATCGCGCCGCATGACAGGCGATGCCTCGCCGCGACGATGCAATGGCGGCGTGGGTGCCCCGCAGAAAAAAGCCTGGCCCAGCCGACCGGGGGCCTTGCGCCCTGCCCGCTTTGGGTCTATCAGCCCGCCACGCCGACGCGCATGCAGGCCGCAGTAGCTCAGTGGTAGAGCGCACCCTTGGTAAGGGTGAGGTCGGGAGTTCAATCCTCCCCTGCGGCACCATCTCGACGAATTTTCCGCTTTTTACGCCAATCCCCGCCGCACGAGAGCCTTATCCTTCCGACGGTGCACTCGGCACGTGGCCGGCCGTAGGCGCTTCGCTGCGTCCTTTATAAGGGGCGCCAAGCGTTCCACGCAGGCCCGCCTGCGCCGAGCGCTCGTGCAATAAGGCCTGCCGACGGACCTTGACCCGGCGCCACGGCTGGGGACCGCACCCTCAGGCAGGCCGCGCCGCCAGGTTTCACGGTTCACTGCGCAGACTGGATTGCCCGCCGCGCACCAACGATCCCCCACCACACCGTGCGACCCCACGCGACGCTGCGTGATCGCCGAGCCGGATGATGGCGCCGTTGAACATCGCTGTGCAGGGTCGAAGTGAAACGACCGCCGGACAGGTCGGACCTGCCCGAACGCCTGGAGGGCACGTGCTTCAGCCTGCGACCGGCCTCAGCGCGCGCATGATGCCAACCGACGGGAAACACGGGAATACGCAGCACAACCCACAAGGCTGCCGTTCCACGGCTGGCAGCTTTCCGGACCCGGCCCCGGAACGACGGACGCGCACGCGAGGCCAATGTAACAGGGTCAGGGCCATACGACGCGGGCGAACATGATCGGAAAGATGGCGCACCCAGTAGGATTCGAACCTACGACCTTCGCCTTCGGAGGGCGACACTCTATCCAGCTGAGCTATGGGTGCTTTTGCTGCGCTGTGCTTACGCGATTATTCCGCGGGTGAAAAGACGCGATCTGCACGGTCGTGCGTCACAATTACGGGTGAATCGCACCCCTTGCCGGTACCCTGCCCGAATGTGCCCCGCCCGCGCGCCCTTCGGCCTGGGTGTCAGGCGAAGAACTCGTGGCAAAGGTCCAGCGCGTCGATCAGCGCGTCGACCTCGGAGCAGGTGTTGTAAAGGCCAAAGGACGCCCTGCAGGTCGCGGGAACACCCATATGCGTCATCAGTGGCTGCGCGCAGTGATGCCCGGCCCGCACGGCAACGCCCTTCTTGTCCAGAACCGTTGAGATGTCATGGGCGTGGGCCGCGCCCTGCATGGTGAAGGAGAAGATCGCGGCCTTGTCCGCGGACTGCCCCTGCACGTTCAGCCAGTTCAGCCCGTCGAGCCGCGTGCGAGCATAGTCGCGCAAGCTTCGTTCATGGGCGGCGATGTTGTCCATCCCCAGCCCCATCATGTAGTCCAGCGCCGCCCCGAGCCCGATCATCTGCACGATGCCCGGTGTGCCCGCCTCGAACTTCATGGGCGGATCGTTATAGGTGACCGTGTCGCGGGTCACGTCGCGGATCATGTCGCCACCGCCCATGAACGGGCGCATCTCGGCGAAGCGGTCGGGCGCCACCCAAATCGCACCGGAACCGGACGGGCCATAGAGCTTGTGGCCGGTGATGGCGTAGAAATCGCAGCCGATATCGGCGATGTCCACGGGCATGTGCACCGCCGCCTGGCTGCCATCGACCAGCACGGGCACGCCGCGCGCATGGGCGGCCTGCGTGATCGCCTTCACGTCGACGACCGTGCCCAGCACGTTAGACAGGTGGGTAATCGCCACCAGTTTCGTGCGCGGCCCGATGGCGTCGATCACGCGCTGGGGGTCGAGATCGCCATTGGCGTCCACGTCCACCCATTTCAGCACCGCGCCCTGCCGTTCCCGCAGGAAGTGCCAAGGCACGATGTTGGCGTGATGCTCCATGATCGACAGCACGATCTCGTCACCCGGTTCGAACCGTGGCATGGCCCAGGCATGGGCGACCATGTTGATGCCTTCGGTGGTGCCCGAATTCATGACGATCCCGCGTTCGTCCGGCGCGTTAAGGAACCGCGCGATGGTCCCCCGCACGGCTTCGTATTTCTCCGTCGCGAGGTTGGACAGGAAATGCAGTCCGCGATGGACGTTTGCGTATTCCTCGGCATAGGCGCGGGTCACGGTATCGATCACCACCTGCGGCTTCTGCGCCGAGGCACCGTTGTCGAGATAGACAAGCGGCTTGCCGTTCACCTGCCGCGACAGGATCGGGAAATCGGCACGGATCTTATCGACGTCAAACACTGAAATCTCCCGGCACGACGATGCCCAGCAGCGCCAGCACAAGGCTGAGTGCGAAGGTGATCCCGAAGGCCGAAATCAGGATCATGAGGAACACGGGGCCAAGTTGCGTGAAACCGTGGGCGGCCGCGGTGAAATGCGTGAGCAGCCACAGGAAGATCACCAGCCCCACGATCCCGATGACATCCGCCAGCGGCGGCAGCACGAACAAGGCCGCAGTCTGCACCAGTTGCAGGCAGGCCATCACGAATTGCAGCCAGACCACCAGCGCCAGCGTATCCTCGAACACGCCCTGCCCGCCCATGCCGCGCCCGATGCGGTGGATGGCGTGCACCATCACGAACAGCAGCGCCAATTGCAGACCCCACATCACCATGGGATTGGCAAGATACGGGTTGTCCATCGGCGCGCCGCCCGTGGCGAAGATCAGGCTGCCTTGGCCAAGCACGACGGACACCGCCACGACCGTCACCAGCATCGTCCACAGTACGGGCGCGGGCAGGTTTTCCGCCATCACGCGCGCCGCCGCCGCGCGCGGGTCGCGCAGCGTGTCGATGGCTGCGGAGACAAGGCCGCGGGGGGTGAAGTCCAGCGATTGCGTGGTCATTGCGGGTATCTAGGCCCCTTGCGCTGCAGTCTCAATGTCGGCGGGACGCTCCGCCGCGCGCAGGTTGGCAAACCAGAGATAGCCAAAGAAGCCAAGCACAATCAGCCCCGCCAACATGTCGAGCGGCCCCGGACCGGCAAGACCCGACACGAGCCCCCGCAACAGCGCCAGCGGACTGATGGTCAAGAGCGTCCAGAACAGTGCCATGCGCGCGGTGCCGAAAGTTCCCTGCCCGCCCGCCATGCGCGCCACGAGACGGCTGAGCGCGGCGAGGGCATAGAAGAACAGCGGCGCCACGAACACCCAACCGAACAGCGCGCCTGCAAGCAGCGCATCGAGGGTGATCGTGTCGTCGATCGCCGCCTTGCGCGCCAGGCGCGGCCACTGCGCGATGAACAGAAGCGCGCAGGACAGCATCAGGAACATCAGCGCGCGGTCCTCGCGCGGGCCGCGGGCCAGGTGTCGGCGCATGACCTGCGCCGGGGTGCGGTAACTTTGCACGATGTCGCGCGTGACGCTCATGCCGCCTGCCTGCGCCGCGCCATCCAGCCTTGAAGACGCGCGAGGATACCATCGGCGAGGCGCTGGTCCTCGATCTCCTGAATCGCCTCGGCAAGGAAGGCCAAGGTCATCAGGTCCGTCGCCTCGCCCTCGGGCACCCCACGGGAGCGCAGATAGAACAGCCCCTCCTCGTCGATCGCGCCGGATGTCGAGCCGTGCGAACAGGCCACGTCGTCGGCGTAGATCTCAAGCTCCGGCTTGGCGAGGAACTGGCTGTCGTCATCCAGCAGAAGCGACTGGCTGATCTGATAGCCGTCGGTTTTCTGCGCGCCCTGCTTGACGAGGATCTTGCCCTGGAACACGCCGACGGCCCCGTTGCGCAGCACCTTCTTGAAGACCTGACGACTTTCGCAGCCAACGGCGTCGTGGGTCACGAATACCGTGTCGTCGTGGTGGAAATCCCCGTCACCAACGCAGGCGCCGGCCACATGGGCCACGCCGTCATCGCCGGTCAGTTCCACGACCACGTCGTTGCGCGTGAGCACACCGTTCATGGTCAGGGTGAAGGTCTTGAAGGTCGCCGCCTCCCCGAGTCGCGCGAAGATATGGGTCGCAGCACGGCGTTCGTGGTCGCGCCCCTGCGCGCGGACATGGTGGAACGCGCCGCCGGGGGCCACGTCCACCTCCATCACCTTGGTGAAGCGCGCGGCCGCGGGACCGTCCTCCAGAACCGTCAGGTCGGCACCGCCATCCACCTTTATCAGGTGATGCAGCAACGCATCCGACGTCTCGGACCGGTGCAGGTATTCCAGCGACACGGGACGCACAGCCTTGCCCGTCGCGTGGATGACGATCCCGTCCCGAGCAAAGGCGGTGTTCAGCGCCGCCAGCGGTCGTGCCACCGGGGACTGTCCGCGCGCTTCGAGCACGCCGTAAAGGTCGCGCGCCCAATGAATGTCGCGTGTGGCGACGTCGGACAACCGTTCGATGGTCACACCGGCCAGCGCCGGATCGTCCGACGCATCGGCATCGAAGACGCCATCCACGAACACGAGCCTCACCCGGTCGATGCCGTCGAAGATCGGTTCCTCAACCTCGCCCAGCAGGGCGGCGGGCGTGACCTCCGCTGCCGTCAACGTGTCGGGCTTGGTATATTTCCAGTATTCGTCCCGCCGCACGGGCAGGCCCGCCGCATGCAGCCGCGACAGCGCATCGGCCCGCGCGGGCGCAAGGCAGCCCGGCTCGTTCGGCAGGTCCAGCGACGCCAGCCGTGCCTCCAGCGTGTCCAGTTTCGGTTGCGGCAATGCCATCACGCCACCTCCGCCTTCAGACCCTCATAGCCGTTGTTTTCGACCTCCAGCGCCAGATCCGGCCCGCCGGACTTGATGATGCGTCCCTCTGACAGGATGTGCACCACGTCCGGCTTGATGTGATCCAGAAGCCGCTGATAGTGCGTGATGACGAGAAACGCCCGGCCTTCGTCGCGCAGCGCGTTCACGCCGTCCGCCACAAGCTTCATCGCGTCCACGTCGAGCCCGCTGTCGGTCTCGTCCAGGATGCACATCTTCGGTTCCAGCATGGCCATCTGCAGTATCTCGTTGCGCTTCTTCTCGCCGCCCGAGAAGCCAACGTTTACCGGGCGCTTGAGCATGTCGGCATCGATCTTCAACGCCTTGGCTTTTTCGCGCACGAGCTTCAGGAAGTCGCCCGCGCTGATCTCGTCCTCGCCGCGCGCCTTGCGCTGTGCGTTCAGCGCCGTGCGCAGGAAGGTCATGTTGCCGACGCCGGGGATTTCCACCGGATACTGGAACGCGAGGAAAAGGCCCGCCGCGGCGCGCTCTTCCGGTTCCATGTCGAGGATATCCTCGCCCTCCAGCGTCGCACTGCCATCGGTGACCGCATAGCCGTCGCGGCCAGACAGGACATAGGACAGGGTCGACTTGCCAGACCCGTTCGGCCCCATGATGGCGTGCACCGCCCCGGCCTCGACCGTCAGGTTCACACCGTTCAGGATCGCCTTGTCCTCTTCCTCAAGTTTGACGTGCAGGTTCTTGATTTCCAGCATTTTCTTCTTTCCGTTTCTCTGTGTCTTTGCGACAGCGTCAGTCCAGCGTCACGGCCGTGCCTGAGGCTGATACCATCAGCATGTTGTTGATGACCTCATAGTCGAGATCGACGCCCACGACGGCGTTTCCGCCGGCCTCGCGTGCGTGCAGCTCCATCTCGCGCAGGGCCGTTCCCCGCGCCTCTCCCAGGCTTTGCTCATACGCGCCGGAGCGCCCGCCGAGGATATCCGTGATTCCCGCGAACATGTCGCGGAACACGTTGGCGCCCAGGATCGCCTCGCCCACGACGATGCCGTGATAGGCAGTGATCCGGTGGCCTTCGACGGTGTTGGTCGTCGTCACGATCATCTGTCCATTCCCCTTGGGATGCCTGCGCGGCAACGGTTCGCCGTCGAACCAGTCGAGCCCAATGGCCATGGATTCAGCCCCTGTTCCGGTCGCTGTCGCGCCCGTTCCCGGCCCGGTCGTGGTCCAACGACCCCGCGACACGATAGGTCGCAAGCAACTGCACCGCCCCCATAAAGATCACGACGGCATAGACCGACGCGCCAGTGACCTGTTGCAGAACCACGCCCAGCGGCGCGGTCCCCGCCAACGCGACCAGCGCCGCCGTCAGAAGCACGCGCGGCGGAGCCTTGGCCCCGTGTGCGACCAGTGCACTGAAACTCGGCCGCGCCATGGATCAGCCCACCGACCCTTCGAGACTGATCGCCACAAGCTGCTGCGCCTCCATGGCGAACTCCATGGGCAGCGCCTGCAGCACCTCGCGGCAAAAGCCATTGACCACCAGAGCGACCGCCTCTTCCTCGTCCATGCCGCGTTGACGGCAGTAGAACAGCTGGTCGTCATCGACCTTGGAGGTTGTCGCCTCGTGCTCGACCCGGCTCGAATTGTTGCGCACCTCGATATACGGCACCGTGTGCGCGCCGCAGTCCGACCCGATCAGCAGGCTGTCGCACTGGGTGTAGTTGCGGCTGTTCTTCGCCTTCGGATGCATCGACACGAGCCCGCGATAGGTGTTCTGCGCGCGCCCCGCACTGATCCCCTTGGACACGATCCGCGACCGGGTGTTGCGGCCCAAATGCACCATCTTGGTGCCGGTGTCGGCCTGCTGGTAGTTGTTGGTGATGGCGATGGAATAGAACTCGCCCTGGCTGTCGTCGCCGCGCAGGATGCAGGACGGGTATTTCCACGTCACCGCCGACCCGGTTTCGACCTGTGTCCAGCTGACCTTCGACCGGTCGCCCCGGCAGTCGGCGCGCTTCGTGACGAAGTTGAAGATGCCGCCCTTGCCGTTCTCGTCACCCGGGAACCAGTTTTGGACGGTGGAATACTTCACTTCTGCGTCTTCGAGCGCGACGATTTCCACGACCGCGGCGTGCAACTGCGTCGTGTCGCGCTGCGGCGCGGTGCAGCCTTCGAGATAGCTGACATAGCTGCCCTTGTCGGCGATGATCAACGTACGCTCGAACTGGCCCGTATTCTCCGCGTTGATGCGGAAATAGGTGGACAGCTCCATCGGGCAGCGTACCCCCGGCGGAACGTAGACGAAGGACCCGTCAGAGAACACGGCCGAATTCAGCGTGGCGAAGTAGTTGTCCGACACCGGCACGACCGACCCGAGGTATTTCTTCACCAGCTCCGGATGCTCGCGGATCGCCTCCGAGATCGAACAGAAGATGACCCCGGCCTTTTTCAGTTCCGCCTGAAATGTCGTGCCCACGGACACGCTGTCGAACACCGCGTCCACGGCGACCTTGCGGCCTTCGGCGGGTGCGTCCTCCGCACCCTCGACCCCCGCGAGGATCATCTGCTCCTTCAGCGGGATGCCCAGCTTCTCGTAAGTCGCCAGCAGCTTCGGATCGACCTCGTCAAGCGACTTGGGCTTCACGTCCATGCTCTTGGGCCGCGCGTAGTAATACTGGTCCTGGTAGTCGATGGGCGGATAGTGGACCATCGCCCAATTCGGCTCGTCCATCTTCTGCCAGCGCGCCAATGCGCCAAGCCGCCATTCGGTCATCCATTCGGGTTCGTCGTTCTTGCTCGAGATCAGCTTGACGATATCGGCGTTCACGCCCTTGGGCGCGTAATCCATCTCGATCTCGGTTTCCCAGCCGTACTTGTACTTGCCGCCCATGGCCTGGACGGTTTCCACGGTCTCGCGGTCAACGCCGTCTCGCACTTCTGTGGTGTTGTCCAATGCAGCCATGTCCTTTGTCCTTCCTTTCGCGCCCCGTGGGCGCAACGTCCTGTCGTCCGCGGCCCGCCGGGCCGATGTTCATGCCGCCCGCGCGCGCGCCTTGGCGTAAGCTTTCCCCCACGCCTCGGCGAAGCGCAGAACCTGTCCCTCGGTCACATCCGGCCCGATCGAGATGCGCAACGCCTGCGCTGCCCGATCCGCCGGGAACCCCATCGCCCGCAGCACGCGGCTTTCGCGCAGCTTGCCGGACGAACAGGCCGACCCCGCCGATACCGCGAAGCCCGCAAGATCCATCGCCATCACCTGCGTTTCACCCTTCCAGCCGGGCGCGATCAGGCAGACGGTGTTGGGCAGACAGGCTCCACCGTTTCCGACAAAAATAGTCTCGTTTGATGCGGCTTCCAACGCCGAAATTAGAATATTTCTAATTCCGGCCACTTTTTCCCAGATACCGTCGGCCAGATCACGTGCCGCCGCTTCAGCTGCGGCCCCGAACCCCGCGATTCCAATAAGGTTCTCCGTGCCCGACCGGCGCCCCATTTCCTGTCCGCCGCCCCGGATCTGCGCCGTCACGTCCAGGCCGCGACGCAGCACCAGCGCACCGATCCCTTTGGGTCCACCCAATTTGTGCGCAGACACCAGGCCCATCTCGGCCCCGGACCAGTCGAATCCGATGGGCAGTTTGCCGAAGGCCTGGGTGAAATCGACCAGCGCAAGCCCCTCGGGCAGATCCTGCACCACGCCCGTCTCGCTGTTGGCCGCCTGAAGCACCGACTGCGCCGGTTCCGCGACGGTCACATGGCCCGCTCTATCCACCGGCAAATCCGGCGTGATCCAGCCCATGACCGCATCGTGCTCGATCTCTGCCCCGTGCAAGTCGCGCCCGGCCAGCGCCAGCGCCGCCGCCTCCGTCGCGCCGGACGTGAAGACGATGTCAGACGCCTGCGCGCCGAACGCCGCGGCCACCTGCGCGCGCGCGCGTTCCTTCAGCGCCGTCGCCGCGCGTCCCTCCGCGTGGACCGAGGACGGGTTGCCCACGACATCCATCGCCGCGATCATCGCCGCGCGCGCCTCGGGCCGCAGCGGCGCTGTCGCGTTCCAGTCGAGATAGACCCGGTCCCGCGCCATCACTCGTCCACGAAATTCAGCAGGCTCGGCACCGCGGGGCACGGGGCCAGCGCGTTGTTGACCACGTCCGACAAGCGTGTCTGGTGCAGGAAGACATAGACATGGGCGCTGAACCCTTCCCACAGCCGGTTGGTCAGGCTTTGCGCCTTGGACCCCGACAGGCCGCCCGACGCCGCGGCACCCTTGTGCATGGCGCTGACGGTCTCATCCACCGCCCCGAGTATGTCGGACACCCGGATCTCGGCGGCGGGTCGCGCCAGCCGGTATCCGCCGCCGGGGCCGCGCACCGACTCCACAAGCCCCGCGCGACGCAGCTTGACGAACAGCTGTTCAAGATAGGCCAGCGAGATCGCCTGCCGCCGCGAGATCGCGTTCAGCGTCACGAGATCGTCGGCAGGTTGCAACGCCATGTCCGTCAGCGCCACCATCGCGTAGCGGCCCTTCGTGCTCAGTTTCATCGCGCCATCCCCTTCGCCGCCATTGACCAATTGGCCCCGGATGGTTAGGTCCGTAACCTCGGAAAATCGACTCCGTTCCGCTGTTTAGAACGTTTCCAAACAAGATGCCAGCCCCGCAGCAGGGGCCGACCGCCCGCAAGAAAGACCGCGCACCAATGCCCGAGGTTATCTTTCCCGGCCCCGAAGGCCGGCTTGAAGGCCGCTACCATCCGCAGAAAAGCAAGGACGCGCCCATCGCCATCGTGCTGCATCCGCATCCGCAGTTCGGCGGCACGATGAACAACCGCGTGGTCTACAACCTGCATTATGCCTTCTACAACATGGGCTTCACGGTCATGCGGTTCAATTTCCGCGGCGTGGGGCGCAGCCAGGGCGAATACGACCAGGGCATCGGCGAACTCAGCGATGCGGCGTCCGCGCTGGATTACCTGCAATCCATGAACCAGAACGCCAAGCATTGCTGGGTCGCGGGGTTCTCGTTCGGGGCGTGGATCGGCATGCAGCTCCTGATGCGGCGCCCCGAGATCACCGGATTCATTTCCGTGTCGCCCCCGGCGAACATGTACGACTTTTCGTTCCTGGCCCCATGCCCGTCCTCGGGTCTGGTCATCAACGGCACGAACGACCGCGTCGCGCCGCCCGCCGACACCCGGACCCTCGTCGGCAAGTTGCACGAGCAGCGCGGCATCACCATAACGCACACGGAAATCGACGGCGCCGGGCATTTCTTCGAAGACCCGCACATGGACACGATGATCGGCACGGTCAGCGATTACGTTCGACAGCGCCTGACCGAAACGACCCGATGACCGCAGGCCGCGACCGGCTGGACCGTCAGCTCGATTTCCTTCTGGAGATCGACCAGCTGAAGCACATCACCCGCGCCTCGCCCATCGCGGACGGATCGCGCAAGGAAAACTCGGGCGAACATTCCTGGCATCTGGCGATGTTCGCGCTGGTGCTGGCGGACGAGGCCGGGCCGGGCGTGTCCATCGACCGGGTGATCAGGATGCTGCTGATCCACGACATCGTGGAGATCGACGCGGGCGACACCCCGATCCATGGGACGAACATCGACCTTGCCGCGCAGGCCAGGGCCGAGGCGCGCGCGGCTGACCGGCTGTTCGGGATGCTCCCCCCGGATCAGGCCGTTGCCTTGCGCGCGCTGTGGGAGGAGTTCGAGGCGGGAGAAACCGCGGACGCGCGGTTTGCCAAGGCGCTGGACCGTTGCCAGCCGCCGCTGCTGAACCTCGCATCCGGCGGCGGCAGCTGGGATGACTACAACGTGACGCTCGACCATATCGATACCCGCGTTGGCAAGCCCGCCCGGCGCGGCGCACCGGCCCTTTGGGACCGGGTGCGCGCGCGCATCAAACCGTGGTTCGACGCTCGGACCTGACGGCACGCTGCGCCGCGGCATATTTCTGCATACAGTCGCATACAAACGCTTTCCCGACTCCCTGCAACCGGGTATGACAGGTGTGCGCCCCGTTCCTGCAAGGAGAAATCTCGTGACCACGATCAAGGTGGACAACCCCGTCGTCGAAATGGACGGCGATGAGATGACACGCATCATCTGGGCCTTCATCAAGGACAAGCTGATCCTGCCCTATCTCGACATCGACCTGCGCTACTACGATCTGGGGATCGAGGCGCGGGACGACACCGACGACCAGATCACCGTGGACGCGGCCGAGGCGATCCGGGAACACGGCGTCGGCGTGAAATGCGCCACCATCACGCCGGATGAGCAGCGGATGGAGGAATTCGGGCTCAAGCGGATGTATCGCTCGCCCAACGGGACGATCCGCAACATCCTTGGCGGGGTCATCTTCCGCCAGCCGATCATCTGCCGCAACGTGCCGCGGCTCGTGCCCGGCTGGACCCAGCCTATCGTGGTCGGGCGGCATGCCTTCGGCGACCAGTATCGCGCGACGGATTTCCACTTTCCCGGCGCGGGGAGACTCACGATGAAATTCGTGGGCGAAGACGGCACCGTGATCGAGCGGGACGTCTATGACGCGGCGTCCGCGGGCGTGTTCATGGGGATGTACAACATCGACGACTCGATCCGCGATTTCGCGCGGGCGTCGTTGAACTACGGGCTGAAGCTCGGCTGGCCGGTGTATCTGTCCACCAAGAACACGATCCTCAAGGTCTATGACGGGCGCTTCAAGGACATCTTCCAAGAGGTCTACGAGGCCGAGTTCGCAGACCGGTTCAAGACGGCGGGCATCACCTACGAACACCGGCTGATCGACGACATGGTCGCCTGCGCCATGAAATGGTCGGGCGGCTATGTCTGGGCCTGCAAGAACTACGACGGCGACGTGCAGTCGGACACGGTGGCGCAGGGGTTCGGATCGCTCGGGCTGATGACAAGCGTCCTGATGACGCCCGACGGCAAGATCGTGGAGGCCGAAGCCGCCCACGGCACCGTCACCCGCCACTACCGCCAGCATCAGGCGGGCAAGGCCACGTCCACGAATTCCATCGCGTCGATCTATGCCTGGACCGGCGCGCTGCGCCACCGCGCGACGCTGGACGACAACGCGGCTCTGCTGACATTCGCCGAGACGCTGGAAAAGGTCGTCGTGCGGACGGTGGAATCGGGTTTCATGACCAAGGATCTCGCCCTGCTGGTCGGACCCGATCAGAAATGGCTGACCACGACCGGGTTCCTTGAAAAGGTGGACGAGAACCTGAACGCGGCGCTTGCGGGCTGACCTGCCCGGCAAAGCGGCACGGGTGTTCTCGACCGGTCCAATCCGCCCGTTCCGGGCACTGGGCGCTGGAACGCGCCAGCGCGGGCGCCTATAGCAGCCACATGCCCGGCCACATGCCACCCCCCGAAGCCGACGCCGTCCGCCACACCCCGCTGGAGGACGTGCAGGGCATTGGCCTCGGCATCCTGCTCTGCGGGTTCGGCATCACGATCCTTGGGCATCTCGGGTTCATGACCGGGCAGACCGCCGGTATCGCGCTGATCCTGTCCTATGTCACCGGTTACGGTTTCGGCGTGGTGTTCTTCGTCATCAACCTGCCGTTCTACTGGCTCGCATGGCGGCGCATGGGTCGGGAGTTCACGCTCAAGTCGCTCGCCTGCGTCACCGGCCTGTCGGTCGTGACCGAGGTCATGCCGCTGGGCGTCAGCTTCGCCGCCCTCGATCCTGCGCTCGGGGTGGTGCTGTTCGGGGCGGTGACGGGTCTCGGGCTTCTGGCGATCTTTCGCCACAAGGGCAGCCTCGGCGGGATCGGGGTCGTTGCGCTGATGGTGCAGGACCGCACCGGGTTCCGCGCAGGATACGTGCAGCTTGGGTCCGACGCGCTGATCTTCGCCGTGGCATGGTGGCTGTTCGAACCGCGCGTGGTGATCTATTCGCTGGCGGGCGCGGTGGTGCTGAACGGGGTCATTGCCTTCAACCACCGGCGCGACAGATATATCGCACCGTGAACGCGGCGCGCCGCACAGGCTGGACAGCCTTGCCGCCCGCGGACATGACAGAGGCGATGCCGCGAGCCGGCGCCACGGAGATGACAGCCGATGCCCGTCCATTACATCTTCCTCATCTGCGCGATCGTGACGGAGGTCGCGGCGACCTCGGCCCTGCCCGCGTCGCAGCAATTCACCCGGTTCTGGCCCAGCGTGATCGTGGTACTGGGTTATGCCGCGTCGTTCTTCTTTCTCTCCATGACGCTCAAGGTGCTGCCGGTAGGCGTGGTCTATGCCATGTGGTCGGGCCTGGGGATCATCGCGGTCGCGGCGCTGGGGTATTTTCTCTACCAGCAGCGGCTCGATCTGCCCGCGGTGCTGGGCATGACACTGATCGTGGCGGGCGTGGCAGTCATCAACCTGTTTTCCGCGACCACGCCGCACTGACGGCCGGAAAACCGGTACCACGCGGCCACAGCGCGGCACTGCGACGCGATTCCCCCTAGCCAAGCGGGCGGCGGGGCTTTACGGGGCACCCCAACACACCCCCTGCAAGGCTGACCGACATGGATCTGCGAAATATCGCAATCATTGCCCACGTGGACCACGGCAAGACGACTCTCGTGGACGAACTGCTCAAGCAATCGGGCGCATTCCGCGAAAACCAGTCCGTGGCCGAACGGGCCATGGACAGCAACGATCTCGAACGCGAACGCGGCATCACGATCCTGGCCAAGGCCACGAGCGTGGAATGGCACGGCACGCGCATCAATATCGTCGACACGCCCGGCCACGCCGATTTCGGCGGCGAGGTGGAGCGCATCCTGTCGATGGTCGACGGTGTGGTGCTGCTGGTGGACGCGGCCGAGGGCCCGATGCCCCAGACCAAGTTCGTCACCTCCAAGGCGCTGAAGCTGGGGCTGCGGCCCATCGTGGTACTCAACAAGGTCGACAAGCCCGACGCCGAACCCGACCGCGCGCTGAACGAAGTGTTCGATCTCTTCGCATCACTCGATGCCGATGACGACCAGCTCGATTTCCCCGTGCTCTACGCGTCGGGCCGGTCCGGCTGGGCCGATACCGAGCTTGACGGGCCGCGCAAGGATCTCGACGCGCTCTTCCAGCTTGTGATCGACCACGTGCCCGCGCCGCGCGTGCAGGCCAACCGCGAAGGTCCGTTCCAGATGCTGGCGACCACGCTGGGCGCCGATCCGTTCCTCGGCCGCATCCTGACGGGCCGGGTCGAATCCGGCACGCTCAAGGCCGGGGCGACCGTGAACGCGCTCTCGCGCGACGGCGCCAAGCTGGAATCGTTCCGCGTGTCCAAGATCCTCGCTTTCCGCGGGCTGGGCCAGCAGCCGATCGATCTGGCCGAAGCGGGCGACATCGTGTCCATCGCGGGCATGGCCAAGGCGACCGTGGCCGATACGCTTGTGGAACCGGGTCTCGACACGCCCCTGCCCGCGCAGCCCATCGACCCGCCCACGATCACCGTGACCTTCGGGATCAACGACAGCCCGCTTGCAGGGCGCGACGGCAAGAAGGTGCAGTCCCGCGTCATCCGCGACCGCCTGATGAAGGAAGCGGAATCCAACGTGGCCATCAAGGTCACAGACACCCCCGGCGGCGAAGCGTTCGAAGTCGCGGGTCGCGGCGAACTCCAGATGGGCGTGCTGATCGAGAACATGCGCCGCGAAGGGTTCGAGCTGTCGATTTCCCGCCCGCAGGTCGTGTTCCGCGAAGTGAACGGCCAGCAGCACGAACCCGTCGAGGAAGTCACCATCGACGTGGATGACGAATATTCCGGCGCGGTGATCGAAAAGCTGACCGGCACCCGCAAGGGCGATCTGGTGGAAATGAAACAGCAGGCCGGCAAGACCCGCATCGTGGCCCATGTCCCGTCGCGCGGGCTGATCGGCTATCACGGCGAATTCCTGACAGACACGCGCGGCACCGGCGTGCTCAACCGCGTTTTCCACGAATGGCGCCCCCATTGCGGGCCGATCCCGGGCCGTCGCGCGGGCGTGCTGATCTCGATGGAGGACGGCACGGCGGTGCCCTATGCGCTCTTCAACCTTGAAGACCGCGGGCGCATGTTCATCGGCGCGCAGGCCCCGGTCTACACGGGCATGATCATCGGGGAGCATTCGCGCGAAAACGATCTCGAGGTGAACCCGCTCAAGGGCAAGAAACTGACCAACGTGCGGGCAAGTGGCACCGACGAGGCGGTGCGCCTGACGCCCCATATCGAGATGACGCTGGAACAGGCCATCGCCTATATCGACGATGACGAACTGGTCGAGGTCACGCCGAACGCCATCCGCCTGCGCAAGCGGTTCCTCGATCCGCATGAACGCAAGCGCCAGTCGCGGGCGGCGAGTTGATCCACCGCTGATCCGC
This sequence comes from Meridianimarinicoccus zhengii, assembly GCF_003254465.1. Lineage (GTDB taxonomy): Bacteria > Pseudomonadota > Alphaproteobacteria > Rhodobacterales > Rhodobacteraceae > Meridianimarinicoccus > Meridianimarinicoccus zhengii. The sequence goes on from NZ_QDFI01000064.1 coordinate 21,684, forward strand.
ACGTCATGACACGCCAAGGGCGCGCCCGGTATCCCGCGGCGCGCCCTTTTCGCATGCGTTCCGGCTGTCGCGCAGCCGGATCGCAGGTCCAGCCGAGACGCCGGGATCACATCCCCAGCGCTTCCTTGTACATGTCGAGGATGGCTTCCTCCTCGGCAATGTCATCCTTGTCGCGCTTGCGCAGGGCGATGACCTTGCGCATCACCTTGGTGTCATAGCCGCGCCCCTTGGCCTCGGCCATGACCTCCTTCTGCTGGTCCGCGATTTCCTGCTTTTCCGCCTCCAGACGTTCGAACCGTTCGATGAACTGGCGCAGTTCCTCGGCGGTGACGTTGTAGCCGTCGGGTGTTCCGGTGTCGCTCATGGGTGCCCTTCCTGCCGCGCGTCCGCACATGCGGAGCCTTTGGCGGCGGGTCTAGCCCCGGCACCGGGCCGCCGCAAGACCGCGCGGGCTTGCGCCCCGCCCCGCGCAAGGCTACCTGCGCGGCACGGGCAAAGGGGGCAAGACCGGCATGGGCATACTCATCTGGATCGGTGCGGCAATCTCGCTGGCCGGGCTTGGCGGCATCGTCGCCTGCATCGTCAGGACGGTCCGCGCCCGGTGCGCCGGGCTCGATGACGATGCCTTGCGCGCCGTGCTGAAACGGATCGTGACCCTGAACCTCTTGGCGCTGCTCGTGTCGGCGCTGGGGCTGATGTGCGTGATGCTCGGGATCACACTGGGCTGATCCACCGCGTCAGACCGGCAGATTGTCGTGGAAGGCATCGAGGATCTCGGCCTCGAGTTCGGCGACGGCCTCGCGCAGATCGGCAGGCACGGTCTCGCCATGGCGCGCCATGTCATCGATCACGACCTGCAGCCGGTCGTGCAACGCCGCGGGGTCGTGATCCGGTCGGCCAAGCTCGGCCCGCAAGTCTTCTACCGCGCGTGTCATCCGTGCATGGGGCATGTCGTGGTCTCCTCTCGCTGGCGGCATCGCTGTCGCCGGTGGATGTCCCACCGGGCATTAAACACGATTCGCCATCCACCGTCTTGACCGGTGTCAAAGTCACGCACGTGGCGAGACGCTATCTGGTCTCTTGAAAAGACATATGCATTATCACATATGTATTCCGACCCGGCGCCGCCAGGCGAAACGCCATGCGACGCGGCGACGGAAAGGGTTTCTCGGCAATGGAAGGACACGCAGACATGCCGGTTGAATGGCTCTACGGACTGGGTGGCGGGCTCGTGATCGGGCTTGCTGGCGCGGTCTTTCTTCTGGCCAATGGCCGCATCATGGGGGCAAGCGGGATCGTCGGCGGGCTCGTCGATGGAACCGGCGCCGCCAACCGCACCGAGCGGCTTGCATTTCTGGCCGGGCTGATCGGTTTTCCGATGGTGATCGCACTGTTGTTCGGCTTCGTGCCCCCCGGCAACGTCACGACCAGTCCCGCACTGCTGATCGCCGCCGGTCTGCTGGTCGGGGTGGGAACGCGGCTGGCGAATGGATGCACGTCGGGCCACGGGGTCTGCGGCATCTCGCGCCTGTCGTTGCGCGGCATCGTTGCGACCGTCTTCTACATTCTCGCCGGCGGCCTGACCGTCGTGCTTTTCCGTCACATCCTGGGGATCATCTGATGCGCAATCTTCTTGCGGCCCTCGCCGGAGGGCTGTTCGGCACCGGACTTCTGCTGTCCGGCATGACCGATACGAAAAAGGTGCAGGGCTGGCTCGACGTGTTCGGGGCGTGGGACCCGACGCTGGCTTTCGTGATGGGCGGGGCGATCCTGCCGATGGCCGTCGCCTGGGTATTGGCCAAGGGGCGCCGCCCCTTGCTGGGCGGGAGCTTCCCGGAACGCAGCGCCCCCAAGCTGGGTCACAATCTCGTGGTCGGGTCCGTGCTGTTCGGCATGGGCTGGGGGCTGGTCGGGCTCTGCCCCGGTCCGGCTCTCGCATCGCTGAGCTTCGGCGGACCGCCGGTCTGGATCTTCACGCTTGCGATGCTGGGCGGCATGATCTTGGCCCCGGCGGTGCGCACACGTCTGGACGCGGCGACCGCGGCTGCATAAAAGCGGGCCATGGACATACGCCCCCTCACCCCCGACTATGCCGTGTCGCCCCAGATCGAACCCGCGGATGTTGCGGTGATCGCGGCGGCGGGCTTCACGACACTGATCTGCAACCGGCCCGATGGCGAAGTGACGCCGGACCTGCGCGCCGATGCCCTGCGCGCGGCCGCCGCGGAGGCAGGGTTGCACTTCGTCGAAAACCCGATGCTGCCCGGAACGCTCGACCCGGACACGCTCCGCACGCAGGCCGCGGCGATGGCCGACGCGACAGGCCCGGTGCTGGCCTATTGCGCGTCGGGCAACCGCTCGGCGATCCTGTGGTCGCTGGTGCGTGCGCCCGATCTCGGGGCCGATGGCGTGCTCGCAGCCACGCGGGCGGCAGGTTACGACCACAGCCCCTTCCGGGCCGCGTTCGACGCCGCCGCCGCGCAAGGCTGAATCTTCCGGCGCCCGGCGACCGGGTCACCTCACACCGATCTGCCCCGCGCACCGCCGCCGTGGCGCCATTGCAGACCGGGGACACAGCCGCATCCGCGCGAAGACCGTGCCGCCCAACATCTTCGCAAGGACGGCCCGGCGCGCACCGGCCCCCCCGCACCCATCGCCGCATCGGCATGGCCCCGTCGCCAGGTCCTCGCGCGGGCCACACATCACGGACTTCGCCGCGCGGCGCGGGCATTTCGCCGCCACGGGTGCGCGGCCCGACGCGCCGCCCCCCGCAGGTCAGCGTGCCACAGCGGGGACGACCACGGGGACAGGCGCAAGGGCCGGCTCAG
>NZ_QDFI01000065.1 GCF_003254465.1 Meridianimarinicoccus zhengii
GAGATATGGCCATTCCCCGGCCAGCGGGCGGTTCAGGAACTCGCCGACCCGCTCGTCGATACGCGCCCTTCGTGAAGAACCACCTGCGCGCCGTCGCGGCCGGGCTGGGCCTGCCCTACGAGCTGGTCTCGGGCGATCTCGAAGGGGTCAAGCAGGTGAATACCCCGGCTGCGGGCCGCTTCCCTATCGGCGTGGCGGTGGAGGCGGCGGGGAACGGCGTCACCAGCGTCGCGGTGCGGCTGGATGGGGTGGCGACGGCAGCGGCGTGATCGCGCGGGCAAATCGCGTTGGCGGCTACAACGCGTTCGCATTTCCGGTTTCGGCTGCCATTCCTCAATCCTACTCTCGGCCCGGAAGACGAATCTTTCGGGCCTTTTCATGGACGGCGGAACGACACGAACGGCAAAGGACCTCTCCCGCGAGGAGCTCTATGCGCTCGTATGGGAACGGCCGCTCAATCGTGTCGGCCCGGAACTTGGTCTCGACGGCCCGCGGCTCGCCAAGCTCTGCGACAAGCGCCAGGTGCCCTATCCGCCTCCGGGATATTGGCAGAAGAAGGCTTTCGGCCGCGCCCCTGCTCCAACGCCCTTGCCCGCGGAAGAGGTGGTTGCCGTAAAGGAACTCGCCCCTCGGACATCGCGCGCCCCGCGGTCAACCGCCGCAGCATCAAAGAAGTCTCCGGCGGTGGCGCGGCCGAAAGAGGCACGCGCACCTGAACCTCCGTCTATCACAGACGCCAAGGAGACCGAGAAGGACGACGGGCTGGATCCGCTCGACGGGCTGCACCCGAATTCAAGGCATGGATCGCGGAGCACAAGCGGGCGCAAAAGGAGCGCGCGCAGGAGAACCGGCGACGGAGGAACGACATCTGGTCCTGGGGCAAGTCCCTCCTGTACGATCTCACGCCGCGCGATCTGTATCGCTTCCGGGCCAGCAGCTCGCTCTGCCGCGCCATCGAGGTGGCGGGCGGCCGCGTCAAGGAGGCCGACATTCACGGCAAGCTGACCTTTAACGTCGGGAGTCGGGACATTGAGTGCATGGTGAAGGAGAAGATGTCTCGGCCGATCAGGCGACCGGAAGGTGAAGCCGCGAAGTGGACGGCCTATCCGCATCACCACAATTCGGGGCTGACCTCATCGGGATTCCTCAGGGCGCAGATCAGCACATGGCTTCCGGGCGAGCAGCCGCAGTGGATCGAGAGCCCGAGGAAGCCGTTCTCGCAGTTGATCCCGGCAATCGTGGAAACGGTGGTGGCGAGCGTTCCGCGCCTGATCGAGTGGGAGCGCAAGCGCGAAGAGGATCGCCGTCGCCATGAAGAGCAGGAGAGGCGCCGGTGGGAGTTGCGGCGGCTCAAGGAGATCGATGACGCGCGCTGGAGTCGCTTCCGGTCTGCGGCGACGAACTGGCAGGAGAAGCAGCTTCTCGATGCGTTCATCACTGAGCTTGAAGCGCGGCTGGCTTCCGAAGGGGATCATGCCATCGGGGAGAGGACGACCACCGAGTGGCTTGACTGGGCGAAGGACCGTGCCGCGGAGCTCGATCCTTTTGCCAAGGGGCTGGCCGGGCTGTTTCGCGATGTGCAGCGTCCGTGAGGGCCCATCATGCTTCGGCGCCGCGCCGTGGGGCGTGTTCCCCCTCGGCGTAGACCGCATCCGTGATGCGCTTCAACAGCACCGCGTGGTCAGCGAGGGCCGTGACATGGCCCCAGTTCACGTCCTCGGGGCTGACGAAGAAGTGGTCCTCGCTGGCGGCGCGGATGCGGTCGAGGGCCGCGTCAATCTCGGCCTTCCGCGCGACGAAGGCAGCGAGTGCGGCGTCGTTGGTCTTCGGCATAGGGTGGTCTCCCGTGGTGGTGTCGGGGACCATCAGGCTCGCGGGCGCGCCTCGATCAAGCGGAGAGTGCGCCGCGAGTCGGCGCCATTCGTTGACACACGGCGTCGGGGCTTTGTTGACACAGTGTTGACACGGGCGCGGAACGCAAAAGGCCTCCCGTTCGGGAGGCTCTTAAGCGGCTGTATTCTTTGGGGAATTTGGTTGCGGGGGCAGGATTTGAACCTGCGGCCTTCAGGTTATGAGCCTATATTCCAACGATTCCAATAAGATAGGGAAATCAGGCGCTTAGTGGACAAGTCTTTGGTTTTGCGCATTTTCCCAAGCAGCATTCGCCGGCATTCATGGGCATTCGCGCGTAAATCCGCTTCGAAACATGTAGTCGCGGGTTGATGTGGCGTTGAGGTAGCAGCTACGTACCGTGCTGCCGAAACTGATCGAAAACGAAGGATCATTCACGGCTTACGCGGTTTGATACGGACGATTCACAGGTCTTCGTCAATCCCCGCCGCACCGGACCGCCATGTCGCGCCTCGTTTCTCCCGACCTGCAGGGTCGCCTTTCGCAAGCAGTGCATTATGCTCGCGCTGCAGGGGGAACCGGACATGGCAACGAAAATTCTTGTGCTCGGCGGCGGCTTCGCCGGGATGTACGCGGCGAACCAAGTCAGGCGCAGGCTTGGCGCGAAGGCCCATGTGGAGGTCATCAGCCGCGACAACTACTTCGTCTTCCAGCCGCTTCTGCCCGAAGTCGCTGCCGGATCCATCGCGCCCTTGCACGCGGTCTCGCCGCTACGGGAATTGCTGAAGGGCGTATTCGTGCGCAAGGCACGCATCGAAAGCGTCGATTTCGACCGAAAGATCGTGACCCTCTTCCAGGGCGTGCAGCGCCGTCCGACGGAGGTGCCCTATGACCAGCTCGTGGTGGCACTCGGACAGGAGGTCGATCTCAGCCGTATGCCGGGGCTGACCGACCACGCACTGACCATGAAGACGCTCGAGGATTCGCGCCGCTTGCGGGCGCACGTGATCGAACGGCTCGAGCATGCCGAGATCACGCAATTGCCGGACGTGAAGCGCGGCGCGCTGACATTCACCGTGATCGGTGGCGGCTTTTCGGGGATCGAGACCGTGGGGGAGATGAAGGAACTCATCGACCGGTCTTTGCGTTTCTACCCAAATATCGACCCGTCGGAAGTGCGGGTCGTGGTACTGGAATTCGCCGGGCGCATTCTGGGCGAAATGCCAGAAAAGCTGGCCGACTATGCCCATCGCAACCTCGTCAAGCGCGGGATCGAGATCCAGACCGGCGTCGGCGTGGACTCGGCGACCGGCACGCAGCTTGTCACGACAGCGGGCGAGGTTATCGACACGCGCACTATCGTCGCCACCATCGGGAATGCACCGTCGCCGGTCGTGCTTCGGCTCGACCTGTCCATCGAGAAGGGCAAGATCGCCGTTGACCGGACCATGCGGGTTCAGGGCCGCGACGATGTCTGGTCGCTGGGCGATTGCGCGATGATCCCGATGAAGGACGGCGCCAGCGAGCGCAAGGATTTCGCGCCGCCGACCGCGCAGTTCGCGGTGCGCGAGGCACGGCAGGTGGCGGAAAACATCGCCGCGTCCATCGACGGCAAGCCGCTCGCGCCGTTCGTCTATGCCTCTCAGGGTGCGCTGGCTTCGCTAGGGGCGCGGCGCGGCGTGGCCGAAGTGCGCGGGATGCAATTCACCGGATTTGCCGCCTGGCTGCTGTGGCGCATGTATTACCTCGCTTTTCTGCCGGGGCTAGCCACACGGGCGCGGGTCCTGATCAACTGGATCCTCGACGGGCTGAGCCCGCGCAGCGTGGTGCACCTGCGGGCCGAGACGCCGCGCGATATCCGCCATCTTCATTACCGCGCCGGCGATCGGGTCTATGAGTTCGGGAACCGCGCCGACGGCGTCTACACGGTGATCGACGGCGCGCTGGAGGTGCGCCGCGTGAACGAAGACGGCAGCGAGACGACCCGGACCATCGGGCCGGGCGATCATTTCGGCGAGCGGATCCTGTTTGGTGAGACCCGGCGCGGCGCCACCGTGCGGGCCTTGGAAGACAGCAGGGTCATGGTTATCGACGAAGAGGCGTTCCTCAAGCTTGCCGAAGGCTTCGCGCCGCTGCAGGCGTATTTCAGCGACTATCTCCGCAATACCCATGGACTGGACTGGGAGCCGTCCAAGCGCCAAGCCGCCGAAAAGGCAGCCGAGTAGTACGGTCGATCCCTGCGTGTGCCCGCCGCTATCGGACAGACACCACCTTGCTTCCGGAAGACCACGCTCCATCCCCTGGATCTTCTAGTCCCCCTGTTCGTTCTTGAGCACGTCGTTCAGGCGGCGGGAGGCATTGATCATAGCCTGACCCATGGCATGCTCCTGCCCGAGCCCGCGCACAAACCATCTTCAGTGCGACCGGCCCACCGCGGACCTTCGGCGAGGTGACTGCCGCTGCACCGCGGCTCTACGCGATCTGCCAGTCATGCAGTATGCGGCATTCCTATGCCTGACGTGTGATGGTTCAGGAGTTTCCTACCCTTCCCCTTGGTGCGGCTCGGCTAAGGTCGGAGCGCAGGCCAACCAGCGGATGCGTTCAAACACACAGAAATTGACAATTGCGGCCGGGTCTCCTATCCACGCGTCGCTGCATGCGTGATGGCGTCATGGGTGCAGCTTCCATACATCCCCTGAGTTTCGTCCTGAACGCCCGGACGTGTCTTCTGCAATCCCGTGCAGGAGCCATCGTTGTGAGGCGATATCATGAGCCATGCTCCGATCTTGAAGCGCGCCCCGGCCCCGGCCCTGTCGCCCACAACGGCCGGCATGGTGCTTATGGCTGTCGCCATGCTCTTGCTCCCGGTTGGGGACACCTTCGCCAAGGTCCTGACTGGCGTCCTCGGCCCTCTCGAGGTCACCATGTGGCGCTTGCTGGCGCAGGGGCTATGCCTCGTGCCCATCGCCCTCGTGCTGCGGCGACGGCTGCGCGGGGCGATGTTCTCACCTGTCGTGGCACTGTCTGGGCTACTGGTAATGGTCACGCTGGGAAGCCTCGTGACCGCTTTCTCGGTCATGCCGATCGCCACGGCCATCGCGATCTTCTTCGTCGAACCGCTGATACTGACGTTGCTCGCCGGTCCGCTGCTGGGCGAGGTCGCCGGGCCGCGCCGGTATGCGGCCGTGGGCGTCGGTCTGCTGGGCGCGCTGATCGTGATCCGGCCGGGCTTTTCGACGTTCGGGCTGGCGACGCTGCTGCCGCTGGTCGCAGCCACGAGCTACGCGCTCAACATGGTCGTGCTGCGCCGCGCTTGCGCCAGGCGATCCGCGCTGACCGTGCAATGCGGGGCAACCGTCTATGCGGCACTCGGCATGGTCATCATCGTGGGCGGCGCAAGCGTCATGGGCGTGATGGAACTGGCGCCGCTGGTGCGTCCAGCCTGGACCTGGGGTGCGATCCTCGGCTGCGGCGCCTTCGCGGCGATGAGCTTCGTGCTGATCGCAGAGGCGTTCCGCCACGCCGATGCGACGACCCTCACGCCATTCCAGTATCTGGAGATCGTCGGCGCGACAGCCGCGGGGTATCTCGTGTTTTCCGAGTTTCCGGACGGCCTGACCTGGCTCGGCATTGCGATCATCCTCGGGTCGGGCACCTATATCGTCCACCGCGAGCGCCAGCGCGGCGCGCCTGTACCGCGTCACCGCCGTAACGGGCGATGACGTCCACGAGGGGTGTGTAGAAGTGACCAAGGCGTCAAGGACGGCCCAGAGCGGTCCTGATGGCTAATCGTGACGCCGCAGTGCGGCGTGCCCGAAACGGACACTGGGTCGTGCCGCAAGAATGCTTGGGCTCAATGGTTCTGCTGCCCCACGACATGCCTCGTCAGTGCAGATCCTGTCGCCCGCTTCTTCACCGATAAATACCAGAACGACATCGTTGAACCGCCTGGCGGTCGAATGGGTAGAATTCGGCGATCTGCGCCGTCTAGAGCGTGCCCCCGAAAAAAAGGACTGGTCCGGAATAACGCCGGTCTTCCTCCGTTGTCACAGGAACGTCACATGCTGATCCGCCGTGCTGGCGGAGACAGGGGTGGCCGTGGTTGCGTCAGCGAGGACAGACAATGACGAGTAAGAATACCAGGATTGTCGACCGGTCGCGTCCTGTCCCGCACGCCGACGCGAAAGTGAAGGCGCCGCGGATCATCCTGTATTCTCACGATACGCTGGGTTACGGCCATTTGCGACGCAACCTGCTCCTCGCCGGCGCCATCAAGAATTGCGTCGGCGCACCGGATATCCTCATGATTGCCGGGATGCGTGAAGCAGGCGCGTTTCCGCTGCCAGCCGGGGTCGATTGTGTCAATCTGCCCGCCTACGCCAAGGATGCGTGCGGCCAGTACGCGGCGCGGGATCTATCGATCGCCCTTGGCGACTTGCGCAAAATCCGCGCCGCGATGATCCGGGCGACCGTGGCGGCGTTCGAGCCCGACCTGATGATCGTCGACAACGTGCCGCGCGGTGCACAGTACGAACTCGATCCCGTGCTGAAATTCCTGCGCAAGACCGGCCGAACGCGGATCGTTCTTGGCTTGCGGGACGTGATCGACGACCCAGCGACCACACGGCGTCAATGGCTTCGCCAGCGCAATCTCGAAGCGCTCCGGGATTTCTATTCCGATATCTGGATTTATGGCGACCCCGACCTCTACGAGACGGCGTTCGAATACGGGATCACGTCCACGAACGCCGCACCGATCACCTACACCGGCTATCTCGACCAGAGCGACCGGCTGGGCACCGACGCGGCGCAACAGGCCCTGGCCGACGTCGTCGGGACCGATCCGCGGCCATATGTTCTTTGCTCGGTAGGCGGTGGGCGCGACGGGATCGCGCTGTGCGAGGCGTTCGCAACGACACGGTTGCCGGCCGGGCATCGCGGCCTTCTGATTACCGGGACACAGATGCCGACGCCGAACCGTCAGCGCATCGAAGCGTACGCAGCCACCCGCGAGAACCTGACCGTTGTCAGTTTCCTGCGCGATCCCATCGGCGTGGCGGCGCAAGCCGCTGCCATCGTAGGCATGGGTGGATACAACACGGCCACCGAAATGCTGTCGCTCGGACGTCCTACGCTGATCGTGCCGCGCGTCAGGCCGCGCGCGGAACAGGTGCTGCGCGCGTCCCTGCTGGCGGAGCGCGGCCTTGTGGACATGATGCATCCCGACAAGGTCACGTCCGAAGACCTCGCCGCCTGGCTTGGCGCTGCGATCACCCGGCCAAGGGTTGCTCCGGCCGGCTTGAACATGGGCGGGCTCGATCAGGTCCGCCAGTTGGCCGACGCCGCATTGTCCGATTCTGGCACGACGCTTCGCAAGATCGCCTGAACAGTCACATAAAGAGAAGGATACCCAGATGAACGCGCGCGCACCGGTGCCCAAGGTCGGCTATGTCGTCAAACGCTACCCGCGGTTTTCCGAGACCTTCATCGTCAACGAGATCCTCGCACATGAAGCTGCGGGAACTGCCGTCGAAATCTTTGCACTCCGGCCTGTGGAGGAGACCCATTTCCAGGATCGGTTGGCGCATGTCCGCGCGGCCGTGACGCGGTTGCCGGACAAGCAGCGGACCGCCGACGCGCTCTGGCGGCTGATGGGCCGCGCGCAGCATCTTCTGCCCGGCGTATGGACGGCTCTCGGCGACATGCGCGATGAATCCGAGCGCGATGTGGCGCAAGCGATCCTGCTGGCGATCGAGTGTCGCGCGCGTGGTGTCGATCATCTGCATGCGCATTTCGGAACGGTTGCCACGACGGTCGCACGGCTGGCGGCGACGCTGGCCGGGATCGGCTACAGTTTCACAGCCCATGCCAAGGACATCTATTTCGACTACGCCGAGAACGTGAACCTTGCCGCCAAGCTGCGCGACGCGCGGCATGTGGTGACGGTGTCGGATTTCAACGCCACGCACCTGCGAGAACGGTTCGGTCCCGATGCGGCAAAGGTCGTGCGGCTCTATAACGGTCTCGATCTGGATCAGTTCACTTACCGCGCGCCGCAGGCCGCAGCAGCGGACATAGTCGCCGTGGGTCGGCTGATCGAGAAGAAAGGGTTCAACATCCTGATCGAAGCCATCCGGCTGCTGCATGCCGGCGGCACGCCCGTGCGCTGCCGGATCGTCGGCGGTGGCGACGACCATGCCCATCTGGCAGCGCAGATCGCGTCAGAGGGGCTCGAGGATGCCGTCGAACTGATGGGCCCGCGCCCGCAATCCGAGGTGGTCGCGATGATGCGCGCCGCGGCCGTTCTGGCATGCCCCAGCATCACCGGCCGGGATGGCAATCGGGACGGGCTGCCGACCGTTTTGCTGGAGGCGATGGCCCTGGGAACGCCGGTGATCGCCACCGACGTGACGGGCATTCCAGAACTCGTGCGGGACGGGCATACGGGCCTCTGCGTGCCCGAAGGCGACCCGGTGGCCTTGGCCGATGGGCTGGCACGCCTGCTCGGTTCCCCCGATCTGCGCCGGCAACTGGCGGTGGCCGGGCGTCGCACGATCGAAGCGGAATACAACATCACCGCCAACGCAGCGGTCTTGCGGTCGCTGTTCTTTGACACGGCACCCGGAACAGCCCGCCGATCGGAGGTGGCGTGATGCGTATCGCTCATGTCTGCACCGACCCGGGCATCCCGGTGTTCGGGACCAAGGGGGCGTCGATCCATGTGCAGGAGATCCTGCGCGCCTTTCTGCGTCGCGGCGATGATGTGACGGTGATCTCACCGCGCCTGCACGATGCTCCGCCGGACGACCTGCGTGGCTTGACGTGCTGCGCGCTGCCGCTGGCACCGAAAGACGCCGATGCCATGGCGCGGGCAGACTGGGCGCTGGACACCAATGACCGGGTCGAAGCCTTGCTGGCCGAGACTGGCCCGTTCGATCTGATCTACGAGCGCCACGCGCTGTATGCACACGGCGCGATGGAAGCGGCAGCGGCACGGGGCATCCCGTCCGTGCTGGAACTCAATGCACCGCTGATCGAAGAACAGGACCGGCATCGAGGGCTTGTACGCCGCGACGCGGCCATCGACAGCGCCCGGCGTGGGTTTGCCGCCGCGGGCCATGTGGCCGCCGTCTCGCAGGGTGCAGCGGCCTATGCGCTGGATCACGGGGCACCGCCGCACCGGGTGGCGGTTGTCCCCAACGGCGTGAATCCGGCCCGGTTCCCGAGGACCGATCGCGCGACCGGGCCGTTTACCGTGGGATTTCTGGGCACGCTGAAACCCTGGCACGACACCCCCACGCTGATCGAGGCCTTTGCGTTGCTGCGCGCGGGATGCGCGCCGGATGCAAGATTGCTCGTCGTCGGGGATGGACCGGACCGGGGCCGCATCGAGGCGCGGCTCGATGCGCTCGGGCTGGCCGATGCTGCGCATCTGACGGGGGCCGTTCCGGCGTCGGACGTGGCGGGCTGGCTGGGCCGGATGCATGTGGCGGTGGCGCCCTACTCCGCCGCACAGCCATTCTATTTCTCGCCGCTCAAGATCTATGAATACATGGCCGCAGGGCTGCCCGTGCTGGCCAGCCGGGTCGGTGACCTGCCGCAGGTTCTGGATGGCGGTCGGCTTGGCCTGCTTGTCGAACCAGACGATCCCGCCGCGCTGGCACATGAACTCGCACGCCTGGCACGGGATGCGACGCTCTGTGCCGCACTCGGCAGGAATGCGCGGGCGCATGTTCTCGAACATCGGACGTGGGACGCGGTCGCGGATCGCGTGATCGCGGCGGCCCAACCCGCCACGTGGGTGGCGTGATGGCCGGGCGTCGACCCGACACGATCGCAACGGCACTGCCGGGGCTGCGGCGGGTGATCCTGCGCTTCGCGCCGTATCTGCGCCCGCACCGGGCGGTGCTGGCGGGTGCGACCGGCGCGCTGATCGGTGCCACGCTGATGCGGCTGCTGGAACCCTGGCCGTTGAAATTCGTGATCGACCGCGTGGTGCCGTCGTCCGTGGCGGGCGGGGGCGGATCCGGCGTCGCGGCCATCGACGGTCTCGACCCGATGACGCTGCTGGCGCTCTGCGCTTCGGGGCTCGTGGCTGTCATCGCGCTCAGGGCCGTGTTCCAGTATCTCGCGACCATCGGCTTCGCCATTGTCGGGAACCGGGTTCTGACAGACGTGCGCGGCGCGCTCTTCCGGCACATGCAGGGTCTTTCGCTGGCTTTTCACAGCCGCGCGCGCACCGGCGATCTCACGACGCGGCTGATCGGCGACGTGGGCATGCTGAAGGAAATCATGGTCACCGCAGCACTGCCGCTCGTCGCTAATGCGCTGGTTCTGGTCGGCATGCTGGGCGTTATGCTGTGGCTCGACTGGCAGCTCGCGCTGATCGCGCTGATCCCACTGCCGCTGTTGTGGTTCGGATCGGTGCGTGTGGGCAGGAAAATCCAGACCGTCAGCCGCAAGCAGCGCAAGCTGGAAGGCGACATGGCCGCAACCGCCGCCGAGGCGATGGCCGGCATGCGCACCGTGCAGGCACTCGCGATCGAGGACCGCGCGGCACAAAGCTTCGACGGCGCGAACCGCAAGAGCCTGCAAGACGGGGTGAAGGCCAAGCGGCTTGCCGCGGGGCTTGAACGGGGTGTCGATCTTCTGGTGGCGCTTGCGACGGCCCTGGTGCTGTACTTCGGTGCGCTTCAGGTGCTGCGCGGGCGGATCACGCCGGGCGACCTGATCGTGTTCATCACGTATCTCAAGGCGACGTTCCGCCCGATCCGCAGCTATGCGAAATACACCGCCCGCCTGGCCAAGGCGAGTGCGGCGGGGGAACGGGTCGTCGAACTGCTGGATGAATTGCCCGACATCCGTGACACGCCCGAAGCGCGCCCCGCACCAGACCTGCGCGGCGAGGTCGCTTTCGAGGCTGCGGCATTCAGCTACGGCAGGGGTGCGCCGGTGTTGGGCCCGATCACGGTGCATGTCGCCCCCGGCACGCGCGTGGCCCTGACCGGGCCGTCCGGAGCGGGCAAATCCACGTTGTCGGGGCTGATGCTGCGCCTCTACGATCCGACGGCAGGCCGCGTGTTGTTCGACGGAACCGACATCCGCGACTTCACTGTCGAAAGCCTGCGACTGCAGACCAGCCTTGTGCCGCAGGAGACGCTGTTGTTTCGCGCCACACTGGCCGAGAATATCGCGCTCGGGGCCGGGCGTGCCGTCACACGGGCCGAGATCGAAGATGCGGCGCGGCGCGCAAACGCACATGACTTCATCGTCGCGCTGCAGGACGGGTACGATACGCAGGTCGCCGAACGCGGGGCCACCTTGTCGGCGGGGCAACGCCAGCGCATCGCCATCGCAAGGGCCGTGTTGCGCCGCAGCCCGATCCTTATCCTGGACGAACCGACCACCGGACTGGATGGCGCCAACGAGGCCGCGGTAGAAGACGCAATCTGGCGGCTGGCCAAGGGCCGCACGACCTTTTGCGTGACCCACGATCTGGGCCTCGCGGCGCAGGCGGATCGCATCCTGTATCTCGACGGCGGCAAGCTGGTCGAGGACGGCAGTCACGCGGAACTCGTGGCCCGGAACGGCGCCTATGCGCGGCTTTGGCGCATCCAGACGAACGGCATGGAGGCTTATCATGCTTTCACAGGCTGATCTTGCCGTCTGCGCGCGCGACCCCGATCTTCCGGGTCTTGCCCTGATGCTCGACGCGACCGGACTGGAATGCCGCGCCGGGCTGGGGTCGCTGACGCCGACCTATCTGCGCTACAAACCACAGACCAGTTGCGCTGCAGCGTTCTTCACCGCGGACGGGCGCGCGATCGCCGCCTATGCCTTTACCCCCGAGAGATACGCCGAGGTGCGCACACGTCCGAAATGGCGTGCCGATCCCGACGTTCAGTTGTGGGACGACGTGTGCCTCGCGATCATCCCGGCGCAGCGCGACCGGTCCTTGCGCGCGTTGCGACACCTGTTCGACCCGCGGCGTGAGCCAAAGCTTTTCCGGGGACTGCTCGGGAAGCAGGCCGCACGGCGGGTGACCGGAATAACCCTTTTGCGCTACAAGCCTGATCGCAGGCTCGTGGCGCGGCTCGACGGGGAGGGCGGACCGTTGGGGGCCATGAAGATCATGTCCCGCGCCGGGTTTCCGCAGGCGCTGGCCGGTGCGAGCGGGTCCGAGGCACGTGGCGGCGCGCGGCTTCTGGGGGCCGATGGTGCCAGATGCGCGATCGTGACAGAGTGGATCGACGGAAATCTTCTTTGCCCGGTGAACGCGATCGAAATCCCGGATGCCGAGGCTGTCGTCGCAACCGGCCGCGCATTGGCCAGCCTTCATGCGGGTGGGTTCCGGTCCGCGTTCCGCCAGTCACCGGTCCGGGAGGCCATGGCACGCGGCGAGATAGTTTCCTTTCTGTCCGAACTGCACCCCGAGCTTGGTCAACTGGCGACGGTCGTCGCCAGGCAACTTGGGCGCGCGCTGGCGCAGCATGACCCCGACCGCACGCTGATCCACGGGGATTTCAGTGCCGATCAGGTGGTCATGCGGAACGGGCAGCCGGTGATCCTTGACTGGGACCGCGCCACGTTGGGCGACCCGGCGATGGATGCGGGATCTTTCCTGGCCCGGCTCGATGCCCAGGTCATCAGAGGGGCGTGTCCGGTCGATAAGGCGGACGCCATGAGCGATGCGCTGTTGGCCGGATATGCCGCGACGGCGGGCGCTGCTCCACGGGGCCTTGCGCTGCGGCAGGCGCATGGCTTGCTGATGCTGGCGACGGAACCGTTCCGAGATCGTGATCCGCACTGGCAGGACCGCACCGCGGCGCTTCTGGACCGGGCCGCGCGCCTGCTCGATCAGCCGCGCGCGCGATGCCCGGCCGGGTCCGTGCTGCAACACGCGCTCGATCCGGACCGCGCGGAGTCGGCGCTGGCCGCTCTGCTGCGACCGGGTGCCGGGGACCTGGAACTTGTCGCGCCACCCGAGTTGATCCGCTTCAAGCCCGGTCGGCGCGCCATTGTTCGGTATGACCTGCGGCAGGGCGGCCCGGTTGGCGGGGCCGCCAGTATGCTGGGAAAGATACGATTCAAGGGCCTCGACAAGCGGACCCCAAAGCTGCACCGCGCCTTGCGCCGGGCTGGTTTTGACGGGTGCGCTGGTGTGGGCGTTCCATCCGTCGTAGGCGAGATCCCAGCTTTCGGCATGTGGCTCCAGGAGCGCGTCATCGGTACAAGTCTGGCGGAGTTCCTGACACCAGACGCCGCGACGGACCCGTTTGCGCGCACCGGCGCGGCGCTCGCGCGGCTGCATGCGGCACCGGTCACTCCCCCGCGCAATTGGTCCATGACCGACGAATCCGACATACTGGACCGTGCCCTTGCACGGACCGCCGCCGCGCGCCCGTCCGACGGCGGGATCTGCGCAGCCATTGCCGCCGCGGCGCGTGCGCGGCTTGCGACCCTTCCGCCCGCCGACCAGCGCGGCATCCACCGCGATTTCTACTTCGACCAGGTGATCGTCGCACCGATATGTGTCTGGCTCGTCGATCTGGATCTTTTTGCACGGGGCGACCCATCCATAGATCTTGGAAACTTCCTGGCGCATCTGGATGAGTTCGGCTTGCGGCAGCACGGCGACAAGGCGGCCTTCGCGCGGCACGGCACCGCGTTTCTCGATGGCTACGCATCGGTGCGCGCCTTGCCTGCCGACACGCGGATTGCAGTACTGCGTGCCGTATCGCTTGCGCGCCACATCGATATCAGCCGCCGTTTCGCGGACCGACGGCACACCACCGATCGGCTGATCGCACATGCAGCGGCGGCGCTGCTGGACAAATCGCAACACGAAAGGGCCATGCCATGATTCTCGTTACAGGGGGCGCGGGTTTCATCGGAAGTCATCTATGCGCCGAGCTTCTCGCGGAAGGGCACGATGTCACCGTGCTAGACAGTCTGGTCACGGGTCATGCAGAAACGACCGACCGCGTGCGCCGGATCACGGGTCGCGCGCCGACGCTCATTGTCGGGGACGTGCGGGATCGTCTGCTTCTGAAGCAACTCCTGAGAAATGGCTGCACAGCGGTACTGCATCTCGCCGGTCTGAAAGCGGTCGGCGCATCGGTCAGGGACCCGGCGAGCTACTACGATGCCAATGTCGCCGGTGCAGCCTCGCTTTTGTCGGCGATGCATGCCAGCAACGTTCGAAAGCTGATCTTCAGTTCGTCAGCGACTGTCTACGGAACGCCGCAACATCTGCCGATCAAGGAGGAGCACCCTCGTGATCCCGTCAATCCATACGGTCGCAGCAAGTTCATGATCGAGGAAATCCTGCGCGACCTTGCACTCAGCGACGACGCTTGGTCGATCTGCGCGCTGCGGTACTTCAACCCTATCGGCGCGCATGAAAGCGGGCTGATCGGCGAAAACTCCAACGGCCTCCCCGGCAACTTGATGCCCCTCGTGTTGCAGACGGCGATCGGGCAGCGGACCCATGTGCGTGTGTTTGGCAACGACTACCCGACACCGGACGGGACGGGCGTTCGCGATTACCTTCACGTCTGCGATCTTGCACGCGGCCATGTCGAAGCGGTAAATCGCCTGGAGCCGGGATTTTCGGCCTACAACCTCGGCCGCGGAGAAGGTGCGAGCGTGCTCGACGTAATAGCGGCCGTTCGCTCGGTCTCCGGGTGTCGGGTGTCTTACAGGGTCGAAGCGCGTCGGCCCGGTGACGTTGCAACCTATGTCGCTGACCCTCGGGTCGCCGCCGAGAAATTGAATTGGCGCGCCGAGCGCGACCTCCGGACAGCGGCCCGCGACGCCTGGCGCTGGCAGATGACCAACCCGGATGGATATGGCCCGCCTTCGCACCGCTTGTCGGCAAGCTGAGCCAGCACGAGGAACGTGACATCATGGTACCGTGTCACACGTTGGGAGTAGGTGCATTGGGAGCGACATTGAACGATCGGTTAGCTTTATCTTTGCAATGGCTATGCCGCACCGCCGCAAGTCCGCTCTCCGCCCGACGTGACGAATGCCGCACCTGCGCAGGTCGGGTCTTCGTCCATGGCAACAGCGCTGACGACATTATACCGAAAGGCGACCAAGAGCACTTCGCAAGATTTCCACCGGGCTATATGCAACCCGTGTCTCTGATGCGACTGTCGCCTGGTCGGATCTGGGCTCACAGCCACCCCGCGTCCCTAAGCGCGGGTTGGAAAGAGCGGCCAACAGGGACCGTCCGCCCGTCCACAAGCCGCAGGAACCAGCGCTGCCCGTTGCGCGTGGCCGCCTCCACGGCGTCCTCGGCGACCCACCAAGAGCGGTGGACCCGGCGACCATGACCCTCGAGTTCACGAGCCGCATCCTCCATCCGGCACAGGATCATCTCGGTGCCACCAGTGGTGTGAACCACGAGGTAATGGTCCTGCATTTCGAGGCACAGCAACCGGCCCGGAAGGGGCCCCCGCAGCCGGGCGAGGAACAGCGGCGGGCCGATAGCTGGCGCGTCGGTCGCACTTGCGCGACCCTGAACTTGCGGTGCCGCGCTTTTGTCCATGAACGATCGCTTAGCGGCAGCATCCTCGTGCTGCGCAGCCCAAGCATAGGCGGGAAGCGAGATCGCCGCGAGCAGCACCAGCACCTTCCAGTAGATACCTCCGACTGACGCAGGCCAGCCGATCCCCGACAGCCCATTCGCCAGAACGACCACCCCCGTGGCCGGGATCGATACGAGCAAGGCCCCCAGCAGCGGCACGCTGAGGTGCGGAACGGGCAGATGCGCCGAGGCCAGGCCATCGACGCGGCGGATGCCGGTATCGGCCAGCGCCCAGTTGAGCGACACCACCGCCAGCCAGTACCCTATTCTCGGGATCACGAGCAATTCGTAATACGTGCCGAACGGGCCGATCAACCCCAGCACCAGGCCCACCCCCAGCGGCGCCATCAGGCGCAGGCCAATATCCCGGATCCGTTCGCGCATCGTGAGCGTACCCTATCACGCCGCTGGCGCATTCCCCGGGCCGTTCCCGCAACATTCATCGACCCGTTGCAGCGCTGCACGCTAGCCCGGCATCGTCACCCACGACAGACGAGGACATTCGACATGACGGACACAATCCTGATCCTGCACATTCTGGCGGGGTTCACCGCCCTCGCCATGGCCGGCGCAGCCCTTGGCACGCGCAAGGGCAGCCGCTGGCATCGCCGCGCGGGCAACATCTATGTTCTATCCATGCTCGCCGTCACGCTGACGACCTTCGCGCTGATGGCGATCCGGCCGAACCTGTTCCTGTTCGTGATCGGCATCTTCAGCTTCTATCTGGTGTTCACGGGCTGGCGCGCCGCGATGCTGCGCGACGGCAAGCCGCGGATCGCCGATCATCTGGTTGGTGGCGCAATGGCCCTCACGGGGGTCGCGATGCTGGGGCTCGGTGCGCTGGGTCTTGTGGGCGACGGCGGCGCACAGCCGGTCATCCTGCTGGTCTTCGGCTCCATCGGGCTGACACTGGCCCTGTCGGACTGGCGCGACTGGCGGGCGGGGCCGATCACCGGCAAGGCGCGGATCGCACGGCACCTGTCGCGGATGCTGGCAGGCACCATCGCCACGGTCACCGCCGCGGTGGTGGTCAATCTCGGCTTCCTGCCAGCGCTGGTCACATGGCTGGGGCCAACCGCACTGATCACACCCTTGATCGTCTGGTGGAACGCCCGCGTGATGCGAGGCGCTGGGCGCAACGTCTAAGCGCTGCACCTGAAGGCCCGACGACATTCGGCTCATCGGGAAAATCACCATTGCAAACACACCGCCGATCGACGCTGACGTGCCACGCACACCCGGCGCACGCCCGGTCGACGGCCAGGAAGGAAGGATTTGAGAATGGGGCTGCCACAACGTGTTTTCTACCCGGTCCACGAGGCCGCCGCACGCTGGGGATGCATGATTTCAGACATCGCAGGCTGGGCCGCGATGAACAAACTCAAGATCGTCACCGGCATTCCGCACGTCGCGTGCGGGGACGGGCATGTCGCGGGACTGGTGCGGATCGAGCCGACGGATATCCTGCCAGTGTTTCGGTCATGCGGCACCGGCCCGCATGCAGCGCGGTTGCGTCGGGTTCAGCCGCTTGAGGCAAAGGAGTGGCTCTATATCACGGCACCCGAGAATGGCGTCGAAGTGGCCGTTGCGGACCTGATGATCCTCGGGCCTGAGGTGAAGCGGTTCGAAAATACCAACGATCTCTTCGACCGTATCGCCAGTGGCGCAGGGCTTCGGGATGATGGCGATTATGACTGGTCGGCGATGCATGTGGAGATTGTCCGCCGGGTCTTCGAAGAGGGCTTGCCCGTATCTCAGGGCGCCTGGATCCGCGAACTGCAGGACTGGTTCGCGTCCCGAACGGACGACGGAACGTTTCCGGACGAAAGCTCCATCCGTACGCGACTGATCCCGATCCTCAAGGCGCTGAAGTTCAAGCACCCCAAGCGCTGAGGATCACCGCCCGACCGTCCGCGCGGGCGCCTCCCCCGGGTTCGGGTCGGCAGGCGACGCCGGCGCGTCGGGCGTATCACTGCTGTGGACCAGCCGTGGCTTGGGTCGGAAGGCGCTGGCCACGGCCCCCACGCCCGCGCGCAGCGGCGAGTCCATCAGATGGGCGTAGCGCTGGGTCGTCTGCATCTGGCTGTGGCCCAGCAACTTGCCGATCATCTCGAGCGAGGCACCGCCGCTGACCAGCAAGGACGCGAAGGTTTGGCGCAGGTCGTGGATCCGCACATCTGGGATATCCACCTCGGTCTGGATGCGCCGCCAGAACCGGCGCACCTCCTGCACCGGCTGGCCCGGCACGTCCCCCGGAAACAGCCATGGCGCGCCCGAGACGACCGCGGCGCGGCGCTGACGCACGATGGCCGCGGCCTCGTTCGAGATCGGTACCCGGTGGACACGGCGCTGCTTGGTCGTCGCGGCAGGCTTGGTCCAGACCAGATGCTCGAGGTTGAAATCCTCGAACCTTGCCTGACGCACCTCGCCGACCCGAGCGCCCGTCAGCATGCACAGGCGGATGATGTCCGCGGCGCGCCCGTCCTCGGCCGCGTCGAGCGCCTGCGCAAGACGCGCGATCTCGTCATGCGAGAGGTACCGCTCGCGCGGGGTCTCTATCCGTCGGCGGAACCCCATCGCCGGGTTGTCTGCGCGCCAGCCCCATTTCACCGCATAGGCGAACATCTTGCGCACGACCTCTCCGACGCGGTTGGCCCGGACCGGCGTGGGACGCGCAGGCTTCAGCTTGCGGGCGCGGTTGTTGGGCTTGGCCTTCGCCGGGCGCGCCCGCCCTTCGGCCACTTTGGTCAGCAGGCGTTCCACATCCAGAGGTGTGACCTCGGTCACCAGCATGCTGCCCCACGCGGGTGTGATGAACTTCTCCATCATCGACCGCTGGTCGGCGGCGTTCAGCTTCGCCAGATGCGGCAGGTGCAGCTCGGAATACCGGGTGATGAGGTCACGCACGCGGGGCGCGTCGCGGGTTGCATCCCGCGTGGCCAGCGGATCGCCGCCGGCATCGATCTCGCGGCGCAGGGCCTTGGCCCGCTCCCGCGCGGCAGACACGCCCCATTCCGGCCAGCGCGCGAAGGTCATCCGCCGCTGCCGCCCCGCGTGGCGATAGTCGAGCGTGAAGGCCCGGCCCCCGCCGCGGTACACGCACACGGCGAAGCCGCGCACCTCCGTGTCGAAGATCTGGTAGTCCCGCCCCGCGGCGGGCCCGGCCTCGCGCAGCACCTTCTCGGTCAGCTTCTGTCTGTTCCCCATGCGTACCCTCGTTCCTGGCCTCGTCATGACGCGTAGGTCGGGACCGTTATCAAGTAGAACATGGCCAGCGGAGTTTCGGGGTGGAGCGGGGTGGGACGGGGTGGAACGCTGAGGGCGGATCGCCTCCACCCCCTGCCTTTACTGGCGATCGGGCAGTTCTGTCGCGCGGCGGGTCCGATTGGCGCCATGTCGCGACCAGCCTGCCAGCGCGTGAAGATCGTGGGACCCGGCTGACCACACCTGAATTCCGGCAAGTGTCCAATGAACGCGCAGGGGAATGCGGGCGTCTGACTGGTTCCACCCCCGGTTTGTCACCGAATGCCCGCTACGCTGCTGCACATCCGCGACCGTGTCGCCGAGTGCTGCCAACGCCGAGCACACAGCCAATTGCCGCACCGCAGCATGCCTGACCGCCCGCGACGGCCAAATGGCGGCATCGTCAATAAAACAAGGGGGTGGAATGCCATGGCAATTCTCATTCCACCCCGCTCCACCCCGTTCCTCCCCCCTACCCTGATCGATCTGCCTGAATGCTCGCCAGCACTGACCCGCATCGGGTCGCAACACTGGAGGCACGACATGCAGAAACTTTCCAACACATCGGACGCCGCGCCGGCCCAGGGCGGGCTCCTGGGCGGCTGGATCAGTCGCCGTGCGCTGGCCGACGAACTTGGCGTCACCGAGGACACGCTGCGCCGCTGGGACGCGGCCAGGTCGGGGCCACCCTGCATCCGCGCGGGGCGCAAGATCTTCTATCGGCGCAGCGCGGTGCTGGACTGGCTCGAGGAGCAGGACACGCGCGCGCCCCGCGGCCGGGGTCGGCGCCAGGGCCGGGGAGGCCGTCGATGACCCTGCAGGATATCCGTCGCCTCCATCGTCCCGCCCAGGATGACAGCTGGCCGAATGACCGTGTCCGCGAGGCCCGCGCGGTTATTGCCGATGTCGCACATCACTCCGATCACCTGATCCGGCTCGCCTGCGATGTGCTGGTCCGCCACGGCGAAAGCGCGGCCGAGCGGCGTGATGCGCGGGCGCTGCTGTTCGTGATCGACGGACGGCGGCCTCTGCGCCAGCGGCACGACCGGCACGACCCACGCGACGATCGTGACCGCGGAACTGCGCAGCGCGCCGGGGTGCGGTCATGAAGCGGCGTGGCACCCCCGAGGCCGATCTGCAGCGTGCGGTCGTACAGGCGCTGCGCATCGCCCTGCCCCGCACCGCCATTATCCATCACTGCGCCAACGAAATGACCGAGCCCGGCCCGCGCGGGGCGAAGCGCCAGGCGATCCTGGTCGGCATGGGGGTCCATCGTGGCTTTGCCGATCTGATGGTGCTCTGCGACGGGCGCGTGCTGTTTCTGGAGTTGAAATCTCCCGTCGGCCGGCTCAGCGCCTCGCAGGTGGCGTTCCGCGATGCCGTCCTGGCGCAGGGCTTCGGCTGGGCGCTGGTGCGCAGCCACGACGATGCGCTGGGCGCTCTGGTCGATCACGGGTTCACGACGCGCGTGGTGCGGGCCGGGGCGGCGGGCGCCCAGCGCGACGCCGACCAGCCCCAGACGATCGCACCGGCACGGAGGGCGACGCCATGAGCCATGCCGCCACCAACTGGGCCATCCAGCAGCGCGGGCTGAAACCCACGACCAAGATCGTGCTCTGGCATCTCGCCGACAGGTTCAACCCGGACTTCGGCTGCTTTCCGTCGCAGGACCGCCTCGCCCATGATTGCGAGATCAGCCGCTCCACCCTGAACGCGCATCTTGCCCTACTGGAAGCGGCCGGGCTCCTGCGGCGCGTGCCGCGCATCCATCCCGTCACCCGGCGGCAGATGCCCACCCGCTACATCTTGGGTTTTGAGCCCGGCTTCACACCACCTGATCCCGACCCGTGTCCGAAATCCGGACACTAACCCTGTAAGGGAACCACTAAGAGAACCTGTAAAGGCGCAGGCGGGTGCGCAGGCGCCTCACGCCGTGCCCGACGACCTCCTGGCCGACCTGCTCGGCGCGCTGGGCTTTGATCCCGACGGCCACCTGCCCGGCTTGTGGCAGGGCGCGCCGCCCCGGGCCCATCTCCGCCGCTGGCGCGATGACCTCGGGCTCAGCGCGGAGCAGATCATCCGGGTGGCCAAGGAAACCCGCAAGGAACACCCGACCCCGCCGGACGGACCCAGGGCGCTCGATCGGGCCATGGAACGGGCCGTACGGCGAAAATCGGGCATCGGTTCGCCAGCCAGTAGGCCGGGAAATGCCATGTGCGGCCGCAGGAGCGGCAAGTCGGCCTCGTCGGAAGCACTGCCCGGCGCGGAGGCCGTGACGGCGTTCTATGCAGAGCTGGTGAACTCCGACCGGTTCCTGCCCGCCAGCATGATCAGCAACACGATCCGGGACCTTCTGTTGGCCAGCGGGCTGGTCACCGCCGGGCGCCTCCGCAAGCGAGGCATCGCATGAGCCGGGTCGACCGCAGGATGGACCGCCGAACCGCCGGGCAGCGCGGATCGTCCGGCACAGCCCAGCGCGCCATGTCGGTCCAGCAGGCGCTGGAATGGGCCTTTCGGGTCGAGAAGGCCCAGCTGT
Organism: Meridianimarinicoccus zhengii; assembly: GCF_003254465.1. Classification (GTDB taxonomy): domain Bacteria; phylum Pseudomonadota; class Alphaproteobacteria; order Rhodobacterales; family Rhodobacteraceae; genus Meridianimarinicoccus; species Meridianimarinicoccus zhengii. The sequence goes on from NZ_QDFI01000065.1 coordinate 21,225, forward strand.
TCTTACCCGAGCACCCGGGTCGCAATCGCGGCGACGATGTCGGTACCGGGTTCGGGATGGAATACGTTCTGCTGCAGCGCGCGGAACTCGGCTGCCGCGTCGATGGCGGGCGGCACAAGATGGGCAGCTACACCCATCCGGATGCCGAGGTGATCGCTGCCACGGTCGCAGGCATGCCGGACGAGCTTGGCGGCTTGCGGATGGCGATCCGCGTGGCGGAACTGGCGCGCGCCGGACTCACCCCGGACTGGATGCCCGGCGCAGTATCCCGTTGCGTGCCGGTCGACATCCGCGAGAATCAGAACGGCGTGCGCGCCGTCACCGCGGTGGTAGGCACCGAGCTAGTGTTCTCCCGCGGCAAGTGGCGCACCGTGGACATCCTCGCTTGCCCCGTCACCTGGCGGCCCCATCCGGAGCAGATCGCATCGGCCCGCCGGGCCTATTACGATTGGTGGCACGCGCTGGGCTGGGTACGCGATGGGTTGGTCGGGAGCAGCATGCTGCGCGAGGTGGTGGTGACGGCGGTCATGCCGAAGTGGCGGCCGTGGCTCGGCCGATGACATCCACGGGCTTCGCGCGAAAAGACGGCATCTCGGCATGTGAGCTGTTGTTCGCCGCGCTGAAGGGGGCGCGCCGGTACATCGTGGACGTGGTCCTGCGGACCCGATAGCAATCCGGAGCGCACGGAATGGGAGACGACGATGGGGCCGATCGCGACAGGGCTGCTGATGGGGATCGCCGGGACTGCGGCGATGGACGTGCTGGCATTTGCACAGGCGCGTACCGGCGTCGCGCCCGCGCCGAACTGGGCGATGCCGGGCCGCTGGGCAGCCCATGCGGCGCGGGGCCGGGTGTTTCACGACGACATCGCCGCCGCTGCGCCGGTGGCGGGCGAGCTGCGGCTGGGCTGGGCGTTCCATTACGCGGTCGGGATCGTCTATGGCGTGGTCTTCGCTTTGCTGGCCGGGCCGGGCTGGCTGGCCGCGCCGAGCTTCCTCCCGGTGTGGCTGTTCGCGCTGGCGACCATCGCGGCGGGGTGGTTCCTGCTGCAGCCCGGCATGGGGCTGGGCTGGGCGGGAGCGCGGACGGAGGCACCGTGGACGGGCCGGGCAAGGGGCCTTCTGGCGCATACCGCCTTCGGGTTGGGAATGTGGGCGGCGGCGGTCGCGGCGGCCTGAGGGGCGGGAAGTCGGGTTTCGCGGCACCTGCAAGACCATCTTGTCACAGACATGAAAGCGGCCATTATAGCTCGGGTTCAACGCCCCCCATGCTGCAACCATCCACCAAGGTCAGCAACGCGCAGGAATCGGACATTGCAAAGCGACAAAATTTGATGAAACTGTTGCGTAACGACGGCGCAGCTTAACCCCCAGTTCCTACGTTGCGCTTAGCTTATACGAAGAATCAACATCCGCAAGGAAATTATGCAAAACGAACTACCACCCGATTTCGACCAAGCCCTCAGATTTCAAAATGAAGACTTGGATGTCGAGTTCAAGCGAACCCTTCCGATAAACGATAACGTTGGGAAAGCAAAGCTTGCGAAGGAAATCTGCGCTTTGGCAAATCATGGCGGTGGGTGGATCGTCTTGGGACGCGAAGATGACGGTTCCTATCCAGACGAGCTCCCTGCTGAGATTTCCGACGTCGGCCAAGATCAGATAAATCAAATCTCGGCTGCCTACTTGCAACCACCACCACACTGCAGCGTAAGCATGCGACAGCCTGATGGAGTGGATTTCTCTATACCGGTCATTTGGGTTTCCTCGTGTGGTACGTCACCAGTTTGTGGTAAGAAGAACGGCCCAAATGATGAACGCGGGCGCACTCAAGGTGTCGCGAAAGGTGTCCATTATATTCGCAAGGCAGGACCTGTTTCTGCAGGGATTGAGACCCCGGATGAGTGGCAAGACGTTATCAGACGCTGCGTACTGGCCGACAAAACGTCATTACTTGCCGCTGTATCGACGATGATCGAGGAACCCCGACCTGCACTGGAGACCGAAGCGAAAAAGGCATTCGACGCGGACTTTGAACACACAGTTACGCTGTGGAAGCAGGAGGCTCAGGAGCATCCGTATGAGATTGACCTTGCGAATAGTTTTGTGGCCTATGGCTTTCAATTAGTTGATGCGGAGCCGGTGGCGACTCACGAGCTAACCGAGTGTTTACGGAGTCGTCCGCACGAGGCACGCGGCGGCTATACCTTCTTCGAGAACAGCCACAGTTCGCCCTATCGACCATTCATCTTAGAGGTTGCGGACCGTGATGGCCTCGAAGTTCACGTAAATACCGCGGAATTCGATCATCGAGCGATCTGGCGGCTTACCGAGGGACTGAGCGGAACAGAAGTCGTCTCGTATTGGGAAGACACTGAATGGATAAAGGATGCCGTCGAAAGTAACTCTTCACGCAAATGGGAGCGAGGTCAACACATTTGGATTGCGCAGCAAATTGCATACGCAAACAGCTTCCTCGCAACTTTGAAATACATCGCGGATTACTTCGACTTTTCTGGTGACGTCCAAATACGTGTTCTCTTCAGTGGACTGAGCGGTCGAAATCTCAAGTCCACTCGCATCAGTGTCTACTACAGCATGGACTACAAAGCCCACCAGAACACAAAGCAAGTTGACTTTGTCCTTAACGTTGCCGACCTGGCTGCCGAAACGCGAAGCTCAGTCATCGCGTCGATCATTCAACCGATGAACAAGCTCACCCAGGGACCAACTGTTACCGCAGAAAGCGTCATCCGTGCGCTCGAAGCGAACTGACGCCTTCGTTAAGTTGATTTTAGACTAGCTTTTTTTATTGAGACTGTGAAACTCCGGCTGCAGCCATGGCTCTTGGACCTAGTGCCGTCGTTTCAGCTTTCTCAAATGTTGGCTCGCTCTGCACGTCGGCCAATTAGTTCAGGCTGAACAAACTTCTGGCTGGCCGCTCTGACGATTGCCGCGACAGTTTTCAG
>NZ_QDFI01000066.1 GCF_003254465.1 Meridianimarinicoccus zhengii
GCGAGCGTGCCTGCCGCGCCCGCCGGACCCGGCCAGCGCCTGCGCCTGTCGCCGGGCGGCGCGCTTCGCTTCGCGGGCTGGTTCGCGCGGCAGAGCGTGCTGGGGGCAAGCGACGTGGCGTGGCGGGCATGCCAGCCGCGACTGCCCATTGCACCGGGCTTCCGGACCCATGTCACCGGTCTGCCACCGGGCGCACCGCGCACGCTTCTTGCGAACTGCATCACCCTTCTGCCCGGAACGCTGACGGCCGATATCGACGGCGCGCGGCTGACCATACACATGCTCGACCGCACGCAGGATCTCGACGCCGATCTGGGGGCGCTGGAGCACCGCGTTGCCGCGATCTGGGCCCTGCCGCCGCACCGGCCCGGCCATGGGGAGGCACGGGCATGAACCTCGCCGCGCTACTCGGATGGATGGCGGTCGGGTTGCTGGCCGCGGGTCTGGCGGCCTTGCCCCGGCTCTGGCGCGGCCCGACGCGCCCCGACCGGCTTGCCGCGGTGCAGTTGATGGGCACCAACGCCATCGCCGTGCTGATCGTGATGTCGGCGATGCTGCGCGACCCCGCGCTGCTGAACGCCGCGCTCGTGCTGGCGGCACTCGCCGCCGTGGGTACCCTGACCTTCGCGGCACTCTTCGGAAAGGACGATACCGATGATCGCTGATTTCCTTTGGCTGGGCCTGATCGCCGCCGGGCTGATCTTCTTCGCGGCGGGGACCCTTGGGCTTCTGCGGTTTCCCGACCTGTTCTGCCGGCTCCACGCGCTGACCAAGGCGGACAATCTGGGCCTTGCGCTCGTCGCACTCGGGACGGCGGGGCTGTGGGCCACGCCCGCGGCGGCGATGAAACTGGCGGTGATCTGGGCGCTGGTGGCGGTGTCGGCGGCGACCTCGGGCCACATGATCGCGCGTCACGCAAGGCGCGCCTGGCGGCAGGAGGACGCACTGTGAGCCCGCCCGATCCGTATCTTCTGCTCGATCTCGGGCTGGCCGCGACGATTCTCGTGCTTGCCCTGGCAGCGCTCCGGCAGCGCGACAGTTTCACGATGGCCGTCGTTTTCATCCTGTTCGGGCTTCTCGTCGCGCTGGCCTGGGTACGGCTGGATGCGCCCGACGTGGCACTGGCCGAAGCTGCCATCGGTGCGGGCGTGACCGGCGCGTTGCTGCTGCGCACCCTGCGCCATGTCGGCGGCGAACGGCGCGACCCGGCCCCTGTGCCGCGCGTCGTAGCGGGCATGCTCGGGCTGTCGGTGGCGGGTTTTGCGACTCTGGGCGGGCTTGCCCTGATGGCCACGCCGCGCCACGGCACTGGCCTGATCCCGGCAGTGGCCGCGCGCATGGACCAGAGCGGGGTCGAGCATCCCGTGACTGCGGTGCTGCTGAACTTTCGCGCCTATGACACGCTGTTGGAGGTCGTCGTGGTGCTGGCCGCCGTGATGGCGGTCTGGGCCATCGACCGGACCATCGACCGCGCGGCGGCCCCCCTGCCCTACCTGCCCGGTGTCGCCCTGCGCGGGCCCATCGCGGGCGCCTACCTGCGGCTGGTGCTGCCCGCGCTGGCGCTGATCGGCGCGTATCTCGTGTGGATCGGGGCCTATTCGCCGGGCGGCGCGTTCCAGGGCGGTGCGGTCCTGGCCGCGGCGGGCGTGCTGTCGGCGCTGGCGCGCGGCGGGCGATGGCCGCGTACGGCCGCGACAATGCCGCTGCTGCGCGGATCGCTCGTGCTGGGTGTGGTCGTGTTCACCGGCGTCGGCATCTGGGCGGCGGTCGCGGGCGGCGGGGTGCTGCACTATCCGCCCGCGCAGGCCAAGCCGCTGATCCTGCTGATCGAGGCGAGCGTGGCGCTGTCCATCGCCGCGACGCTGACGGCGCTGTTTCTCGGCCACATGCCGCAACCTGCGGCGCGGATCGCGCTGCGCAAGGGGACCACCAATGACACCTGAAACGATCTATGGCGCCACCGGCATCGCGCTGTTCGCCATCGGGCTTTACCACGCGCTGGTCCTGCCATCGGCCCTGCGGCGCATCGTGGCGCTGAACGTGGCGTCGGTGGGCGCGGGGTTCGTGATGGTGATCGCCGCGTGGCGACCGGGCGGGGGTGCCGACCCGGTGCCCCATGCGCTGGTTATCACGGGGATCGTGGTGCTTGTGGCTGCCACTGCCGTCGCACTCGCCCTCGTGCGGGCGCTCCATGACGCCGACACAACCGAAACGGACGACACGCCATGATCCCGCAGATCGACCTTGCCGCCATCGACTGGATGCTCGTGCCGGTCCTCGCGCCGCTTCTGGGCGCGATCGCGGGATTCGTGCTGCCGCGCGCCGCTACCGCCGCGGGGATGGCCGGGTTGGGGCTGTCGGCAGTCGGCTCCGCGGCAATCACCGCGCAGGTCCGGACCGGGGCCGCGCCATCGACCGCCATCGGCGGGTGGGAGCCGCCGCTGGGCATCGTTCTGGCCGCCGACGGGCTGACCGCCGCCTTCCTGCTGCTGACGGTGGTGCTGACGCTGGCCATCGGAACAACGCGTGCTTTGACGCCTGCACCGGCGCGGGGCGCCGCGATCTTCTGGCCGCTCATGCTGCTGCTGGTCGCGGGGCTGAACGGGGCGTTCCTGTCCACCGACATCTTCAACATCTATGTCACGCTTGAGGTTGCGGCGCTGGCCGCAGTGGGGCTTGCAGTGCTGACGGGCAGTGCCGCGGCGCTGCGCGCGGCGCTGAACTATCTGCTGGCGGGGATGCTGGGCGGGGTACTGATCCTGCTCGGGATCGGACTTTTATTCCACGCCCACGGGCGGCTCGATCTTGCCGGGCTCGCTGCCGTCGCGGGCAGCGCCCCGAGCGACGGGATCGCGCTCATCGCCATCATCGCGGGGCTCGCCCTGAAGGCCGCGCTGTTTCCGCTGCACGCGTGGCTGCCCGCGGCCCATTCCAACGCGCAGGCCCCGGTCAGCGCGCTTCTGTCGGCGCTGGTGCTGAAGGCACCGCTTTATGTGGCGCTGCGGCTCTGGGTCGGCGTGCTCGACCCGGCGACCGCCAGCGGCACGGTTCTGGGCGTCATGGGCGCGGGTGCGATCCTGTGGGGGTCGGTGCAGGCACTGCGCGCCGAACGGCTCAAGCTGCTCGTGGCTTATTCCACGGTGGCGCAGGTCGGGCTGATCTCGCTCGCCTTCGGGCTGAGCGCCGCGAACCCCGCCGCCATCGCCTGGACCGGGGCGGTCACGCTGATGCTGGCGCACGGGCTTGCCAAGGCCGCGATGTTCATGGCCGCCGGCCGTATCGTGGAGGAGGTCGGCCATGATCGCATCGCCGAACTTGACCGCTCTCCAAGGCGGCCCACGCTCGCGCAGTTCAGCTTCGCGCTGGCGGCCATCAGCCTGATCGGGCTGCCACCCACGCTCGGGTTCGCGGGCAAGTGGCAACTGATGGAAGGCGCCGTGCGCGCCGATGCCTGGATCTGGCTGGCCATGGCGATGGCGGGCACGCTGCTGAGCGTCGGCTACCTGTCGCGCGTGCTTGTCGGCTTCCTGCGCTTCGACCGGGTGCGCGGGGCCGTGGGCGAACACCAGGGCTGGACCCTGGCGGACGGCCCGCCGCTTCTACTGGCGGTCACGGCCTTCGGCGCGGGTCTCTTCGCCACCCATATCATTGCCCTTCTGGCGGCGGGTGCCCCGCTGGGCCAATTGCCCGGAGCCATGCAATGACCGAGTTCCTGACGGGCCTTCCCTATCTGCCTTTGCTGATCCTTGCGACCTCGCTGGGCATCGCGCCGGTGATCTTCGTGCTGGACGACGCCCATGCGCGGGCGCGCACCGCGCTGAACCTGTCGGCGGCAGCGATCAAGGTCGCGCTCGTGATCTGGCTGAGCTGGCAGGTCGCGCAGGGTACGGAATACAGCCTGCAGTTCGAGATGCTGCCGGGGCTGGATTTCGCGTTGCGCACCGACCCGCTGGCGGTGCTGTTCATGGCGCTGTCGGCGACCCTGTGGCTCCTGACCACGATCTATGCGGTGGGGTATCTGGAAAAGGGGCCGCACCGCAGCCGGTTCTTCGGCTTCTTCAGCATCTGCGTGGGCGCGACCGTGGGCATCGCCATGGCGGGCAACCTGTTCACGTTCCTGCTGTTCTACGAATTGCTGACGCTGGCGACCTATCCGCTCGTGGTGCATCGCGGCTCGGCGGCGGCACTGAAGGCCGGACGGCTTTACCTGATCTACACGCTGTCGGGCGGGCTGATGCTGCTTGTGGGTACGCTCTGGCTGTCGGTGCTGGCCGGCAGCACGGAATTCGTGCCGCGCGGGATCGTGGTCGACCTGACCGACGATCACGCGGGAACCCTCCAGATCATCTTCGTCCTGCTGATCGCGGGCGTAGGCGTGAAGGCGGCCCTTGTGCCGTTGCACGCATGGTTGCCGATTTCGATGGTGGCCCCGGCCCCGGTCAGCGCGCTGCTGCACGCCGTCGCGGTGGTCAAGGCGGGCGCCTTCGGGATCATGCGGGTGGTCTATGAGATCTACGGCATCGATACCGCGCAGGCCTTGGGCGTGACCGGCCCGCTGGCCGCGCTGGCGGCGGTGACGATCATCTACGGCTCGATCCGCGCGCTGGGGCAGGACGACATCAAGCGGCGGCTGGCGTTCTCCACCGTCAGCCAGGTGTCCTACATCACCTTGGGCGTGGCGCTGGCCAGCCCAGTGGCCGCGATCGGGGCGCTGGCGCACCTGATCCATCAAGGGCTGATGAAGATCACCATGTTCATGGCGGCGGGCAACCTTGCGGAAGAGCTGCACATCAAGAAGGTCAGCCAGATGAACGGGGTGGGCCGGCTGATGCCAGGCACGATGCTGGCCTTCTCGCTCGCGGCCCTCGGGATGATCGGTGTCCCGCCGCTCGCGGGGTTCATCAGCAAGTGGTATCTCGCCTCGGGCAGTCTGGCCGAGAACGCAGACTGGGTGATCGCCGTGCTGCTGGGGTCGAGCCTGCTGAACGCCGCCTATTTCCTGCCGATCCTGCACCGGGCGTGGTTCCTGCCGCCCTCGGGCACCACCGATTCCAGGCTGCCGACCCGGCCCAAGATCGGCTGGATGATGGCAGGGCCACCGCTGGGCACCGCAGCACTGGTTCTGGTGGCCGGGGTGCTCGCCAATGCGCCCTTCAGCCCGCTGGAATGGACGCGCTTCATCGTGTCGCGCGAATACACGGAGTGACGATGCCCCTGCCGCAGATCCTGATCGCCCTCGTGCCCGGCCTGCCGCTGGCGATGGCCGCGCTGCTGGCCTTCGCGCCCGCGCGTGCAGCGGTACGTGCCGTGCTGCCGCTGGCGGCGTTGCCCGCGCTGGCCCTGACCCTGCTGCCCGACTCGGCGCTTCTGGCCGAGCCGTGGCTGATGCTGGGCGGGCAATTCGGCACCGACCCTGTGGGGCGCGTGTTCATGGGCTTTTCCGCGCTGATCTGGGCAGCGGCGGGCTGGGCCGCCGTGGGCTGGATGCGCGGGGACGATCATGCCACCGGGTTCGCCGCGTGCTTCCTGCTGGCGATGGCCGGGAACCTCGGCATGTTCACCGCCCGCGACGTGGCGAGTCTTTATGCGCTCTTCGCGCTGATGAGCTTCGCGTCCTACGGTCTGGTGGTGCATGGCCGCAGCGGAAGCGCGTTCGCGGCTGGGCGGATCTACATCGTCTTCGTGGTTGCCGGGGAACTGGCGCTCTTCGCGGGGCTTGCGCTGATGGCGGCGAATGCCGGGTCGCTCATGCTGGCGGACTTGCGTGCAGCCCCCGTGTCGGACATCGCAGCGGGGCTGCTGCTGGCGGGGTTCGCGGTCAAGCTGGGGATCATGCCGCTGCATGTCTGGCTGCCGCCCGCCCATGGCGCCGCCCCGGTGCCCGCGAGCGCCGTTCTGTCGGGTGCCATGATCAAGGCCGGGCTGTTCGGGATGATCGCGGTAATGCCTTTCGGGGTGGCCGAGATGCCTGTGCACGGAACGGTCTTGATGGCCGCGGGTCTGGTAACGATCTTTGCCGCCGGGTTGGGGGGGGTGAACAGCGACAGCCCCAAGGCCGTGCTGGGCTGGTCGAGCGTCAGCCAGATGGGGCTGATGGCGCTTGGCCTTGGTGCTGCGCTGACGGTGCCGGGGGCATGGGCGCTGGTCCTGCCCGCGCTGATGTTCCAGGCGGCCCATCACGGGCTGGCCAAGGGCGCGCTGTTTCTTGGCACAGGCGCGTTCGGGGCTGCGGCGGCCCTGCGGGGGTCGTGGGCCGCGCTGCCGCTGCTCGCCCTGCCCATGGCAGCGCTTGTCGGCCTTGCGCCATTGTCGGGATACGCCGCGAAGGAAGGGCTGAGGGCCGCACTGGCGGCGGGGCCGGCGGGCTGGGTGCCGTGGCTTGTGCTGGCGCTGACCCTGTCGGGGCTGGTCACGACACTGCTGATGGGTCGGTATCTTCTGACCCTGTGGCGCCAGGTGCCGACGGTGCCGCGCGCGGTGGTCGAGGGGCCGGGCTGGGTGGCGCTGCCTGCGGCGACCCTTGCGGCCTGCGGCGTGCTGCTGCTGGGTCTCTGGCCGCTCGCGGGGTTCGGCCCGGTACCCTCGTCCTGGCCCAAGGACTGGCTGACCCAGTGGCCGGTTGCGGCGGGTGTGGTCCTGTCCGTCGCCGGGGCGATCTGGGGCCATGCGCAGCGGGTCGGGCCCTTGGTCCTGCTTGCGCAGGTCATGGCCCCGTGGCACGCGGCCGAGGCCTATGGCCAGCACAAGGTCCGCATGACCCAGCGCGCAGCGCGTCGGTTGGCCCGCGCCATCCCCGCGCACATCGACGCGGTGGCAGCGCGCTGGCGGCTCGGCCAGGCCGCGATGGCCGCCGTGCTTGTGGCTCTGCTGGCGGTGGAAGCCCCGGCGCTGTTTTCGCAGATCGCCGAGCATGCGCCCTTCGCTGCGGCGGGCCCGGATCTTCCACAACCATGACACGCGGCGTAGCGCTGCCCGCTCAGGTCGCGGCGGTCTGGTTCACCCGCGCGCTCAACGCAGCGGCGCTTTCCTTGCGTTCCGAATACCGGTCCACGAGGTAGTCGGCCCGGTCCCGCGTCAGCAGGGTGAATTTCACCAGTTCCTCCATCACGTCCACGATCCGGTCGTATAGCGGCGACGGGCGCATCCTTCCGGCTTCGTCGAATTCCTGGAACGCCTTGGGGATGGACGACTGGTTGGGGATCGTCAACATCCGCATCCAGCGCCCGAGGATGCGCATCTGGTTGACCGCGTTGAAGCTTTGCGACCCGCCCGACACCTGCATCACCGCAAGCGTCTTGCCCTGCGTCGGGCGCACTGCCCCTTCCGACAGCGGTATCCAGTCGATCTGGGTTTTCATCACCCCGGTCATGGCGCCGTGGCGTTCGGGGCTGGACCAGACCATCCCTTCGGACCATGCCGCGAGGTCGCGCAAGGCGCGCACGTTGGGATGGGTCGCGTCTGCGCCATCGTCCACCAGCGGCAGGCCCGCAGGGTCGAAGACCCGCACCTCGGCCCCCAGCCGGGTCAGTATGCGCCCGGCTTCCTCTGCCGACAGGCGTGAAAAGCTGCGCGCGCGCAGCGAGCCGTAGAGGATCGCGATGCGTGGTGCGTGGTCCGCCAGCGGTGGGGCCAGCAGCATGTCACGGTCGATCCCCGGCAGCATGTCGGCATGAAGGGCGGGTGTGTCGGTCACGTGGGTCGGTCCTCTTGCAGCGGCGTCAGGCCGGGGCCTCGGCGGGTGCCTGCAGTCGCAGACGCCCTGCGGCCAATGCCGAGGCCGCGACCATGACCGCTGCCGTCCCCAGCATCAAGGGCAGCCCGCCCAGCTGGTAGGTCAGTCCGGACAGCACCGTTCCCGCCAGCCGCCCCGCCGCGTTGGCCATGTAGTAGAAGCCCACATCCATCGTCACCCGCTCGGCCTTGGTGAAGGCAAGGATGAGGTAGGAATGGAGCGCCGAGTTCACCGCGAAGATCGCACCGAAGGCCAGCAGCCCCGCGACCAGCGTGGCGGTCAGCCAGTCCTGCGGTCCACCTGCGGCCAGCGCCGCCACGGTCAGTGCCGTGGGCACCGCCAGCAGCAGGCCCGCCCAGCCGCGCGCGGCGGCGATCAGGTCCGCCTCGGGGCGGTTCCTGGCGCGCAGAATTTTCGGCGCGGCGGCCTGCACGGCACCATACAGGATGATCCAGCCAGCCATGAATGTCCCGATCAGGAAGAACGCCGCGCGGTTCCCGGCCTCGGACCCATCCGACAGCACAGCGTAGAAATAGATCGGGATGCCGACCACGAACCACACGTCGCGCGCGCCGAACAGGAACACCCGCGCCGCCGACAGCCAGTTGACGTTCGCGTTGTCCGAGAAGACCTCGGAGAATTTCGCGCCCTTGCGGCCTTTCGGCAGGCCCGGCGGCATGGCGATCAGCACGGCCAGCAGGATCACCGCCAGCACCGCGGCCATGGCCAGCACCGCCCAGACGAAGCCGACCGACGCCAGCAGACCGGCCCCCATGAGGAACCCCACGCCCTTCACCGCGTTCTTCGATCCGGTCAGGGCCGCCACCCAGCGAAACAGCCCGTCTCCCGTCGTGGGCGCCAGCACCTTGACGGCGGATTTGGACGACATCTTGGCGAGATCCTTGGCCACCCCCGATGCGCCCTGCACCGCCATCACATAGGCGACCGACAGCCCCACGGCCCAGCCGGGATCGAGCTGCGCCAGCGCCAGCAACGCCGCGACCTGCAAGCTCAGACCGGCATAGAGCGTCATGGTCAACCCGAAGCGCGCGGCGATCCAGCCCGCCGACAGGTTGGTGACGATCCCCGCGATTTCATAGAGCACGAAGAGATAGGCCAGCTGGACCGGCGTGAAGCCGAGCGTGTGGAAATGCAGCAGCACCAGCATCCGCAGCGCGCCATCGGTGAGCATGAAGGCCCAGTAGGCTGCGGTCACGGCGATATAGGCCGACAGGCCCTCGGGGCGCGCGCGGGGGGCGGTCACAGGGACGCCCCGACCATCAGCGCGACGTCCACCAGTCGGTAGGCATAGCCCATCTCGTTGTCGTACCAGACATAGAGTTTCGCCTGCGTGCCGTTGATGACCATGGTGGACGGGCCATCCACGATGCCCGACCGGGTGTCGTTGACATAGTCGGCGGAAACGAGCGGGCGATCCTCAAAGCCCAGCACACCGGCCAGCGGGCCGTCGGCGGCGGCGCGCAGGGCTGCATTGATCTCTTCAGGCGTCGTCGGTCGTTCCAGTTCGAACACGCAATCGGTGAGCGACGCGTTCAGCAGCGGCACCCGCACCGCATGGCCGTTCAGCCGGCCCTTGAGTTCGGGATAGATCAGCGTGATCGCCGTGGCGCTGCCCGTGGTCGTGGGGATCAGCGAATTGAGCGCAGACCGTGCCCGGCGCAGGTCCTTGGCGGGGCGATCCACCATGGTTTGTGTGTTGGTCACGTCGTGGATCGTGGTGATCGACCCGTGCTTGATGCCGAAGCTGTCCAGCATGACCTTGACCACGGGGGCAAGGCAATTGGTCGTGCAGCTTGCCGCCGTCACGATCCGGTGCGTGGCAGGGTCATAGGTATCGTGGTTCACACCGTAGACGATGTTCGCCGTTAGCCCGTCCTTGACCGGGGCCGAGACGACGACCTTCTTCACGCCCGCGTCGAAATAGGGGGCAAGGGCCCCCTCGGACTTGAACACGCCGGTGCAGTCGATGACCACATCGACGCCACCAAGCGGTAGGTCGGCCAGCGCCTTGGCCCCGACGAAGGGCAGGCGCGTCCCGTCGACCGTCACGCTGTCGGCGTCTGCCGCGAAGGTCGCGGGCCAGCGCCCATGCACCGTGTCGAATTCCAGCAGATGGGCATGCATCGCGGCATCGCCCACCGCGTCGTTGATCCACGCGATCTTCGCGCCGCGTTCCAGCAGGGGACGCAGCGCCAGCTTTCCGATCCGGCCAAGGCCGTTGATGGCGTAGACGGTCACGCGCTGGCGCCTTGATCGGCGCGGCCGATATCGTCCACGGCCTTTTGCAGCGCGATGCGGTCAAGCTGCGCGAAGGGCAGCGCGGTGAAGGCGAGAATGCGGTTGCGCAGCGCGCCGTAAGCCTGCTGGAAGGCGAGGCTTTTCTGCGCGTCGGTGCCCTTGGCTTTGACAGGGTCGGGCATCCCCCAATGGGCGCTGACCGGCTGGCCTTCCCAGGCCGGGCATTCCTCGTTCGCGGCCTGATCGCAGACGGTGAAGACGAAATCCAGATGCGGCGCATCAGGGCCGGAAAACTCGGACACGTTCTTGGCGCGCAGGATGTCCACATCGTGGCCCTTGGCGCGCAGCACCTCCAGAGCGAAGGGGTTCAGTTCGGAATAGGGCTTTGTCCCTGCCGAATAGGCGATGAACCGGTCGCCCGCATCCTTGCGCAGGATGGATTCGGCAAAGATCGACCGGGCGGAATTGCCGGTGCAGATGAACAGGACGGTGTATTTGCGGTCGGCCATGGCGGGCACTCCGGTGGGCAGGGGCAAAAGGGCGGGCGGGCAGATATCGGGTCGGCCGCGGCAGCAGCCGACCATGAGATCGGCGAGCAGATGTTGCACGCCTGACATGTGGACCGTGTATCGCAGGGATGTGCCCGACCGATGTTGGCTGACCAGCCCAGCCTGCACGAGCGCAGACAGATAGGCCGACAGGGTCGATGCCTTGACCCCCATCGCCTCCGCGATCTCGCCCGCGGGAACACGGTCGGGATAGCGCCGCATCAGCAGGCGGAACACCGCCAGACGCTGCGGATGACCAAGGGTCGACAGTTGATGTGCGATATTTGATTCCATATTTCGTGAATATGAGAAATAATGGATGATGGCAAGGCTGAACTGCGCATGGCTCCGATGACCCCGATGGCTGCCACCGGGCCCGACAGGGCCATACTTTCGGTCAGGCGCCTTCGCCCTTCACGCGCCGGGCTATGCCGCTGCGCGGGGGCGGCGCGGCTGACAAGGGTATTCGATCGACGGCAATCGCCCGGCAGCAAAGCGCGGCCGGGCCTGTTCCGTTCAGCCGTTCCGAACAAGGCCGGCGGCGCCTACCCCAGCGCGTACCCCGCGCCCCGCACGGTGCGCACCAGGTCCGGTGCGCCATGCTGGCACAGCGCCTTGCGCAGGCGCCCGATATGAACGTCCACCGTGCGGGTATCGACATAGATGTCGCGGCCCCAGACCCGGTCCAGAAGCTGCTCGCGGCTCCAGACCCGGCCCGGCTTTTCCATGAAGGTGGACAGCAGCCGGAATTCGGTTGGGCCGAGTTTCAAAGGCTTGCCGTCGCGGAACACCTTGTGGCTTTCGGCATCGAGCGTGACACCCTCGAATTCCAGCACCTCGCCCACCGTGGCGGGCCGGGTGCGGCGCAACTGCGACCGGACCCGCGCCATCAGTTCGACCACCGAATAAGGCTTTATGACATAGTCGTCCGCCCCGGTTTCCAGGCCGCGCACGCGGTCGACCTCTTCCGACCGCGCCGACAGCATGATGATCGGCACATTGCGCGTTTCAGAACGGGTCTTGAGCTGCCGGCAGACCTCGATCCCGGAGACGTTGGGAAGCATCCAGTCCAGCACGATCAGGTCCGGTGCAGTTTCCTGCACCAGCATCAGCGCCTCTTCGCCGTTCTCGGCCCGCGCCACCCCGTAGCCTTCGGCTTCGAGGTTGTAGGCCAGAACCTCACGCTGTGCCGGCTCGTCCTCCACGATCAGCACAACAGGCTGTGACGCGGGCGCCACCATGTCACTCGGCCTCCGGCGACGCCATCATCGAAGTGCGGTCATGCTTCGGGCGCGCCTCGGTGGGCATTTCACCCGTGACGAGATAGATGACCTGGTCCGCGATGGAGGTCACGTGATCGCCCATCCGTTCGATGTTCTTGGCGATGAAATGCAGGTGCATGCAGCCGGTGATGTTGCGCGGATCTTCCATCATGTAGGTCAGGAACTGGCGGAACATGGCATTATACATCTGGTCCACCTCGCCGTCGCGCACGCGCACGTCCTCGGCAAGCTCTATATCGCGGGTAATGTAGGCGTCCAGCGAGTCCTTCAGCATCAGCTCGACCGCCTGCGCCATGCGCCGCAGGTCCGACGCCGAGCCATCGACCGGCGACATCTGCACCAGAACCGAGTTGCGCTTGGCGATGTTCTTGGCGTAGTCGCCGATCCGTTCCAGATTGCCGCTGATCTTCAGAACGCTCAGCACCGTGCGCATGTCACCAGCGGTGGGCGCACGCAGGGCGATCAGGCGGGCGCCTTCCTCGTAGATCAGCGCTTCGAGTTCATCGATGGCGCGGTCGCGGCTGCGGACGTCGGCGGCCATGTCCTCGTCCCTGGTTTCCAGCGCTCGCGCAGCATCGAGGATCGCGGCCTCGACCAGCCCACCCATCTTCATGATGTGTGCCTGCACGGCTTCGAGGTCCCGGTCGAAAGCCGAGGCGATATGCTTGTCGTTCGTCACGATGAATTCCTTTGCCTCAGCCGATCCGGCCGGTGATGTAGCTTTCGGTGCGCGGGTCTTTCGGGTTCGTGAAGATCTCGCTGGTTTCCCCGAACTCCACCAGATGGCCGAGATGGAAGAACGCGGTCTTCTGGCTCACCCGCGCGGCCTGCTGCATGGAGTGGGTCACGATGATCACCGAATACTGCGAGCGCAACTCGTCGATCAGTTCCTCCACCTGCGCGGTGGCGATCGGGTCGAGCGCCGAGCAGGGTTCGTCCATCAGAAGAACCTCGGGTTCCGTCGCCACGGCCCGCGCGATGCACAGGCGCTGCTGCTGGCCGCCAGATAGGCCGGTGCCCGGTTCCTGAAGCCGGTCCTTGACCTCCTCCCAGATCGCGCCACGGCGCAGGGCGCGTTCCACGATGTCATCCAGGTCGGCCTTGTTCTTGGCCAGACCGTGGATCTTCGGCCCATACGCGACGTTGTCGTAGATCGACTTGGGGAAGGGGTTGGGCTTCTGGAACACCATGCCGACCTTGGCGCGAAGTTGCACCGGATCGATGCGTTTGTCGTAGATATCCTCACCGTCGAGCGTGATATCCCCGGTGACCCTGCAGATGTCGATCGTGTCGTTCATCCGGTTCAGACAGCGCAGGAAGGTGGATTTCCCGCAGCCCGACGGCCCGATGAAGGCGGTCACGGTCTTGTCCTCGATATCGACGTCGATGCCCTTGATGGCCTCGGTCTCGCCATAGTAGACGTGCACGTCCCGGCCCGAGAACTTGATCTCGTGGGTGTCCACTCTTTGCTCCGTGATGCGCATGTCGTTCATGGGTTCTACTCCGCTTACCATTTGCGCTCGAACTTCGACCGAAGAAAGATCGCGATTGCATTCATGAAGATCAGGAAGCCCAGCAGCACGAGGATCGCGGCCGAGGTCCGGCTGACGAAGCCGCGTTCCGGGCTGTCGGCCCAGATGAAGATCTGCGTGGGCAGGGCTGTCGCACTGTCGAAGGGACCGGACGGGGCGGAGGTGATGAAGGCGTTCATGCCGATGAGCAGCAGCGGCGCGGTTTCCCCCAGCGCCTGCGCCAGCCCGATGATCGTGCCCGTGAGGATCCCGGGCATCGCCAGCGGCAGAACGTGCTGGAACACGACCTGGTGCTTGGACGCGCCCACCCCGAGTGCCGCTTCGCGGATAGACGGCGGCACCGCCTTCAATGCCGCGCGCGTCGCGATGATGATCGTGGGCATCGTCATCAAGGCCAACGTCAGACCGCCCACGAAGGGCGCCGACCGGGGCATTCCGAACCAGCCGATGAACACCGCCAGCGCCAGAAGTCCGAAGACCACCGAGGGGACCGCGGCCAAGTTGTTGATGTTGATCTCGATGAAGTCGCTGACACGGCTTTTTGGCGCGAACTCCTCAAGGTAGACAGCCGCCCCGATGCCGAGCGGGAACGAGATCAGGAAACAGGTCAGCAGTGCCCAGAACGACCCGACAAGCGCACCGCGCAAACCGGCCAGTTCGGGAAACCGTGAATCCGCAGCCGTCAGAAGCGTAAAGTTCAACGGGGTCGAGATCATGCCCCTGTCGGCGAGCTGGTCGAACCGCGCGATGGCCGCATCGTCCACCCGGCGGCGATTCTCGGGGGTATCCCGGCGCACGAGATTCTTGTTGAGCTGGTCGTATGGGTCCGAAAGGGGGACGGTCAGCGATACGGTCTGCCCGATCAGGGAAGGGTCAGACACCACCCGGTCGCGCAACTGGAACTGCGCCCCGTCGGACAGGATCGACGACAGCTTGCGCGCCTCGGCGCGATCGGACACGTCGATATCCGGAAACTGCTGGGCCATCGAAGCAAGCAGCACCTCCGAGAACCCACCGCGCGGGAGGTTTTCTTCGCTGATCTCCTCTGGATCGACATAGACATCCAGCGTCACATGGGTCTGGGTGAAGGCGTGGTGGCCCGTGCTGACCAGCGACCAGATCAGGATGAACAGCATCGTCAGCGCGAAGGTGATCGCCGCAATTCCCAGCCCCTGAAGGTAGAGCTGCTTTCGGTTGCGGCGGCCAAGGCTGTTCTTGACAGCTTCGGTCGTCAGGTTGCGCGGGCCCGGGCCGGCGTTGTCAGTGGTCAAATCGGTCATGTCAGCCAACCCTTAATCGTAGATTTCACGGTATTTGCGCACGATGCGCAGCGCGACGACGTTGATGGCGAGCGTCGCGAGGAACAGCATCATGCCAAGCGCAAAGGCCGCCAGCGTCTTGGGACTGTCGAAAGCCGTGTCACCAATCAGCAGCGTCACGATCTGAACCGTCACCGCCGTGACGCTGTCCAGCGGGTTGATCGTCATCCGCGCGATGAGACCCGCAGCCATGACCACGATCATCGTTTCGCCGATAGCGCGGCTGACAGCCAGCAACACGCCGCCGACGATGCCCGGGATGGCAGCGGGGAACAGCACGTTCAGCATCATCTCGCCGCGTGTCGCCCCCAGCGCCAGCGCGCCATCACGAAGACTGCGCGGCACAGCCGACAGTGCGTCATCCGCGAAGGAGGAAATGAACGGGATCAGCATGATGCCCATGACGCCACCCGCCGCCAGGGCAGTGTTCGACGCCACATCGAGCCCGAGGCTCGCACCCCACGCCCGAAGCGCCGGAGCGACCGTCAGGATCGCGAAGAAACCGTAGACCACCGTGGGCACGCCCGCGAGGATTTCCAGAACCGGTTTGACCGACTTGCGCACCGCGCGCGGGGCGAATTCGTTGAGATAGATGGCCGTCAGAAGCCCCACGGGAACGGCCACGAGCAGGGCGACCGATGCGATCACGATCGTGCCAAGGAAGACCGGCACCGCGCCGAATGCGCCCTCAGCGGCAATCTGATCCTCGCGGATGGGAATCTGCGGCTCCCAACTCGTTCCGAAGAGGAACTCCGTCACGGGGACCATCTGGAAGAATTTCCACGTCTCGTAGGTCAATGCGGCCACGATCCCGACGGTGGTAAAGATCGCCACCGTCGCGCAGAAGATCATGAGCCCGGATGTGATGTACTCGACCCGCTGCCGTGCCCGGAACTCGGCAGCTACCGTGCTGCGCGCGAAATACACGAGCGCGGCGGAAAGAACGACGACAACAACAACGAGAAGCCAGCGCGAGGCAGCCTGATAGGCGAGCAGCCGGTCCGCGGCCTCCAGTTTCCAGTCCTCGGGTGTGCCGAACACGCGACCCCCCGCAATCGACCGGATCTCCGACCCGATCAACTGGATTTCGCCAGCCCCAAGACCCTCGAGCACCCCCTCGGGCAGCGACGCCATCATCAGTCCGTCGATCACCGCACCCCGGAGCGCGATCCACAGCAGCACGATGGTCAGGACCGGCACGATCACCAGCAGGAACGAATGCAGCCCGTGGAAGCTGGACAGCGAATGCAGTTTCGCCCCGCCGCTACGCAGGGCCTGCGCGGACTGGACGTTGATCACATAGCCGACGATGGCTGCGACCAGCAGGATCACGAATGGCGCGAGTGTCATGGGGGACCAACCTGATGAGACAAATGCGACCGCCCGGCTGATGCCGGGCGGTCTAGAAGTGTAGATTGCCTTAGTCGGCGGGTGCTTCCATCGGAACGCTGTTGGCCACGCGCTCGCGCAGTTCGTCCCGACGCTCTTCCGACAGGGTCACGAGGCCGCGCTCGTTCAGGTAGCCGCCCGGTGCCAGTGCGTCTTCCGACATGTACTCGGTCAGGAATTCCTCGAATCCGGGGATCACGCCGCGATGCGCGTTCTTGATGTAGAAGAATAGCGGACGCGACACGGGGTAGGATCCGTCGCCGATGGTTTCGAGGGACGGTGTCGTGCCAGCGATCTTGACGCCCGCCAGCGTGTCGAGGTTCTCGTACACGAAGGAATAGCCGAAGATGCCGAGCGCGGTCGGGTCGGACTGCAGGCGCTGCACGATCAGGTTGTCGTTTTCACCGGCTTCGATGAACGGCCCGTCAGTGCGCATGCGCGAGCAGTTTTCTTCGACCCAGTCGCCGTCGAACCCACCGTTCTGAACATACTCGAGTTCTTCGCAACCGGCATGCATCGCCAGTTCGACGAACGCGTCACGCGTGCCCGAGGTCGGCGGCGGCCCAAGCACCTCGATCTCGACATCGGGCAGGCTGGCGTCGATTTCCGACCAGTTGGTGTAGGGGTTCGCGGCCCATTCACCGTCAACCGGCACTTCGGCTGCGAGCGCCAGAAAGATCTGGCCCAGCGTCAGGTCCCAGTCATGGGGGCTTTCGACCGACACCGCCAGCGACAGGCCGTCGGAGCCGATCTGCGCTTCGGTGATCGAGGTCACGCCGTTGTCCTGGCACATCTGGTACTCGGACGCTTTCATTGCGCGCGATGCGCCGGTGATGTCGGCGAAGGACTCGCCGATCCCGCCGCAGAAGATCTGCATGCCGCCGCCTGTACCGGTCGATTCGACGATCGGCGACGGGAATTCTGTCGTGTTGGCGAAACGCTCGGCCACGGCCTGCGTGTAAGGGAACACGGTGGATGACCCAACGCGGCGGATTTCTTCACGCGCGGCAGCGGCGGTTGCGGTCAGTGCCACGATGGCAATGGCCGACGTGGTGATCTTGGTTACAGACATGGTGTCTCCTAGTTTCAGGTGAACCGTTTCTTCTCGGTTCTGACTGCGGCCTACCCCCGCGCCGTGATGCCTATGCAACATTTTTGTGATGGTTTTGTGACACAGCGGGCGGAACACCGACCAATTCTGCCATCCCGGGCGCAAGCATCTGACCTACAGGCAAAAAAATTCCGGCACGAGATCTGACAACCTGCGCGTGCAGGGCCGTCTTTGGAGGCTATGAAAGGCCACGACGTGCCGTTGGAGGCGCGGCGCGCGTCCGATTCCCGCCCGGTTCCCGCGGCGCCGCCTCCGGTCCGGCCGCAACCGCCTTGACGGGCAGGACGCAGCCGGCAAGGCGGCCGCGCGGCCCGAACTTGGCACGCTGCAATCGGCCTGCTACGGCACGATCGAGTAATCCAGCGAAAGGGTCCGGCATGGGACGGCCGATTTCACGACAGGACCGGCAGGACCCGCGCAGGCCGGGGTTCCGCGCAGGCCGGGCCGCCCCGCTATCCGCCGTCGGACTGGTGCTGGCGGGGTTGTTCTTTCTCGCCGCGCTGACGCCGTCCCTGCTGCCACGCGATCCCGTGATGCAGGGGGTGCTGGCGGGCGTGCTGGCCACCATCGGACACGAGATCGGCGTCGCCTGCGCGTGGCTCTGGCGGTTTCTCGGGCTGCCGGTTCCCGCCCGGCGCGGCCGCTTGCTTGCCGCGGGGGCCGCGGTTGCGGTGTCCGCGGTCGGTTACGGGCTGTCGCGCGCCGCCGACTGGCAGGACGCCACCCGCCGCATGATGGGTCTCGATCCCGTCGATGCCGTCTATCCCCTGACCATTGCGGGTACGGGCCTCGCCGTGGCGCTGGGGCTGTTCGTGCTGGCGCGGCTTTTCGGGGTCGCCACTCGTCGCGCCGGGCGCGTGCTGGGCCGTGTCGTGCCCCCGCGCGTCGGTCTGGTGATCGGGGTCGCGGTTGTCGGCTGGCTGTTCTGGGCGGTGATCGACGGCGTGGTGCTGCGCCGCGTGCTCGACCTCGCGGACGCGTCCTTTGCCGCCGCCGATGCGCTGATGGATCCCGACACGCCCGCGCCCGCCGATCCGAACCGCACCGGCAGCGCCGCAAGCCTTGTGGCCTGGGACGAAATGGGGCGCTGGGGCCGATCCTACGTGACGCGCACGCCCGGTGCGGACGAAATCGCCGCCTTTGCCGGACCTGACGCGATGGCGCCGTTGCGGGTCTATGTCGGTCGACGCGCCGCGGCCACGCCCGAAGACCGCGCCGAGATCGCGCTGGCCGAACTGATCCGGCAGGGCGGGTTCGACCGCGCGGCGCTTGTGGTGACCGTACCCGTGGGTACCGGCTGGATGGACCCCGGCGCCCATGACACGCTGGATTTCATGCTGGGCGGCGACGTGGCGACCGTGTCGGTGCAGTATTCCTACCTGACCTCGGTGCTGTCTCTATGGGTGGCACCCGAGGCCGGGATCGCGCAGGCCCGCGCCCTGTTCGACGCTGTGTATGACCACTGGACCACCCTGCCCCGCGACGCGCGGCCGAAGCTCTATGTCCACGGGCTCAGCCAGGGGGCGTTCAACACCCAGATCGCGCTGCCGCTTCTGGATATCCTCGCCGACCCGATCGACGGCGCGATGTGGGCCGGCTCGCCCTTCCTGTCGCCGCTCTGGCAGCATGTGCGCGACAATCGGCGCCCGGACAGCCCCGAATGGCGCCCGCGCTTCGGCAACGGGTCGCTCGTGCGCGTGGCCAACCAGCAGGGCGGGCTGGACCGCTTCAATGCCGAATGGGGACCGATGCGGCTCGTGTTCCTGCATTACGGCACAGACGCCATCGTCAGCTTCACATTTGATTCCGGCCTGCGTCGCCCCGGATGGATGGCCCCGCCCCGCGCCTTCGACGTGGCACCGGAGTTCCGGTGGTTCCCGGTCGTGACGATGTTCCAACTGGCGCTGGATATGGCGATCTCGTTGCAGGTGCCGGGCTACGGGCATTTCTACATCGCCCCCGACTATATCGACGCCTGGGCGGCGGTCGTGGAGCCCGAGGGCTGGACCCCCGACCGCGCGGCGGAGCTGAAGGCGATCTTTGCCGCCCGGCCCGCGCCGTTCTGATGCGCCGGTCCGCCTGGATCGCGTTCGCGGTGGTGGTGGCCGTTCTGCTGGCGCTCGCGGCCAACACCGCGCGGCAATTGACGGGCTTTGCCCTGCCCGCCGACAGCCCGGCGGAACGGCAGGCGCAGTTGGCCGGGCACTGGCGGTTCGCGCAGCCGCACGGGCCGGGGCCGCATCCGGGGCTGGTTCTGCTGTCCGGCTGCGACGGGGTGCGCGACAACATGGACCGCTGGGCTGATGCGGCCCGCGCCATGGGTTTCGCCACGCTGATCGTGGACAGCCATGCGCCCCGCGGTCTCGACGATTTCGAGGCGTGGCGGCTTGTCTGCGCGGGGCAGCAACTGACCGGCGCGGAGCGGGCCGGGGATCTTGCCGTCGCGCTGGCCCATCTGCGCACGCAGCCGGGGGTGGACGGCGAGCGACTCGCGGTGCTGGGCGTGTCCCATGGCGGCTGGACCGCGCTCGATTTCCTGACGCTGACCGACGGCACCGACCCGCCGCCGGGCCTGACCGCGTGGCCGGAGGGATCGGCCGCAGCGGCCCGCGGCGGGTTGCGCGCGGCGATCACACTCTATCCCTATTGCGGCGCGGGCAGCCGGGCTGGGGCGCGCGGCTGGGAATGGCCGGGCGCGGTCACGATGATCCTTGTCGATGGTGACACGGTGACGGGGGACGCGCCCTGCAGGGATCTCGCGGCGCGCATGGCGGATGCCGGAACACCCGTTGCACTGACGGTGCTAAAGGGCGTGACCCACGGCTTCGACCAGCAGGTGCGTTCCGCCCTCAGCCCATTGCGCTTCGACGGGCCGGCCACGGCGCAGGCTGCCGCTATCATCGGCGCGGCACTGACGGATGTGGCGGCGGGCCGCTGAATTCCATCGCATGCGGCGGCCATGTTCCCTTCGCGCCCGGCTTCGTGCAGACTTACGCCATTGCCTGAGCCTGTGACCAGTCTGCCGGAGTTCCCATGACCACCTCTCCCCTGCCCCTTCTGGGCGTCGCCCTGACACGCCCGGATTTCGACGCGCTCCGCGACTGGATCACCGGCCCCGGCCGCGCCATCGAGATCCAGGATTTCGTCGGGGCGGATGTGATCGCGGGCGACACCGATGCGCTGGTGGCCGACTGGCGGGCAGCGCTGGCCGGACATGCGGGTCCGCGCGGCATCCACGGCCCGTTCTTCGGGCTGGACCTGTCGAACCCGGACCGCGAGATCCGAGCGGTCATCCAGCGCCGCCTGCTCAAGGGGTTGGAGATCGCGGAAGCGCTTGGCGGCACCCACATGGTCGTGCACAGCCCGTTCAATTTCTGGCACGTGCTGAACCGCGACAACTACCCGCGCATCCATGCCGGCATGATCGACGCCATGGCCGATTGCCTGTCCCCCGTTCTCGCACGCGCGGCGGATGTCGGCTGCACCCTGATGCTGGAAAACATCGACGACACGGACCCGCAGCACCGCGCGGACGCCGCGCGCGCCATCGGTCATCCGAACCTGGCGCTGTCCATCGACACGGGCCACGCGACGCTGGCCCATGCCAATTACGGCGCGCCGCCCGTTGTGGATTTCGTCGCCCGGGCAGGCGACCTCCTGGGCCATGTGCACCTGCAGGACGTGGACGGGCATGCCGACCGCCACTGGCACCCCGGCGAAGGCATCATTCCATGGCCCGCCGTGTTCAACGCGCTCGCACGCAACCCGGCCGAACCGCGCCTGGTCCTCGAGGTGCGCGACCGCCGGGACCGACTGCCGCGGACCGTCGCCGCGCTGGAGGCGCTTGGCCTCGCCCGCTGACCGGGTTGCGTTTTCCCCCGCCCTGCCTATGCTGCGCCGCAAAACCGGACCCGGGTGCGATCCCCGGGTGGCTCTTCCGGCCGCCGATCCGCCGGACCATGACAGGACAAACCGACCTGATCGACCGGGCAGCGTGCCCCGGCCTTGGGAACCCTTTTTCATGATTTCACTCTCTGCCTATCGCCGCGACTGGAGCGACAACATCCGCGGCGACCTTCTGTCGGGGCTCGTCGTCGCACTTGCGCTGATCCCCGAAGCCATCGCCTTTTCCATCATCGCGGGCGTGGACCCGAAGGTCGGGCTTTATGCCTCCTTCTCCATCGCCGTCATCACCGCCATCGCGGGCGGGCGGCCCGGCATGATATCCGCCGCGACCGCCGCGACCGCCGTGCTGATGGTCACGCTCGTGCGCGACCACGGACTGGAATACCTGCTGGCGACGACCGTGCTGGCCGGGCTGTTGCAGATCGGCGCCGGCTTCCTCAAGCTCGGCTACGTCATGCGCTTCGTGTCGCGCTCGGTGATGACCGGCTTCGTCAACGCGCTCGCGATCCTGATCTTCATGGCGCAGCTACCCGAACTCGACCCCACCAAGGTGCCGATGCTGACCTTCGCACTCGTCGCCGGGGGCCTTGCGATCATCTACCTGTTCCCGCGGATCACCACCGCCGTGCCATCACCGCTCGTGACGATCGTCGTGCTGACCGCGCTGACCGTCGCCATGGGCTGGGAGGTCCGGACCGTCGGCGACATGGGCGCGCTGCCCGACACCCTGCCGATGTTCCTGATCCCCGACATCCCACTGACACTGGAAACGCTCCAGATCATCTTCCCCTATGCCGTGGCCGTGGCCGTGGTGGGCCTGCTGGAAAGCCTGATGACCCAGCAGATCGTGGACGACCTGACCGACACCGGTTCGGACCGCAACCAGGAATGCATCGGCCAGGGGCTGGCCAACACCGCCACCGGTTTCATCGGCGGCATGGCGGGCTGCGCCATGATCGGCCAGTCGATCATCAACGTGAAATCCGGCGGGCGGGGGCGGCTGTCGTGCTTCGTGGCCGGGGTGTTCCTGCTCATCCTCGTGGTTGCGTTGGGGGATCTCGTGTCGATCATCCCCATGGCTGCGCTCGTGGCGATCATGATCATGGTGTCGATCGGCACATTCTCGTGGTCGTCCATCAAGAACTTGCGCGAACATCCGAAATCGTCGTCCATCGTGATGCTGGCGACGGTGTTCTTCGTGGTCTACACCCACAACCTCGCCATCGGGGTGCTGGTCGGCGTGCTGCTGTCGGGCATCTTCTTCGCGTGGAAGATCGCGCAACTGTTCCGCGTGCGGACCGAGATCACGCCCTCGGGCAGCCACCGGACCTATTACGTCGAAGGGCAGCTCTTCTTCGCCTCGTCCGAGGATTTCATGAAGGCGTTCGACTTCAAGGAAGCGCCGGAAAAGGTCACCATCGACGTCAGCCGCGCCCATATCTGGGACATCTCGTCGGTGGCCGCGCTCGACATGGCGGTGCTCAAGTTCCGCCGCGAAGGCGCGGATGTGGAGATCGTCGGGCTGAACGAAGCATCCGAAACCATCGTCGACCGGCTTGCGATTCACGACAAGCCCGGCGCGATGGACCAGTTGTCGGCGCATTGAGGAGAACAGGATGACCATCAAGACCATCAACGCGCTCGTCGATGCATCGAGCTATGCCGAAAGCGTCTGCCACCATGCGGCGTGGATCGCCACGCGCACCGGGGCGCGGGTGAAGCTGTATCACGTCATGGGGCGGCGCGCGGGCGGCGACAGCCAGGACCTGAGCGGCGCGATCAAGCTGGGCGCGCGGTCCGACCTGCTCAAGAAGCTCAGCGATCTCGACGCGGAACGCGCGAAGCTCGCCCACGAACAGGGCCGCGCGATCCTCGACGACGCCAAGGCGATCCTCGAGGATCGCGGCGTGTCCGAGGTCGTCACCCGGCTGCGGCAGGGCGATCTGGTAGAGTCGGTGACGGCCACCGAGAACACCGGCGACCTGATCGTGATCGGCAAGCGCGGCGAGGCGGCGGGCGTCGCCATGGAGCATCTTGGCTCCAACCTCGAACGGGTGGTGCGCGCGTCGCACAAGCCTGTCTTCGTGGCGAACCGCGCGTTCCGCGACATCAAGCGCGTGCTGGTCGCGTTCGATGGCGGCACCGCGGCATTGCAAGCGGTAGACTACATGGCGCGCAGTCCGCTCTTCGCGGGCCTGTCCGTCACAGTCGTCCAGGTCGGCGCGGAAACACCCGCCATGCGGCGCACGCTGGAGGGGGCCGCGGCAACCCTGCGCGCGGGCGGGCTGGAGGCCGATACGGAGTTGCGCGGCGGACAACCGGAAAAGGTGCTGGGCGACATGACCGATCCCGAAAAGCCCGGTGGCTACGACCTGCTGGTGATGGGCGCCTATAGCCGGTCGCGCATCCGGTCGCTGTTCGTCGGCTCGACCACCACGGAAATGGTGCGGTCGTGCCGGGTGCCGGTGCTGATGATGCACTGAAACCGGAGGGGCGGCAGGCGGTGCCGGGTCAGGCCCGGCACACCGGTGCGCCCTGTCCGGTCACTCAGCCAACGCCGCGGCCTCCGCCGCGGGATCGAGCGGCGCACCCGCGCCGATATCGGCAAGGAACGCATCGAGCGCACCCAACCCGGATGCCGCCGAAAGCGCCCCGCCCGCCGCGGGCTGGCGCAACACCAGTTCGGGGCGCCATTGCCCGCCATCGCCGCGGCAAAGCACCCCGAGCGCGCCATCGCGTCCCGCAGGCATGAGTTCCGCCTCGCGGCACAGCGCATCGGCCCCGTCGCGGAAACTCGACACGACGCGCAGCGCCCCTGCATCTGTGGCCGCGCTCTCGCCCGTGGCGAGCCGTCCCAGCGCATCCTGTACCGCGGCGCTGTCGAACCCGGCGGCAGGAGCGCCCGGTGCTGGACCGCGCGCCATGAAACCCGCGCCCAGGCCCACGGCCAGCGCGAGGCTCGCCGCCAGCGGCAGCGCCCAGACAGGCGCCGGGCGCCGCCCGAATGCCGGCCGGAGC
>NZ_QDFI01000067.1 GCF_003254465.1 Meridianimarinicoccus zhengii
AGCGTCCGGCGCTCGGCGTCCGGCGCCTCGACCGCGACGGTCCAGGCCTCGCCGTCCGGCCGGAGCCCCATTGCACGCATCTCGCCATCGATCCCGACGAGTCCATCCGAAATCCCATGATCGCGCAGGGTCTCGGCGAGCCGGTCGACGCCATAGCCTTTGGCGATGCCGTTGAGGTCGAGTTTCAGGGCTGCGGCCTTGCGCACGCGGGCATCGTCCATCTCCAGCGCTTCATGTGCCGGGCGGCGCGACGCGGTCATCGCGGCGCGGATGCCATCTGGCGCGGCGTCCCCGGGCCCGAAGCCCCAGGCCGTCACCGCGTCGCCAATGCCAATGTCGAACGCCCCGCCCGAGGCGCGCCCGATCTCGAGGCCGAGGCGCAGGACCGCAGCCAGTTGCGCGGGCACCGCCACCCATTCTCCCACCGGCGCCGCGTTGAGCCGCATCAGGTCGCTGCCCGCGTTCCAGGTCGACATCTGTCCGTCCACCTCTTCCACGGCCGCCTGCAGCGCCGCGCGGATCGGGGCCAGGTCGAAGTCCGGCTCCGCGAAGAACAGCGCCGACCAGCGCGTGCCCATGGTCGGTCCGTTCAGGGCGATGCGAATGCGCTCAGTAGACATCTTCGACATACCGCTCCTCCGCCTTCATGACCGCCGGCGTCAGCCCGGCCGGTGCGAGGATCTCGGCCAGCGCCTCGGCCACGCCGGCGGCCATGTCCCGTCCGCCGCAGACCATCACGCGCGCCCCATTGCGGATGAGCTCCGCGACCTGAGTGGCCTCGCCGCGCAGCGCGTCCTGGACATAGTGGGGGCGCGCCCCGCGTGAGACGGCCGTGACCAGCCGGGTCAGACGCCCCTCGTCCTGCCAGCCGCGGAATTCCTCGCCGTAGAAGAAATCGCTGTCGGGATGGCGCATGCCGAAGAACAGGTGAACCGGCCTGCCGCGCGTGTTGCCGCGCACAAAGCCCGCGAGCGGCCCGATGCCGGTCCCCGCGCCGATCAGGATCAGCGGCGCCCGGCTCCGCCCCGGACGGAAACCCGGGTTGCGGCGCAGGAAAGCGCTCACCGTGTCGCCAGGCTCCAGCACCGTGAGCTGACCCGAGCAGAGGCCGCCGGGGTGCTTCTTGACCACAATCTCGATGAAGCCGTCGCGGCGTCCGGAGGCGAGCGAATAGAGCCGCGGAACGGCGCCTCCTTCGGGCAGAATTCCGATCAGGTCGCCGGCCTGGAACCGGGCGAACCCGCTCCCGAGCAGCCCTTGGCAGAGCGAGGCGCGCGGCAGCGCGAAGCGGAGGATGGCGGTCGGCGCCTGCACCTCGGCGCCGTAGTCGCGCCGTGAGACGAGGGTCAGCGTGGTCGTCTGCGGCTGGACAGGCCGGTGCGACAGTTCGAGTTCTATCCCGAGCGCGTCTCCGAGCGCCCGGCCCCAACGCGCGAAATCCTGCGGCGATTGCCGGTCGATGGTGTCGAGAGCCAGCAGTTCGAGCCAGCCCTTCGCCTGCGCCGCTGCCGCGACGTACCTGGCGAAGGCGCAATAGGCCGGAAAGCTCCGGTCGCCGAAGCCGAGGACCGCGAGAGGGATGTTCGGCGCACGGTCGGAAGCGTTAAGCCGGTCGAGAAAGCCTTTCGCCGACGCGGGCGCCGCCCCGTCGCCATAGGTCGCGGCGAGCAGGATGATCCGCTGGGCGCTAGTGTAGCGCTCCAGCTTGAAGGCCGACAGCGGGCCGACATGGACGCTCTGCCCGGCTTCTTTCAGTGCGGCCTGCAAGGTCGCGGCGAAGCCCCAGGTGCTGCCGCCCTCGCTGCCGACGAGCAGAATCGTCTCGGCGCGACCGGCGGGCTGATTGCCCCGGATGCGCGGCCGACCCCGCCGCCCGGCGAGCCAGACCAGCACGCCGGTCGCGCCCATCGCTGGCACGCCGAGCGCCATGAGCCCGAGCACGAGGCCGAGCGTCGCCGCGCCCTGTCCGGTGT
Source organism: Meridianimarinicoccus zhengii (assembly GCF_003254465.1). Lineage (GTDB taxonomy): Bacteria > Pseudomonadota > Alphaproteobacteria > Rhodobacterales > Rhodobacteraceae > Meridianimarinicoccus > Meridianimarinicoccus zhengii. Next base: position 1,974 of record NZ_QDFI01000067.1, read on the forward strand.
GCAGCATGTAGATGGTTTCCGAGACGCGTTCCCACACCGTGAGGTCGGCCCAGGCCAGCAACGCTCCGTCGCCCTGATCGAGGTATCCGGTTCCCCGGTCCGTCTTGAGCGTGAACACGTCCGTCGTATCGCCGGGATAGGGAAAGCTCAGCTCACGCAGTTCGGCGACGGGCGTCTGCTGCAGCGTGGGCATCCGGTCCAGCGCGAACCCCGTCTCTCCACTGACGTCGGTCGGGGCGGCCGCTATGGCGCCTCCATCCGGCAGGAGATCGAAGGTAGACGCAGTCATCCAGAGGGCGGTCGTGGAGGACAGAACGAGGCCAACGACGGCGATCCGGGCGATCTCGACGTGCAGCCTGCCCGCGAGCGGACCACGCAAGCGCGCGAACCAGTGCCGCCAGGCACCCGCCCGGGCGCCGGCAACCGGCCGGACGGAAGCGGCGAGCGCCAGCCCGGCTGGCCCTCCAGTTCCGCGCCGTGGCAGGCGGCGCACTGATCCGCATAGATCTGGCGTCCTTGCGCGATGATGTCCGCCGACGCCACGGCGGTGGATGCGGTACCGGCATAACGCCAGCCAGCAAAGACCGCGAGGATCACACCTCCGACGACCAGACCGATCACGACAGTATTTCGGAGAGCTTTTTTCAAGACGTCTATCCCCGATCACTGCGGAATAACATTCGCGTTTGGTCGAGACCACGTTGTGCCAGCGGCGAGGCGCCTGCGACAATGGACATTCTCGTGAGCAATGCCTATCTTTGCAGCATGCTCGAACGTGTCGTCACCATGCTTGCCATACTCGCGATCACCGTGGTGACGACGGTGACCTCCGCGCATGCGACACGCATGAGCATGAATTCCGGTGTGGATCACGCGATGCATGTCGCCGACATGATGCACTCTCCGGTCATTTCGGGCTTCGACTGTGACGCTGGAGAGCACTGTGGATCGGCCGATGCCGAGATGTGCGAGTTCGTATGCGCAGGCCTCTCTGCCTTCCTGACGTCGGCAGGCGAGGAAGCCGGGCACGCCTACGGCGCCGCCAGTCATGACGTCCCGTCCGCGGCAATCCACGTCAGCCGTGCGCCGGGACTGAACGAACGACCTCCCAAGCTCCGTCTCCTCTGAGCGCGCCCGGGCAGACGCCCGAGGCGCCCCATCGGTATTGATGAACGGGACGGAAGTCCCGAGGAGACGACCATGAACATGCTTTCTCGACGCGGCTTTCTTGCCGCAAGTGCGGCCGCCATTGGCGCTGCACACTTGCCCCGCATCGCCTTCGCGCAAGGGGTGGCGCCGATCAGCCTCTCCGCTGCGACGCGCACGCTCGACATCGACGGTCGCGCTGCCACGGTCTTCGGGCTTGCCGGCCCCGGCGGTCAGGGACTGATCCTCGACCCCGGCCAGAGGTTCCGGGTCGATCTGACCAACGACCTGGACGTCGGTACCATCATCCACTGGCACGGACAGATCCCGCCCAACGCGCAGGACGGTGTGCCGGACATGCCGATGCCCCTCCTCGCACCGGGTGAAACCCGATCCTACGACTTCGAGGCACGGCCCGGCACGCACTGGATGCACAGCCATGTGCCCACCCAGGAGATGCAGCTGCTCGCCGCGCCGCTGATCGTGCGCTCGGGCGAGGACGTTGCTGCCGACCGGCAAGACGTCGTGATGTTCCTTCATGACTTCTCCTTCAAGGCCCCCGAGGAGGTTCTGGCCGAGATCGGCGCAGGTCATGGCGGCGGGCACGGCGCGGGCCATGGTGCCGGTGCATTGCCCGATCAGGGCGCTCCCATGGGAGGCATGGGGGCGATGCAGGGCATGGATCACGGGGCCATGGGCCATGGCGCCACGGGCGGCATGCCGATGGGCAACATGCCCCGAATGGGCGGGATGATGGGTATGGGCGGCCAGATGGGCGGCATGGCCATGGACCTGAACGACTATGACTGGGACGCCTATCTCGCCAATGACCGGACCCTGTCGGACCCGGAGGTGGTCCAGGTCGAGCGCGGTGGCCGTATCCGGCTTCGGGTCATCAACGCCGCTGCGGCGACGGTATTCTGGATCGAGACCGGCGGTGCCGAGGCGCGGCTGGTCGCGGTAGATGGGCACGCGGTCGAACCTCTCGCCGGCACGCGGTTCGGTCTGGCAATGGGCCAGCGTCTGGACATCGAGATCGACCTGCCGCACGAAGGCGGCGCCTGGCCGATCCTCGCCCTGCGCGAAGGCGCGCGCGAGCGCACCGGCCTGATCCTCGCCACGCAGGGTGCCGAAGTGCGGCGTCTCGATGCAATGGCGGATGCCGAAGCGCCCGCGTTCGACACCGATCTGGCGCAGGAGGCGCGCCTCATCGCGCTGGACGCTCTGCCGGATCGACCCGTGGACCGCAGCCAGATGCTGATGCTGGGCGGTTCGATGCAGCCGTACGTCTGGACGATAAACGGGGCAGTCTGGGGCCAGCACCAGCCGATCACCGCACGCAGCGGTGAGCGGGTCGTGCTGTCGTTCCACAACATGTCGATGATGGCGCACCCGATGCATCTGCACGGCCATGTGTTCCAGGTCGTCGGGCTGAACGGGCGTCGGGTCGCCGGTGCACTACGCGACACGGTTCACGTGCCACCGATGTCGATGGTCGATGTCGCCCTCGATGTCGGTGAGGCCGCCCGATGGATGCTGCATTGCCACCACATGCCGCACCTTACGACGGGGATGATGACCGAATTCGCGGTCACGGCGTCCGTCTGATCCCAGCGGGTCGTCCGGACATGGCGCCCCGCCCGGCACCGATCCTGGTCTGTCCTGCCCCATGTTGTCGTGAGGGCCGGCCAAAAGACGCACCCTGCGGGTAAAAATCAGGAGGATGAGATGATGAACTGGAACGACATGGGCCCCGGAATGGGTTTCGGAATGGGGTTTGGCTGGCTCTTCGGCCTGCTGATCCTCGTGCTGCTGGTTTTGGCCATAGCAGCGCTGATCAAGTATCTTCGGAAATAGAAAAAAGGAGTTGGCAATGACCTACACGATCAATCGAATGTTCCCCGACGCCGGTATCGACGACGTCGACGCTCGCGCGCGGAAGGCCCTCACCGACCACGGCTTCGGCATCCTGACCGAGATCGACGTCAAGGCGACGATGAAGAAGAAGCTAGATGTCGAGATGCCCGCCTACCGCATCCTCGGCGCCTGCAACCCCAAGATGGCGCATCAGGCCATCGGGATCGAACCGCGCGTCGGTGCGATGCTGCCATGCAACGTCATCCTGCGCGAGGTCGACGGTGGCGTGGAAGTCAGCGCCATCGATCCTGTGGCGTCGATGCAGGCGATTGAGAACGCCGAACTGACGGCCGTGGCGGGCGAGGTGCGCGACCTCCTGGCGAAGGCCGTCGCGGCGGTCTGAGATGAGCCTGCGCGTCACCATTCTCGCGGGCCTTGCGATCCTCGGCATCGGACTGCTCGCTGTCTGGCAGTTCGCGCCTTCGGTGTTCGCCGAGGCGCGCAGCCTCCTGGAGCCCGAGCGTCTGGAAACGCTGGTGGCGCGTGCGGGTCTCTGGGGGCCGGTCCTGATCGTCACGCTTATGACCATCGCGGTCGTGGCCAGCCCAATCCCGAGTGCACCCATCGCACTGGCGGCCGGAGCGGCCTACGGACATCTCTGGGGGACCGTGCAGGTCGTCATCGGCGCCGAGCTCGGGGCGCTGATCGCCTTCGGTCTCGCACGGGTTCTGGGGCATGACGTCCTGCGGCGGGTGTTCGGGGACCGCGTCGATGCCGGGCTGCTCGGCTCGCAGAACGCGTTGACGGCGACGGTTCTTGCCAGCCGCCTGATGCCCTTCGTGTCCTTCGACATGATCAGCTACGCGGCCGGACTGAGCCGATTGCACGCCTGGCGTTTCGCCTTGGCAACACTGGCGGGGATCATTCCGGCAAGCTTCCTGCTGGCCCATTTCGGCGGCGAGGCGGTGAGCGGAGATCTGGGCCGGGCGACATGGGCAGTACTTGGCCTCGGCCTCTTGACGGGCCTGCCACTGCTTTGGGTAGCCATGCGGCAAAAGCCTGAAAAGGGAAATCCATGACCGGAAGCGAGTACCAGAAGAACAGCATCACCCTTTCCGGTGCGGTAGCCATGGGCACCGGCGTGATGATCGGCGCGGGCATCTTCGCGCTGACCGGCCAGATCGCCGAACTCGCCGGGCCTCTCTTCCCGCTCTCGTTCGTGGTCGGCGCCATCGTGACCGCCTTCAGCGCCTACACCTATATCAAGATGTCGAACGCATACCCGTCTGCGGGCGGCATCGGGATGATCCTGAAGAAAGCCTACGGACCGACGACGGTCGCGGCGGGCGCAGCTCTCCTGATGGCGCTATCGATGGTCATCAACGAAAGCCTCGTCGCTCGCACCTTCGGAACCTACACCCTGCGAGCCTTCGGCGGCGATCCGGACAGCATTCTCGTGCCGGTCCTCGGCGTGGGGCTGATCGTCTTCGCCTATCTCGTGAACGTCTCTGGCAACCGGTCGGTCGGGCTGCTGTCCATTATCATGGCCATTCTCAAGGTGGGCGGCATTGCGCTGTTCGGGGCGGCCGGTCTGTGGGCCAGCGGCATTTCGTTCGAAGCGTCGGGCGGAGATTTTCGTGCGGGTGGATTCGTGGCGTCGGTCGCGCTGTCCATTCTCGCCTTCAAGGGCTTCACGACCATCACCAACAGCGGCGCCGAGTTGACCAATCCGCATCGGAACGTGGGCCGGGCCATAGTCCTGTCCATCGCCATCTGCGTCGTCGTCTACCTGCTGGTCGCATTCGCGGTCGGCTCCAGCCTGCCGCTCGATCGCATCGTGGCGGCGAAGGACTACGCGCTGGCTGAAGCCGCCCAACCAGCCCTCGGGCAAACCGGCTTTTACCTGACGGTGGCGCTGGCGCTGGTGGCCACTGCCTCGGGCCTGATCGCCAGCGTTTTCGCGGTCTCGCGGATGCTGGCGATGCTGACGGACATGAAGATGATCCCGCACAGCCATTTTGGGATGCCGGGCACGATCAAGGACCACACGCTCGTCTACACGGTCGTGATCGCGGGCTTCCTGACGGTCTTCTTCGATCTCAGCCGCATCGCCTCGCTCGGGGCCTTCTTCTATCTGGTGATGGACATGATCATCCATTTCGGCGTGTTCCGGCATCTGCGCGAGGAAATAGGCGCGCGGGGCTGGGTGTTGCTGACGGCCATCGCACTTGATGCCGTGGTGCTGGCCGCACTCGCCGCGATGAAGTGGCAGTCCGACCCCCTCATCGTCGTCCTTGGCGCGATCGGCATGGCGCTGGTGTTCCTGTTTGTCGGGATCTTCCTCGCACGCAATCCCGCCCCGGAAGGCACTCACGACCACCAATGATAAGGGCTTGAGCTTCCAACGGCTGGAGGCCGCAAGCTGAAACAGGACATCGAAAGGCTGGCAGACCATGGAGCATGATCATCATCACGCGACGCCCGACATTCCGGCGGCAACCGAGACGGCGAAGGACCCGGTCTGCGGGATGACGGTCGCGGTCAAGCCGGACGGACATCACGCCGAGTTCCAGGGCGAGACTTTTCATTTCTGCTCGGAGAAGTGCCAGACGAAGTTCAAGGCGGATCCGTGGTTCTACGCTTCGGGCCGGGCCGCCCGGCAGAAGAAGGCTGCTCCGGCCAACGTCCAGTACACCTGCCCGATGCATCCGGAGATCGTTCGCGATGCGCCAGGGTCCTGCCCGATCTGCGGCATGGCGCTGGAGCCGATGGTCCCATCGGACGAACCCAGCGAGGAGTTGACCGACTTCACGCGTCGGATGTGGATTTCGGCGGCGGCGGCGGTGCCGCTCGTCATCCTGACGATGGGGGAACTGGTCGCGCTGCCAGTGCGCGACTGGATCGGGCATCAGACCGCAAGTTATCTCGAGTTCGTGCTGGCAACGCCGATCATCCTCTGGGCCGCCTTGCCTTTCTTCCGGCGCGGCTGGGACTCCATTGTGAACCGCAGCCCAAACATGTGGACGCTGATCAGCATCGGCGTGGCGGCGGCCTACCTTTACTCGCTCGTCGCGACGTTCCTGCCGGGGGTGTTTCCGGAACAGTACCGGATGGGCCACGGCGTCGGCACCTATTTCGAGGCGGCGGTGGTGATCGTCGCGTTGGTCTTCGTGGGCCAGGTGCTGGAACTCCGAGCGCGAGAACGCACCGGGGATGCGATCCGCGCGCTTCTGGATCTGGCGCCGAAGACCGCGCGGCGCATCCTGTCCGATGGCACGGAATATGACGCGCCGCTCGAAAACATCATGGAGGGCGACCGGCTGCGCGTCCGTCCCGGCGACGCGGTTCCGGTCGATGGAACCGTAATCGAGGGCCGTTCCTCGCTGGACGAAAGCATGCTGACGGGCGAGTCGATGCCCGTCGAGAAGGGCCCGGGCGATACTGTGACCGGGGCCACGATCAACAAGAACGGCTCTCTGGTGATCGAGGCGGGCAAGGTCGGGTCCGATACCGTGCTGGCGCAGATCGTCGCGATGGTGTCGAACGCGCGGCGCTCGCGCGCGCCGATCCAGGGTCTGGCTGACCGGGTCTCGGCGGTATTCGTGCCGACCGTGGTCGTCGTCGCAATCGTCGCCTTCGTCGTCTGGACGATCTTCGGCCCAGAGCCCGCGCTCGTCTTCGCCATCGCTTCGGCTGTGTCGGTGCTGATCATCGCCTGCCCATGCGCCTTGGGGCTGGCGACACCGATCTCCATCACCACGGCCGCGGGGCGCGGCGCACAGGCGGGTGTGCTGATCAAGGACGCCGAGGCACTGGAGCGCATGGCGGGTGTCGATACGCTCATTGTCGACAAGACCGGCACGCTGACCGTGGGCAAGCCGAAGCTGACGGACGTTGTGGCGCTTGGCGACATCACCGAGACCGAACTGCTGTCGCTGGCCGCAGCTCTGGAGCGCGGCTCGGAACACCCGCTGGCTGAGGCGATCGTCGAGGGAGCCGAGGCGCAGGGTGCCCCGCGACAGGAGGCTACGGACTTCGACGCCGTCACCGGCAAGGGCGTGCAGGGCCGCGTCGGCGGGCGCGCGGTGGCGCTCGGCAACGCGGCGATGATGCGGGAGATGGGGCTCGACACCGCGCAGGTCGAGTCAAAGGCCGACACCCTGCGCGCCGAGGGCAAGACGGCGATGTTCGTCGCGCTTGACGGCGCGCTCGTCGGCATCGTGGCGGTCGCCGACCCGATCAAGGAGAGTACCGCGCAGGCCATTCGGGAACTTCATGCCCAAGGGCTAAGGGTGATCATGGCGACGGGCGACAACGAACGCACGGCGCAGGCGGTCGCGGGAAAGCTCGGCATTGACGAGGTGCGCGCGGGTATCCTGCCCGAGGCAAAGAAGGACCTGATCGACCAGCTGCGCCAAGAGGGCCACAAGATCGCGATGGCGGGCGACGGGGTGAACGACGCGCCCGCGCTCGCCGCCGCGGATGTGGGCATCGCCATGGGCACCGGAGCGGATGTTGCAATGGAAAGTGCAGGCATTACCCTGCTGGGTGGTGACCTGATGGGCATCGTCCGGGCGCGCAAGCTGGCCCGCGCCACCCTGCGCAACATCAAGCAGAACCTGTTCTTCGCCTTCGCCTACAACGCACTTGGCGTTCCGATCGCGGCAGGGCTGCTCTACCCCCTCACCGGCCTTCTCCTCTCGCCGATGATCGCGGCGGCGGCGATGAGCCTGTCGTCGGTCTCGGTGATCACCAATGCCCTGCGGCTCAGGCGGGTCGATCTCTGATCTGCCAGCCCACACATCCAACCTCGAAAGGAACATCAGATGACCCAAGACATGTTTTCCCGCCGCAAGCTCCTGATCGGCACAGCTGCGCTGGCGGCTGCGTCGCCCCTGAGGGCTCTGGCGCAAGGCGCCGGACCGGCGGTCCACGTGATGAAGGACCCAAACTGCGGCTGCTGCTCGGCCTGGATCGAGATCCTCGAGAACGACGGTTTCGCAGTCACGACCGAGGCGAGCGCGGGAACGCTTCTGATGCGCTACAAGCTCGACAGCGGCATCCCGCAGGAGATGGTCTCCTGCCATACGGGTCGCGTGGATGGTTACATGATCGAGGGCCACGTCCCTGCTGCCGACATTCGCCGTCTCTTGGAGGAACGCCCTGACGCGGTCGGCCTCGCAGTGCCCGGCATGCCCTATGGGTCCCCCGGCATGGGCCCGGAGTCGCAGCGAGAGGCTTATGTCGTATACCTGATCCGTCGTGACGGCACGACAGAGACATTCTCAAGCTATCAGGCAGCCTGAGATTCGCATGACATTCAGGGGCACCCGTTGAGGGTCGCTCAAAGCTGTGACGCCCAGCGGGGGTGCTGGTCGTCCACGACGAACGGATGCGCGTGGCGTCGCGCGCCCTTGAGATGGGGGTGGTCGAGCGGCAAGTTGTCGTGGCTGTGCTCGAGGATCTCGGGATCCTCCTGCGGCCAGAGACGAAGTGCCGACAGCGCGCCGACGCCGGCCAGCGCGGCCAGCACCCCGAGGGCCGCGACCGGTCCGAACTGCGTCATCAGCCAGCCGGAAAGCGGATAGGTCACAAGCCAGCAGGCATGGCTGAGCGCGAACTGAGCGGCGAAGAGCGCAGGGCGGTCTTCTGCGTGGGCGGAACGCCGCAGCAAGCGACCGGAGGGGGTGAGGACCGCCGAATACCCCAGGCCCACCAGCAGCCACGCGCCAAGGAGGACGGGCCAGGTGAGCCCAAGAGCGGCGGCCTCTCCGGCGAGACCGAGGAGCGTCAGCACCATGAGCGCGGCCCCGACGACCATCACCGGCCGGTCCGGCACGCGGTCGAGCAGTTTCGGCAGCGCAAGTGCGGCCAGCATCGACCCGGCACCGAAGGCGAACAGCGTCCAGGCCAGCGCGGAAGCGTCCAGCCCCAGCGCGCTTCGCACCAGCACCACCGAGTTGACCAGCACCATTGCGCCCGCAGCGGCTGCGGCGAGATTCAGCGCCAGCAGTCCGCGCAGGCGCGGCGTCGCGAGGTAGATGCGGATGCCGCGCGTCGTGCGGTCGTAGATGCCGCGCGGCTCGGCTGGTTTCGGACTGGGCAGCAGGACCGAGACGACGAGAGCAGCGGAGGCGGCAAACCCCACCACCGTTCCAAGGAAGAGGGAGTTGTAGCTCACCACTGCCAGCAGGAGCCCGGCCAGCATCGGGCTGACGATGTTCTCGAGGTCATAAGCCAGCCGCGACAGTGACAGCGCCCGCGTGTAGCGCGCCTCGTCCGGCAGCACGTCCGGGATGGTCGCCTGGAAGGTCGGCGTGAAGGCGGCGGACGCCGATTGCAGCAGGAAGATCAGGACGTAGACCTGCCAAATTTCGGTGACGAAAGGCAGGCAGAGCGCCGCAGCCGCCCGAACCAGGTCAAGTGCGACCAGAAACGCCCGGCGGTTCACCCGGTTAGCGAAAGCCCCAGCGATGGGGGCGATGCCGACATAGGCCACCATCTTGATGGTGAAGACCGTGCCCAGCACCAGGCCTGCGTCGTCGCCCGCCAGATCGTAAGCCAGAAGCCCGAGTGCCACGGTGGCAAGCCCCGTGCCCAGAAGCGCCACGACCTGCGCGGCGAAGAGATGGCGATAGGTACGGTCGGCAAGGACTTCCAGCACGGGGCTAACCTCAGAGGTATCGGGAGATGGCCTTCAGTTCGTCACGATCTGCGGCCGAATGCTCGGCATCGAGGCAATGATCCAGGTGATCGTGGATCAGCGCACGCTTGGCGTTCGCCACGGCCTTCTCTACCGCCTGCATCTGCTGCGCGATTTCGAGGCAGGGCTTGCCCTCCTCGATCATGCCGATCACCGCGCGCAGGTGGCCGTCGGCACGTTTCAGCCGGGCAATCAAGGCGGGGTGGGTTGCGTGGACATGGGGCATTGTCATAGAAAGACGCTATCCTCCCCAGGGGGATAGAACAAGATGGCTCCATGAATGGGCCGCGACGACGAGCGGGCGGACAGGCAAGATCGATGGCACCTCTGCGGACATTTGGACGACAAGCGTTTGCGGCGCTTCTGTGCCTGTCGCTGGTGGTCTGGTCCGTCATGCCGACCGCGAACCATGCGCCGACTGTCTTCGAGACGATCCAGGATCATCTGGAGATGATTGCCGATCACGGCCATTCGCATGGGTTCGAGGAAGATCTCTACTGGGCCATGCACGGTCACAGCCACGAGACTGCCGACCACGATCACAGCCAGGCATTCCTGTCGCTGGGTCACGGGGGCCAACTGGCTTTTGCGCAAAGGGATGCGTGGCGGCTCCGGACCTCGCCGGACGGCCCCCACCGTACCTTCCGGATCGAACGCCCTCCACGTGCCTGATCGGCGTCGCGCATCGCGCGGCGTACCGATCCTCTAACAGCACAACGGAGATCTATTCATGACTTCAGGCTATTGGGGCTTGCGCGCGCTGGCATCGCGCCGTGCGGTCGCCCTGACCCTTGCAGTGCTCGCGCTCTACGCATCCAGCGTGGCGCAGGTGCTCGCCCACAACGTCACCGAAGGTGACGCGGGCTACATCCAGGAAATCTGGGGGGTGCACATCATCCCCTTCATATATCTCGGCGCCAAGCACATGGTGACGGGATACGACCACATCCTGTTCCTGCTCGGCGTCGTCTTCTTCCTCTACCGGATGAAGGACGTGGCCATCTACGTCAGCATTTTCGCCATTGGCCACTCGGTCACGATGCTGGCGGGCGTCTGGTTCGGCTGGGGCATCAACGCGTATATCATCGATGCCATCATCGGCCTGTCGGTGGTTTACAAGGCGCTCGATAACCTCGGGGTTTACCAGCGCTGGTTCGGGTTCCAGCCCAACACCAAGGCCGCGACGCTGATTTTCGGGCTGTTTCACGGCACCGGGCTCGCAACCAAGATCCTCGAATACGAGATCGCGGAAGACGGGCTCTTGGCCAACCTTCTGGCCTTCAACGTGGGCGTCGAAGTCGGGCAACTTCTCGCGCTGTTCGTGATCCTGATCGTCATGGGCTACTGGCGCAGGAGCCCGAAGTTCATGACCCAGGCAACCTATGCAAACATCATCATGGTTCTTCTTGGCGTCTTGCTGACCTATCAGCAGATCGCCGGATTCATCGCCAGCACATAAAGGAAAGAACAATGCACAACGCACCGAAACCCAACATCGAAGACCTGCCAACACCGGCTCAACTGCGCCGCTCGACGATCATCGCTGGCATCGGGGCGGTGGCCATTGGCCTGATGGTGTATCTGCCCGCGGAACATGCCATCGATCCGACCGGCGTCGGTCGCGTGCTGGGTCTGACGGAAATGGGCGAGATCAAGGTTCAACTCGCCGAAGAGGCCGAGGCGGATCGCCTGCTGGACGAGCAGCGCGCACGGGGTCAGTCCTCGAGCGTTCTCGACGCCGTCTTCGGCGTGTTCGTCGGCACGGCCCACGCGCAGGAAGCCTGGCGCGACGAGGTGACCTTCACCCTCGAACCGGGAGCCACTGCCGAGATCAAGATGACGATGGAAGCCGGAAACGTGGTCGACTACGCATGGACGGCGACAGGGGGGCGGGTCAACTTCGACCTGCATGCCCACAGCGGCGGCGAGTCGGTCGACTACGAACGTGGCGCCGGCCAGACATCGGGCGAAGGCAGCATCGAAGCCCCCTTCGCCGGCGATCACGGGTGGTTCTGGCGCAACCGGGATAGCACGCCGATAACGATGACGATCCAGTTGCGTGGTGAATACAGCGACGTCGTGGAGACGTACTGAGGCCTGACTGCGCCTGCGGGCAGCCGCAGGCGCAGATTTTCGGAAGGGTCACTGGCAAGCCCGGGCTTGATCCCGCATCACCGCGTAGTCGCTCAGCATCTCCGCGGTCGCCGACCCCTCCGGCAGTAGGGCGACCTCAGCGGCCGCGCGCCCCCGAAACTCTTGGCTGTACTCGACGATCGGCGGACAGGCGCCGAGCCTGCCCGCATCAGAACCGTCCGTCGCGCAGCCGCTGAGCAAGCTCGTTGCGATCGCGAGGACGGCGAGCCGCCGCTTCCAGCATCCGGCGTTGGACGTCATTGGCCTTCTCCGTGGTTTCAAGGCGTTCGGCGAGGCGTCCCGCTCGCTCCCCGGAGCGCCGAAGCGAAAGCAGGAACAGGAGCACTGCCAGCGCGATGGCTCCGTAGCGCAGCGCCGCCCGCATCCATGGGCTCGTAGCGATCCCGGTGAGTAGCCCCCCGATCACCGCCGCCCCCGGCGCCAGTCATCGATTCGGGCGTAGATGGTGACCGCGATCCCGCCGAGCGCCACCACGATGAACACCCAACGCAACGTGTCGAGATACGGCACCAGCGGCAGGATGGCGGTCTGGGTCTCGGCCAGGACGTTTTGCGCTACCTCCACCCCTGCTGCGCCCAGCGTCGCCACACCAGCCGCCCCTCCACCCTTCATGGTGCGGCTATCGGCCAAAACCTCGCGCGCTGGTGGCGTTTCTTCGGCGAAGGCAGTCGCCCGGACCGGGAACCGCTCGCCCCACTGACGCGCGGGCCCGAGGTCGATGTGAATGAACCCCGATCGCGGGTAGAAGCCGAAGCCGAGGAACCCGACCTCTCGCGCCGCCGCCTCGAAGGCCACGGGGTCGTGGTTCGCCATGGCGATGTCGAAGGCGGCGCCGTCCTTGTGCTTCGACCGGGTCGCGCCGCCGACCGCACGGTTGTGCTCGGGGCTGCGATAGGCGGAGCGGACGATCAGCGGCTTGCCCAGCCGGTCGCGCAGCGCCTGCAGCTTGTCGAGCGCCGGTTCATTGATCAGCAGCTTGCCAGTACCCCGGCAGGCAATCTCGGCTGGGCTGAAGTTCGGCCAGCGCCAGGCACTCTCGGGCACATCGCGCCAGTGGTCGTAAAAGGTCGTGGTCATGGGGTCCTCCGAAAACGAAAAACCCGCCTCGAGGGCGGGTACGGTTGGGTCGGTCGATGGGGTGGTGAGCGGCTACGGGCCGCCGCCGAAGATCTTCAGCTTGATGGCGATGCCGGCGAGCAGCGCCAGCATGACGCCGGTGGTGATCATGCGGACGGCGGTCTGCATGGCGGTGCGGCGTACCAGCCGGATGCAATCAACGAGGGAGCGCAGATCGCGGATGTCGAGCGCGGCCTCGTCGCCGTCGAGCCCGACATCGGCCAGCGCACGCTTTGCGCCTTCCTCGGCCGCCCGCGTCAGGATCGCCTCGAATTCGGCGTCGGGCATGCGCACGAAGCCCTCGGATCGGGGTGGTGTCATTGGATCCTCCTTCCGCCGCTCAGCCGACCTTGCAGCCCCAGAAGGACGTGTGATCGGCGGCGAAGTAGCCATCCGCGACCCGGAAATATCCCTGCAGCTCCACGGTATCGCCCGCGGTGAGCGGCACCATGGTCTGCAGCCAGATCGCGGTGGCGAGCGAGACGTGGGTGGCGGAGATTTCGCCGAGGGAGCCGCGGATTTCCGTCGTGCCGTTCAGAACGAGCCGCCCGCGCATGCGCGCCGTGGCGCTGGCGTTGATCTTGTAGAGGAGCGTCGCGCCGAAAAGGTATGTACCGTCGACGGGCGCCACGAAGTGGTTGTTCGCAGCGTCGAAGGCAGCCTGATCGTTGTAGTCGGTGTTGTTCAGGCCGATCTTCGTCCAGGTACCGACGCCGACATAGTTGTCGTAGTTCGTGTACGCCTTGAAGCGCGGCAGCCGGGGCTGATCGACGATGCCGGTGGCGTTGTCGACGCTGAGCCCGTCGAAGAAGGTGCTGCCGTCGGCCGAGACCGCGAGGCGGAAGCGGTCGGAGCCGAAGAGCCCCACCAGCGCCTTGGTCACGAAGCCGGTCTGCAGCGTCAGGCCGAGATCGTCGCCAGCGGCCTCCTTGTTCATGGTGTAGAACAGATCGCCGGTGCCACCCTCGGCGACGGTCTTCGCCGTCCAGAGCGCAGCGTTCAGCTTGGCAGAGAACGGGTTCGACGCATCCGCGGTGGTCCCGAGCCCCAGCAGTGCGAGGTTCTGCAGCGCGTCCGGCGTGGTCCCGACCCAGCCTGCGCCATCGTAGACCAGCAGCAGACCCTCGTCCTCGACCCAGGCCCGCCAGCCGGTCCGCGGCGGCAGGCGGAGCCAGGCGCCATCGGTCCAAAGCGCGACGTTCAGATCCCAGCCCGCCCAGTCGCCCGTTGCGCCGGAGGCGACGATGTATCGGTCGCCGTCGGCGGGGCTTCCGGGCGGCGCGGTCAGGTCCCGGTCGAGGACGGAGAGCTGCACGAGTCCGTCGAGGATCCGCAGCGCCTCGTTGTGGGTGACGTGCTTCTGGGCCTGCGCTGCGAGGATGTAGGGCAGCAGGAGATGGGCCGTGGCGTCGGACATGGGCGGTCTCCAGAACGAAGAATGCCGCCTGCATGGCAGGCGGCGGATGAAGGCGCGGCGATGGTAGGTGGCGGGCTACCCGCGCTCGGGCGTCTCCGCCGGAATGGCCGACAGAACCGGGTCGGGCTTCGGCGCGTCCCACTTCGCGGTCATTGCGGCCCAGCGATCGATCTCGGCCCTGAAGGCCGGGTCGTCGATCCGCAGATGGAAGGTGTAGAGGCGATCCACGATCTCGCGCATGAGCGCGCGCATCTCGTCGTCGTCGATCCGAGAGACCTCGGACCAGGGAATACGGTTCCCCTCGGCGTCTACGACGATGACGTCGCTGCCGTCGCCCGCGTGGGAGACGGGCGCCGGACCCGCATGCAAGTCCTCGAGCTGCGTGTTGCGCACGCAGGCCACGGCCATCACTCTGGCAAGCTGGGCTGCAATCCTGTCTTCGTCCTCGGGGCGCATGTCCCAAGCCTACGACGTAGATCGCGCGCCGTGCCAGAACTCATTGCGCTACCTCAGAAGCTCAGCGTTGCAGCCTTGGGCGCACCCCGCCCGACAAGGGCGGAGAGCTGATGGATGCGGATGTCTAGCGTGTCGCCGGGCCCGAGCGGCCCGCCCCAGTCGGCGGTCTGCTGGTCGGCGGTGTAAACCGCGCTGGTGGTGGCCGTGCTCAGCACCCGCTTCACGGTCACGCCATCAAGAATCTCGACCTCGTAGGCTTCCAGTTCCTCGGCCAGCGGCACCTCCAGCCCGCCCCAGCTGTCGGCCGCGAGTGCGCGCGACCGGCGCGTCCAGCGTATCGTCAGATCGCCAGGGGCGCGCGGTGTGCGCCACGGCTGCTCGACATGGGCGATGGAGAACGGCCGCAGCCCGACGCCCGCGGGCGTGAACGTCTGCGCCACATAGGTCTCGTCGCTGACCGGGCGGCTCGCGGGACCGATGCGCCAGTTCCACGGGATGCCGAGATCGGCCTCGGCGACTGGTAGCGTTGCGAGGCTGTCGTCCAACACCACGACCCGCGCGCCTGCAGGGGCCGGGTTGCCCATGGCATCCTCGGTCCCGCGCTGGCCCCGCAGCAAGCGGGTCAGCCGGTACCGGCCGGGTGCCAGCAGCTCGGCCGCGCCCGCCTGCACGATCTCCCAAACGCCGGGCGCGCTCTCGATGGCGAGCGCGTTCGCGCCGCCGAACAGCGTCAGGTCGGTGACGCTTTCCAGCGTGCCGGTGAGCAGATCGACCACCAGCGCATTGCCGAGGTCGAAGCGCGATGTCGGCCCCGCGAAGAAGTCGGAGACCAGAGCCCCGATCCGGGCGCGGCTGCCGAAGGTGGTCAGCAGCTCGAAGCCATCGGTCGAGGGGCTGCGGAACACCGCCATCTCGCCCGGCCAGGGAATGGCGTGCGCGGCGGCCAGTGGCCGGTGTGCGGCCTGGTCCTCGGTCAGCTGCGGCAGGTCCATCAGCACCGCATCCGGCGCGCCGAACACCACGGCGCGCGTCAGCGACGCCGCGCGAGGATCGCCAGGCGGCAGATCGTAGGTCGCACGGTCCTGGCGCACCGCCTCGATGCCGCGCGCCTCGGCGTCGGCAATGGAGACGAGCCGGAGGTCCACTAGCCGCCCGTCATGCTCCAGCCGGATCGCATCGGCCGGATCGAGCGCCAGCCGCGAGGGCGGCAGACGGAACGCCGCCGTCTCGCGCCCCACCCACGCCTCCATCAGCGCGCGGCGGCAACGGCGCTCGGCCTCCTCGGGCGGCACCGCCATCGGAAAGCTCTCGGAGGCGATCCGCGTCGTGTCCACGGTGATGCGCCGCGCCTCGACGAGGGCCGCATCGTAATCCTCGTCGGCCCGCGCGACCTGCCACTTGAGCGCCTGCGGCAGTTCGGTCTCCTGGCCGCGGGTCAGTTCCAGCACATCGCCCTCGCGGGCGGCGACCAGATCGTCGGGCGCGAGGGTGGCGACGGAGGCCCGGCCGCGCATGATGAAACGGATCACGCCCTCGGTCTCCACCGCGTCGAAGCCAAAGTGGCGCGACAGCGTGGTGATCGAGGCGCGCGGGCTTTCCAGCGCCGTGATCGCGTAGCCTTCGACCGCGCCCCAGAGGCCGCTGACGTCGATCCGGTCCTCGGGCAGCCCCGCGCGCAGGCAGAGGTGCCGGACCAGCGCGGCGAGCGACACCGCCCCGAGCCGCCCCGTCAGCCAGTGGCCGAGCCGCCAGTTCGCCCCGTCCGTCCAGACGTCGGTCAGCGCCGGAAAGAACGGATAGGGCCGCGCGTCCCAGGTCCAGGCGGCGCATTCCGGCACATGCACCATGCGGCCGCCATAGACCGAGGACAGCGGATTGTTCGCGGCCTCGCCCCACCAGAGATAGGTCGCCTCGAGATAGGCGCGCTGGATGGCGTCGTCGCGCCATCCGCGCGAGAAATGCGGCGTGAAGCTTTCCGACGACTTCGGGTCGAAGAAGACGTTCGGCTGGTTGGTGCCCCGGTCGATGGCGGGGCAGCCGAGCTCGGTGAACCAGATCGGCTTCGACTCCGGCTCCCACGTCGTCGGCGTGCCGCGCTCCACCCCACCGGGGCGATTGTAGTGCGGGTTCGACCACCAGGCGCGCAGGTCCTTGTAGCGGAAGACCCACGGCTTGCCCGCCGCGCCGTCCGTGATCGGCGTGCGCACCTGCGCGGTGCGATCCGCCGCGCTGGCGTAGAACCAGTCGAAGCCTTCGCCGCCCGCGATGTTCCCCTGCAGGTAGGCGCGGTCGTAGATCGCGGGCCAGCCTTCGACCGCGTCCGCATGTTCGAACCCGTCGCGCCAGTCCGACAGCGGCATGTAATTGTCGATCCCGACGAAATCGATCTCCGGGTCGGCCCAGAGCGGATCGAGGTGGAAGTACACGTCGCCGGTGCCATCGCCCGGCTGGTGGCCGAAATACTCGCTCCAGTCGGCGGCATAGCCGATCTTCGTCCCGGACCCGAGGATCGAGCGGACATCCGCGAGCAGGTCCCGATAGGCCTGCACCGCCGGATAGCTGCTGGCCCCCGAGCGGATCGTCGTCAGCCCCGGCATCTCGGTGCCGATGAGAAACGCATCGACCCCGCCCGCCGCCGCACAGAGATGGGCGTAGTGCAGCACCATGCGCCGCAGGCCCCAGTCGCCGGGCGTTCCGGTCCACGAAACCGACTGACCAGAGACGTTGAAGCTGGCGGGTGTGGCTGCGCCGAAGAGCGCCGCGACCTGGCTTGCGGCCGTCGCCGTCTTGTCGACCGTCCCGGCGAAACCGGCCGCGGGCGAACAGGTGATCCGCCCACGCCAGGGAAAGGCGGGCTGGCCCGTCCCGGCGGCGTTGTCGGAATACGGGTTCGGCAGCGTATTGCCGGGCGGCACATCCATCAGGATGAACGGATAGAAGGTGACGCGAAGCCCGCGCGCCGTCATCTCCTGGATCGCCTGCACCACCGCGAAGTCGGACGGCGTGCCGCCATAGACCGGACGATCCTCTGCATCCCGGCTGACGAGGAAGGCGCTGGCCCGGCTGACACCGTTCACCGACCAACTGGCGGGCGTGGTCGATTTGGCCGACACCTCGACACCGGGCCGCACCTTGCAGGACCCCGCGCGCAGATCGTCGCCGAACCAGGCCACCACGAGGCTGACGCTCTCGACCGCAGGCGCCATCGCCTGGAGCCGGTCCAGCGCCTCCACCATGTCGGTGGAGTCGGCCAGCGCGTTCAGGTTCTCGGGCACCGTCGCGCCGCCATCGGTCTTGCGGATCGCCTGCGTGGCATAGGTAAACTCGCCCGAGGCCGGGATCATGGTGACGGCGCGGGTCAGCCCCTCGGCGGTGTCGGGATCGGCGAGCGGCCGGAAAACCTCGAAAGAGAGCTGCGGCAGGCGGTTACCATAGGTCGAGAGCGCGAGTTCCTCGAAGACCACATAGGCGGTGCCGCGATAGGCGGGGGTGTTCGACGCGCCCATCTTCGTCGCGATGAACGGGTCCGCCGTCTGCGCCTCGTCGCCCCGATACCAGCGCCAGGTGACGCCGGAGAGGTCCATCGGCTTGCCGTCGGCCCAGATGCGGCCGATGCCGGTGATCGGATCCTCGCAGAGCGCCACGGCGAAGCTGGCATAGTAGAGATACTCGGTGGTCTTGACCTTGCCGCCCCCGCCACCCTTGCCGCCGCCCTGCGTGGTGGTCTTGGTCTCCTCGCGGAAATCCGTCGCCCAGATGATATTGCCGCCCATGCGCATCCGGCCGTAGAGCCGCGGGATGACCGCGCCTTCGGTGGCCGAGGTGATGCGCAGCGTGTCGAGCCGCGCCCCCTCGATGCGCTGTGTCGGCGCCAGCGACGAGACGATCCAGCTGTCCACGACCGAGCCGATGGTGGAGCCGATGAAACCGCCGATGGTCGCGGCGCTCACGCCGAGGATCGCGCCGCCGATCGAACCGCCAATGGCGGCGCCAGCGGCACCGAGAACGAGGGTGGCCATGTCGGGGTCTCAGCGTTGCGGAAACAGGAGGGCGAAGGCGACGCGCCGCCGCCAGGATGGGTTGAGCGGTTCCTCGATCACGCCGAGCCGCTCATAGGCGTGGAGGAAGCTGTCGGGGCCGGTGAGGATCCCGACATGCTTGGCGATGGCGCGGGGCTTCATGCGGAAGAGGACCAGCGCGCCTGGACCGGCTGCCGCCGGTTCCACTTCGATCATCATGGCGCGCGCGCCGTTCGCCAGCACCTCCCGCGGCCCGGTCTCGCCCCAGTCCCGGCTGTAAGGTGGGATCGGGAACGGCTCGGGGCCGACGATCTCGCGCCAGACGCCCCGGGCGAGCCCGAGGCAATCGCAGCCCACGCCCCGAAGGCTGGCCTGGTCGTGATACGGCGTGCCGAGCCAGGACCGCGCTATGGCAATGACGCGCGCCGGGTCGGCCGATGCCGGAGGTTGCGTCACAGCACGCCTCCCTCGTGCCCGCCATCCTTCGTGGCGTAGCGAAGCACCGCATCCTGGCCAGGGATGTGCGGGAAGCCGCGGAAGTTGACGGTGTTGGCGAACTTCGCGCCGCAGGTCTCCATGCGCTTGTCGCAGCCCGCGCGGATGGTGAAGGCGTCACCCTCGGTGATGGCCCGCACAGGCGCCTCGAGCAGGGTCAGGATCGCCACGCCGTCCGTGACGTCATGGCCGAGCACCTCCGTCCGACGCCCCGCGTTCGCGCCGCTGGTCCATTCAATGGTGCCGAAGGTGAACCAGCCGGAGATGAATGCACCCAGTCCCGAGGCGGTAAAGGCCCGGTCGCGCAGCAGATCGATGACTGCGCCGGTTCCTTTGAACGCCGGGTTCTCGAGATCGACGCCGCAGCGCGCATCGCCGAGAGCGGCATCGCAGGTCGCCTGAAAGGTCCGCCCGACCGTCTGGCCGAGGACGTGGGCGAGCGAGCGGACCTCTGCGACGAAGGCCAGCCTCCCGCGCCGGATCTGGCCGATGGCACCCCGGCGCATCAGTACGCGCTGGCCCGTGTCAGCCCAGTTCGCGCGCCAGACCTCAACTTCGGCGTTGTCCCAGCGGCCGTCGAGGATGTCGGTCTCGGTGATCCGGTCCGAGGTCAGCACGCCCTCGGCATCCTGCGCATCGACGGACAGGTCCGAGCCCGACCGCACCTCGGACGCCGTGAGCCCGCTCTCGGGCTCGAAGTCGGTCCCGTCGAAGCTCAGCGTCCGGTCGTGGTCGGTGAAACCGAAGGTGACGCCATCGGCCCGCGTGATCCGCCAGCACCAGGCAAGCGTGGTCGTGCCCTCGTCGAGATGGGCCTGTAGGCCGTGTCTGCATTCATCTGAGCCAGTCGAGGGCGGAGACGAGGAAGACGAAGCCCAT
>NZ_QDFI01000068.1 GCF_003254465.1 Meridianimarinicoccus zhengii
GGCCGCCGGCATCGGGGCGGGGGCCGCGGGCGCGGGGACGGCGACGGGCGCCGGGGCGGCCTGCATGACGGCGGGCGGTGCACGCATGACGCGCACGTTCAGCGCGTTGTCCTCGGCGTACTCGCGTTTGACCTCCAGTTCGGTGAGGTCGTTCTCCCGCAGCAATTCCGCAAGTGCACGGATGAAAGCGACGTCATCGCCGTGGGACGTTTGGGTCATGGTATCCTCGCTCAGCCTCAAGCCTCGGTGCCGGTTTGCTGCCTGTTCGCCACGGCCCCGGTGGTGCGTCTTACACCCTTTGCAAAACGGTGAAAAGTAACGCAGGTCAAGATTGCGCATGGGCCGCGTGTCACATTCGCGCGCGGGAAGGCTTGATTTTTGCCGGAATGCTGGTGACGCTCCGATATCGCCCACGAGACCACGGGGCAGGATGGGCTGCGTCGCGGCCCCCCGCCCGAGGGGAGGACCGCAGGCATGGCGCACACATCGCAGACACCCGGCGTGGTGTCCGGTAGGCTTCAAGCCGAGGATTACGCGCGAAATTTCTGCGACCTTCATCCGCCGCTCGACCCCCATGCGGCGCTGGTGGCGGCGGATCGCTGCTATTTCTGCCATGACGCGCCCTGCATCGCGGCCTGCCCGACCGAAATCGACATCCCGCTGTTCATCCGGCAGATCCAGACCGGCATGCCGCGGGCGGCGGGACGCACGATCCTCGACGCGAATATCCTCGGCGGCATGTGCGCCCGCGTCTGCCCGACCGAAACGTTGTGCGAAGGGGCCTGCGTACGGCAGACGGCCGAGGCAAAGCCGGTGGAGATCGGGCGGCTGCAGCGCAATGCGACCGACGCGTTGATGGCGGCGGGTCCGCAGCCCTATGCCCGCGCGGCGTCCACGGGGTTCAGGGTGGCCGTGGTCGGGGCGGGGCCGGCGGGTCTGGCCTGCGCCCACCGGCTGGCGCTCCATGGCCACGACGTCGCGGTCTTCGATGCGCGGCCCAAGCCCGGCGGGCTGAACGAATACGGCATCGCGGCCTACAAGACGCCGGACGGGTTCGCGCAGGCCGAACTGGCGTGGCTCCTGGGGATCGGCGGTATCACGATGCACACCGGCGTCCAGATGGGTCGCGACCTGTCGCTGGCCGAACTGCGCGAGGACCACGACGCCGTGTTCCTCGGGCTCGGGCTGACCGGGGTGAACGCGCTGCGGGCAGAGGGCGATGCCCTTGCCCATGTCCATGATGCGGTGGATTTCATCGCCGATCTGCGGCAGGCCGGCGACAAGCGCCGCATTCCCGTGGGGCGCCGCGTGGTCGTGATCGGCGGCGGCATGACGGCGGTTGATGCCGCGGTGCAGGCCAAGCTTCTGGGCGCGGAGCGGGTGACGATGGTGTATCGCCGCACGCGCGACAGGATGGGCGCATCCCAGCACGAGCTGCTTCATGCGGCGTCCAAGGGGGTACAAGTCATGACGGGTGCCGCACCGGTGCGGCTGCTCGGCGACCGGGTGGTGAAGGGGGTGGAATTCGCCGCGACCGATCCAGCCAGTGGTGCCGTGCGGCCGGACGACCATTTCGTCCTTCCCGCCGACCAGGTGTTCAAGGCCATCGGCCAACGGCTCGGCCCGGCCCCGGGCGGGCTGGAGATCGCGGGTGGCAAGATCACCGTGACAGGGCCGGGGCGCAGCGCGTTGCCTGATGTCTGGGCGGGTGGCGATTGCGCGTTGGGCGGGGCTGACCTGACCGTCACCGCCGTAGCCGAGGGGCGCGATGCGGCAGAGGACATCCACGCGCGCCTGACCGGCGCCGGCCGCATCGCGGCAGAGTGACAGGGAACACCGGACCATGGCCGATCTGACGACCGAATTCGTGGGCATCCGCAGCCCCAACCCGTTCTGGCTGGCCTCGGCCCCGCCCACGGACAAGGAATACAATGTCCGCCGCGCATTCGCCGCAGGGTGGGGCGGCGTGGTGTGGAAGACCCTCGGGCTCGACCCGCATTGTGTGAACGTGAACGGGCCGCGTTATGGCGCCGTGTGGGGCGCGGACCGGCGGTTGCTGGGCATGAACAACATCGAGCTGATCACCGACCGCCCTTTGGAGGTGAACCTGCGCGAAATCAAGGCGGTAAAGCGCGATTGGCCGGACCGGGCGATGGTCGTGAGCCTGATGGTGCCCTGCGACGAGCAAAGCTGGAAGGGAATCCTGCCGCTGGTGGAGGAGACGGGGGCGGACGGTGTGGAACTGAATTTCGGCTGCCCGCACGGCATGTCCGAACGCGGCATGGGCAGCGCCGTGGGGCAGGTTCCTGAGTATATCGAGATGGTTACCCGCTGGTGTAAGCAGGCGACGCGGATGCCGGTGATCGTGAAGCTGACGCCAAACGTGACGGATATCCGGGCTCCGGCGCGGGCGGCGAAGGCCGGTGGCGCGGACGCGGTGAGCCTGATCAACACCATCAATTCCATCACGTCGGTGAACCTCGACACGATGTCGCCGGAGCCGATGATCGACGGGAAGGGCACGCATGGGGGGTATTGCGGGCCTGCGGTGAAGCCCATCGCGCTGAACATGGTGGCGGAAATCGCAAGAGATCCCGAGACTTGCGGGCTTCCGATCAGTGGCATCGGCGGGGTCACCACATGGCGCGACGCGGCGGAGTTCCTGGCGCTTGGGGCGGGGAATGTTCAGTGTTGTACGGTGGTCATGACCTATGGCTTCAAGGTCGTGCAGGAGATGATTACCGGGCTGTCGAACTGGATGGATGACAAGGGATATGCTTCGGTGGCCGACGTGTCCGGGCGGGCGGTGCCCAACGTGACCGACTGGCAGTATCTGAACCTCAACTATGTCGCCAAGGCCCGCATCGATCCGGATGCCTGCATCGGGTGCGGGCGGTGCTATGCCGCCTGCGAGGACACGAGCCACCAGGCTATCGCCATGAAACCGGGGCGCATTTTCGAGGTGATCGACGAAGAATGCGTGGCCTGCAACCTGTGCGTCAATGTCTGTCCGGTGGAGGGCTGCATCGAGATGGTACCGATGGCGGCGGGGGCGACCGACCCGCGCACGGGGCAGGTGGTGTCGCCAGACTATGCGAACTGGACCACCCATCAAAACAATCCCGCCGCCCGGCGCGCGGCGGAATAGGCGGTCGGACCGCGTCAGGATACGCGTATGACTCGTGTATGACTTTCGTATGACTCTTGTATGACCGGGGCGTGTCGCCAGGGCCTCGCGTTTTCGGGCGCGCAGGCGGTCGCACCGCAAGGCCAAAGTCGCGGCGGAAGGAGCGTGTCTTCCCCGCAGGCCGCCACCGGGCATCCGCAGGTTTCGCCGGGTATCACGGGATGCGCGGCGGCGCGCGCCGGGTCATCTTGATCTTGCGGGCCGCGCGATGATGGCGCTGGTCAGGATCAGCGGCCCTGCGAGGAGGAAGGCCAGCCCCGGCAGTTCGGCGAAGAAGGCAAGGCCAAGCACCACCGCCCACAGCACCGAGAGGTATTCGAACGGCGCAAGCGCGGAGGCGTCGGCGTGGCGGAAGGACAGGGTCATGAGAATATGGGCGACACCGCCCGCAAGGCCGGTGCCGATCAGCAGCATGGCGGTCGCCGCGTCGGGCCAGACCCATCCCCAGGGAAGCGTCGCAAGGCCGCCAAAGGCCGAGACGATGGCGAACCAGAAGGCGATGACGCCCGCGTTCTCGCCCATCAGCGTCAGGCGGCGCACCTGGATCAGCGCCCCGGCCGTCAGAACGGCGGTCACGAGGCCAAGGCCGACGCCCAGTCCGGACGCTTCGGGCAAAGCCCCGGTGAAGGCGGGCAGGCAGAAGGCCGCCGCCCCGGCAAGGCCGAGGGCGACACCGCCGATCCGCCGCACGGTCAGCACCTCGCCCAGCAGCGCCCAGCCGAGCAGCGCCAGCATCACGGGTGCGAGATAGGACAGCATCGTCGCCTCGGCGAGGGGCAGAAGGCGGATCGTCGCGAAGGAGGTGAACATGGCCGCGCCGCCCATGAGGCACCGGGCGACATGACCCAGCGGGCGCGGGGTCGTCAGACCGCGGGGCCAGTCGCCGCGCCACCACAGGAAAGCGACGAGCGGCAGCAAGGCGACAGCCGACCGGAAGAACACCACCTGGCCGAGCGGCACGCCGTCGCCAAGGGCCTTGACGCAGGCGCCCATCACCGCGAAGGCCAGCGTCGACAGCACCCGCAGCGCGATGCCCAGCGGTTCGTTCGCGGCGGGGCGCAGAATGGCCGTCACCGTGCGACCCGCAGGCGCGACGGCCGGTCGGGCGCCACGGGCCGGGACGCCCGGTCCCCCGCCAACGCACCGGATGGACCGCTGGCCGCGCGCCGTCTCATTCCGGGCTGAACCGGATATGCGGCCGACCGGCATCGGGCGTTCCGCTGACCTGTGCGTCGACCCGGAACACGTCGCGCAGGATCGCGCGGGTCAGCACGGCGGCGGGCGTGCCGGTGGCGCGCACGGTCCCGGACTCCAGCACGACGATGCGGTCGCAGAACATGGCCGCAAGGTTGAGGTCATGCAGGGCGATGACGCTGGTCAGGTCGAGATCGCGCACCATGCGCAGGATCTCGATCTGGTGATGGATGTCGAGATGGTTGGTCGGTTCGTCGAGAAACATCACCTGCGGGGTCTGTGCCAGCGCCCGCGCGATATGCACCCGCTGACGTTCGCCCCCGGACAGGGTCTGCCACGGCTGGGCCCTGCGGGATGTCATGTCGACGCGGGCCAGGGCATGGGCCACCGCGGTCTCGTCGGTTTCGGACCAGCCGGCGAGGGCCGAGCGGTGCGGCGTCCGGCCCAGCCGCACCACGTCGCGCACCGTGACGTTGGTGTCGGTCGCGGCGTTCTGCTGGACGAAGGCGACCTGCCGCGACAGGGCCTTACGAGAGACCCGGGCGATGTCCTGACCATTGATCTCGACCCTTCCCGACGCCGGGGTCTTCAGACCGGCCAGCAGACGCAGCAGGGACGACTTGCCCGATCCGTTGGGACCGATCAAGCCCAGCGTTTCGCCCGGTGCGGCCGTCAGCGACACGTCCGAAACGATGGTCTTGCGCGGCACGCCCCATGTCAGGTTCCGGGCGACGACGCTCATGCCTGCGGCCGCGCGCGGTAGAGGATGATCGCGAAGAAGGGTACGCCGACAAGCGCGGTCACGACGCCGATGGGCACGGTCTGCTGTGTGGCGATCACCCGCGCGGCGATGTCGGCGACCACCATGAAGACCGCGCCGACCACGGCGCAGGCGGGCAGCAGCCGCAGGTGCAACGGCCCGACGACGTATCGCGCCGCATGGGGCACGACCAGCCCGACGAAGCCGATGGCGCCGACCATGCTGACGATGGTCGCGGTCAGCAGCGCGGTCACCCCGAACAGCACCAGCCGGATACGCGCCACCGGCACGCCCAGCGCCGCGGCGTCCTCGTCCCCGAAGGTGAAGGCGTCGAGCGACCGGGCCATCCAGATGCAGA
The DNA here is from genome assembly GCF_003254465.1 of Meridianimarinicoccus zhengii. Taxonomy (GTDB): domain Bacteria; phylum Pseudomonadota; class Alphaproteobacteria; order Rhodobacterales; family Rhodobacteraceae; genus Meridianimarinicoccus; species Meridianimarinicoccus zhengii. The sequence goes on from NZ_QDFI01000068.1 coordinate 5,500, forward strand.
CGCCCAGGCCGCCGATCACCACGGCGAGGAGAAGCTGGAAATCCGGCCAGCGCACGCCGCCGAAGCTGCCCAGAAGCCAGAACATGACATCGCGTGCCTGCTGGGCGTTGCCGGACGTGGTGACGATGTAGGAGGTCAGGGCGTTGAACAGTTGCGAGGCGGCGACACCGGCGAGGATCGTGTGGTTCGGCCCGCTCGTCGCCCCGTTAGACAGCAGCGCCACGAGCGCGAAGGCGGCGAAGGCCCCGGCGAACGCCCCCAGCGACAGCGACAGGCTGCCCGCACCGATGCCCAGCACGATCACGCAGACCGCCCCGGTCGACGCCCCCGCCGACACGCCCAGCACGAAGGGTTCGGCGAGCGCGTTGCGCAGCAGCGCCTGCAGGATCGCGCCGCAGATCGCCAGCCCGGCCCCGGCCAGTGCCGCCACCAGCGCGCGGCTCAGGCGCAGGTTCCACACGACGCTCTGTTCGATCGGGGCGATATCGGCGCCGGTCAGGCCCAGTTCGTTGGTGACCGACAGGACCACGGTTCTTGGCGCGATGTTGTAGTCCCCGATCGCCGTCGCGGCGGCGACGGCGATCGTAAGCACCACCAGCGACAGGCAGAGGAATAGGACAAGGCGGGTCGCCCCGTCCCCGGGCGCATCGGGCGCATCGGATGCCATCACGGAAGGTCGAGCGCCTTGAGCTGTTCGGCCACCTGTTCGGCGCCATAAAGTGTGCGGATGCTCGGGTTCATGGCGGCCCCGCTCATGACCACGATGCGGCCGTTGCGCACCGCGTCCATCTGGCTGACGGTCGGGTCGGAGGTGAGGAATTCGATCTTGTTTTCCGCGGTGTCCAGGTCCCAGCGGTTGCGGTCGACCTGTGCCGCGACGAAGACGGTCGGGTCGGCGGCCATGATGCCTTCCCAGCCCACGGCGGGCCAGTCCGCTTCGGTCGTGATCGCGTTGGCGCCGCCAAGCAGGTCCGCGATGTAGCCTGACGGTCCGTTGCCGCCGCCCAGATAGGCGTCATCGGCCGGGGACGGGCTGGAGAACCAGAACAGGAAGGTCAGGTCGTCGTCTTCGGCGAACCGTGCGCGCAGGGCGGCCTCGCGCGCCTTGAAATCCGCGATCAGGGCCTGCCCGCGATCGGCCACGTCGAAGATCCGCGACAGGTCCTCGATCTCCTTGTAGAGCAGGTCCATGCTCCAGAGCTCGTCGCGCGAGCCGTAGGCATCGCTGGCATCGAGCGTGGTCGAACACGCGCTTGGCGACAGATAGGTGGGGATGCCGAGGTCCGCGAAATCCGACCGCTTGGCGACCTTGCTGTCCGGCCCGAGCAGCGTCGTCAGCATCGCGGCCACGAAATCGGGTTGCTGCGCGAGCACGGATTCCAGCGTCGGAAACTCGACGGTGATGAGCGGGACACCACGATTGGCTTCGGCCACTTCGGGCAGCACCGCGTTCGGCCAGAAGGCGGTGGCGGCCATCCGGTCCCCGAGACCCAGCAGCAGCATGATCTCGGCGCTGTTCTGGCCAAGCGCCACGGTGTTGCGGGGTGCCCGTTCGAAGGTGACGGTCTGGCCGCAGTTCTGAATCGTGAGGGGGTATTCCGTCCCGGCCTGTGCCGACGCGCCGGACAGAGCCAGCGCAGCGCCTGCCAGCGCGCGGGTCAACGTGATGTGCATGGCTGCGCCTTGTTCCTGAGTGGTTTTGTCGGGGATCGGCTAATGGCATCCGGCGCCGAATTCAAGAGCGTTTCTGTCGGAAAAGGGCGGTGGGGTGCGTGGTGCGAAACTGGCGGTGCGGGCCGCGGATGGAGAGAGCCCGCCGGTTGACCCGACGCAACCGGCTTGCCGCACTGCAGCGCTGCAAGCACGGCCTGCGCCCTGTCCCGGCGGCGGGTGCGCAGGTCTTGCCCGGCCACGGGCGGCGTGTCTGGCCCGCCGCGGCCGAAGCGGGCGCCTTGCGGACCGTGGGGACATTAGCGGGTCGCTGCCCCTCCGGCCCCCGCGCGGTGCCCCGCGTCGGATTGCCCGGTACGGGGTGCCGTTCCCGTGACCGATCCGACCGCCCCGGCGCCGGTTCGACGCGCAAGAACATGCCGGTCCGCGCCGGACGCCGCAGGATGCTTGAAAGCCTGCGCGGGATTTCACAGTCTTGAACCACGGGGATGGACATCATGTGGACTCACATTCTTGACCGGATGCTCCGGAAAATGGTGCGCCGCGGAACGCTGAACGTGATCGACCCGCTGGGGACCGCGCGCAGCTACGGCGATGGCAGCGGCACGCCCGTCACCGTCCGCCTGAACGACCCTGCGATCGTCCGGCGGCTGGTGCTGCGGCCCGAAATGGCCATGGGCGAAGGCTACATGGACGGGGCCATCGATGTTGAGGGTGATGCTCTGACCGACCTGATCGAGCTGTTGCTGCGCAATCACGCCGACGATCTGCCGGTCTGGTGGCAGGCACCGCGCATGGCGCTGCGGCAGATGCGGCGGCGCCTGGACCAGTTCAACCCGGCCAGCCGCGCCCGCCGCAACGTGGCGCATCACTACGACCTGTCGCAGGCGCTGTATGACACGTTCCTCGATGCGGACCGGCAGTATTCCTGCGCTTATTTCCGCGACCCGTCCTGCACGCTGGAACAGGCGCAGGCGGCCAAGAAGCACCATATCGCGGCGAAGCTGTGCATCGAACCGGGGATGCGGGTGCTTGATATCGGCTGCGGCTGGGGCGGCATGGCGCTGACGCTCGCGCGCGACTATGGCGCACAGGTGACGGGTGTGACGCTCAGCCGCGACCAGCACGCCCTTGCGCAGCGGCGCGCCGAGGCCGAGGGCCTGGCGGATCGTGTGACCTTCCGGCTTCAGGACTACCGCGAGGTGACCGAACGTTTCGACCGCATCGTGTCGGTCGGCATGTTCGAGCATGTCGGCGTACCCCATTACCGGTCCTTCTTCGACACGGTGCGCGACCGGCTGCCGGGGCGCGGCGTGGCGCTGATTCACACCATCGGGCGGATGAAGCCGCCGGGCAGCACCAGCCCGTGGCTGGCGAAATACATCTTTCCGGGCGGCTATTCCCCGGCCCTGTCCGAGGTCGCGTCGGCGGTGGAACATGCCGGGCTGTGGATCACGGATCTGGAGGTCTGGCGGCTGCACTATGCGCGGACCCTGCAACACTGGTCGGAGCGGTTCGAGGCGGCGCTGACCGACCCCGGGCAACGCCGCCTTGTCCCCGTGCTGGCCGATCCGCGTTTCGTGCGGATGTGGCGGTTCTATCTCGCCGCGAGCGAGATGTCGTTCCGCGCCGGTGGCTGCAACGTGTTCCAGATCCAACTGGCGCGCGCGCAGGACGCGGTGCCACTGACGCGCGACTACATCCATACCGGCGCCCGGAGCGGACACTTGAGCGCGGCGGAATAGCCCCGCCGCCCGCGCCCGATCAGAACGGCCGCGTCACGGCACCGGAGTAGAAATAGACCCCCATGCCCATGGCGAACAGGACGATCCCCGCCACGGCATGCTGCACGACCGCGGTGGGAAAACTGCCGCGGCGCGCATATGCTTCCGCGAAGGCGAGCCCGCCGACGAAGGTCATCGCGGCGACGATCCAGCTCCAGTACATGAGATGCGCGAGCGAAAAGACCGCCGCGTTGACCGTCAGGGCAAGGCGTTCATGCCCGAACAGCGCGCCGTAGCGTCGAAAGAACAGCGGCCGGAACACGATTTCCTGCGGCAGCGCGGACAGCAGGGGATAGAGCAGCGCGATCGCCAGCATCAGTTGCGGCCGCTCGCGCGGCAGGAAGAACATCGCCCCGGGCCGGGTCGCTTGCAGCACCGCCCAGGCGGCGGCCGCGGTCAACAGCGCCAGACCGGCGACGCGGGCCCAGTCGACGCGGTGCCAGCCGCGCGTGAGTTCGTGCCAGCCGAATCCCGGCGTGATCTGAAGCAGCAGCAGCCCCAGCGCCGTCATCCCGAACAGCAGGCCGAACATCGCGTTCGCGGGCAGCAGCACCGCCCCCGCCACCGGAACGATCACGTAGAACAGCGCGAATTCAACCTTGAGGGTCCGCGACACGCCACGCCCGCGCGCAGCCTGGGCTTCGGTCATGGGGCGGCGTCCGTCATCGCCGTTCACACGCGGGCGTCGACCATCGTGAAGGCGGGGGTCCTTTCGCCGCCATTGGCGAGTTCGAACAGGGTGCGCATGTGCTCGAAGCCTTCCTTGACCATGGCGACGCGGTCGAAGCCGGTGACGGTTTCGGTGGCACCCGTGACGCGGCAGTCGTAGGCGGCGGCGTTGGTGCGGGCGGCGGCGGTCACGACGATCTCGGCCACGTGCGAGGCGGCGGGCATCTCGCGGCCACGCGCGGCCGGGGCGGCTGCTGCGGGGGGCTGTGCGGGGGCCACGGCGGCGGCGTTGGCGGCATAGACGGAGCGGAGCGGCTGAACGGCTGCGGCGGTGGGGGCGACTGCGAGGGACATGACGAAAACTCCGCGAGAGGTTGTATCAACTTTTAGCAGAATACCCCAGGACATGGCGCTTGTGTGGATTTGTAGCAGAGACGGTTAAAATTGCGCGGGTCCGCGGGCGCGGGCCGGGTTCCGGTCACGGGCGCGCTTGACTGGCAGGGGGCTGCGGTTACGCTCGGGCGGTCTCTCACAATCGGTGAACCCATGTCCCTCGACCAGCCTTCCGCCCCGAACGACCTGTCCGCCTTCTGGATGCCCTTCACCGCGAACCGCCAGTTCAAGGCGCATCCGCGGATGTTCGTCGCGGCGCAGGGCATGCATTACACCACCGCCGACGGGCGGCAGGTGCTGGACGGCACGGCGGGGCTGTGGTGCTGCAATGCGGGCCACGGGCGCCCGAAGATCGTGGAGGCGATCCAGAAACAGGCGGCGGAACTGGATTATGCGCCCGCGTTCCAGATGGGGCACCCGAAGGCGTTCGAACTGGCGGCGCGGCTGCGGGACATGGCGCCCGCGGGGATGGAGCATGTGTTCTTCACCAATTCCGGGTCGGAATCGGTGGATACGGCGCTGAAGATTGCCATCGCGTATCAGCGGGCCAAGGGGCAGGGCACGCGGACCCGGCTGATCGGGCGCGAGCGCGGCTATCACGGGGTGAATTTCGGCGGCATCTCGGTGGGCGGGATCGTCAACAATCGCCGCCATTTCGGGGCGCTGCTGGCGGGGGTAGATCACATGCCCCACACGCACCTGCCGGAGAACGCGTATTCCAAGGGCCAGCCCGAACACGGCGCGCACCTGGCCGAGGATCTGGAGCGGATCATCGCGCTGCACGGTCCCGAAACCATCGCGGCGGTGATCGTGGAGCCGGTGGCGGGGTCCACGGGCGTGCTGCTGCCGCCGAAGGGGTATCTGGAGCGGCTGCGGGAGATCACGGCGGCGCACGGGATCCTGCTGATCTTCGACGAGGTCATCACCGGCTTCGGGCGGCTGGGCAGCGCCTTTGCAGCGGATCATTTCGGGGTGCAGCCGGATCTCATGTGTACCGCGAAGGGGCTGACGAACGGGACGATCCCCATGGGGGCGGTGCTGGCCACGTCCGAGGTGCATGACGCGTTCATGCACGGGCCCGAGCATCTGATCGAGTTGTTCCACGGCTATACCTATTCCGGGAACCCCATCGCCGCGGCCACTGGCCTCGCGACGCTGGAGGTGTATCGGGAGGAGGGACTGTTCGACCGCGCTGCCGGGATCGCCGGGTATTGGGAGGAGGGGCTGCACAGCCTGCGCGGCCTGCCTCATGTGATCGACATCCGCAACATGGGTCTGATCGGGGCGGTGGAACTGGAACCGCGGCCTGGGGCGCCCACGGCGCGGGCGTTCCAGGCGTTTCTCGATTGTTACGAGGCGGGCGTGCTGATCCGCACGACCGGCGACATCATCGCCATGTCGCCGCCGCTCATCATCGACAAGCCGCAGATCGACCAGCTGTTCGGCACGCTGTCCGATGTGCTGAAGGGGCTGGCGTGACCGTGGCTGGGGCGGGCGAAAACCTGAAGATCGACGGCGACCGGCTGTGGGACAGCCTGATGGCGATGGCGCAGGTCGGCCCCGGCGTGGCGGGCGGCAACAACCGCCAGACACTGACGGATGCCGATGCCGAGGGGCGGGCGCTCTTCGCCCGCTGGTGCGCGGACGCGGGGCTGACCATGGGCGTGGACGCCATGGGGACGATGTTCGCGCGCCGCGAAGGGACAGATCCGGACGCGCTGCCGGTCTATGTCGGCAGTCATCTCGACACCCAGCCCACGGGCGGGAAATATGACGGCGTGCTGGGCGTTCTGGCGGGGCTGGAACTGGTGCGCACGCTGAACGACCTGAACATCGCCACCCGCCATCCCATCGTGGTCACCAACTGGACGAACGAAGAAGGCACGCGGTTCGCGCCCGCCATGATGGCGTCGGGGGTGTTTGCGGGGAAACACGATCTCGACTGGGCCTACGCGCGTACGGATGCGGCGGGGCTGCGCTTCGGCGACGAACTGGACCGCATCGGCTGGAAGGGCGAGGAACCGGTGGGCGCGCGCCAGATGCACGCGTTCTTCGAGCTGCACATCGAACAGGGCCCGATCCTTGAGGCGGAGGGCGCGGATATCGGCGTCGTCACCCATGGGCAGGGCCTGTGGTGGCTGGAGGTCACCCTGACCGGCAAGGACGCCCATACCGGATCGACGCCGATGGCGATGCGGCGCAACGCGGGGCTGGGCATGGCGCGGATCACCGAACTGGTGCACACCATCGCCATGGGCGCGCAGCCCGACGCGGTGGGGGCGGTGGGGCAGGCGAATGTCTATCCCAACTCGCGCAACGTGATCCCGGGCCGCGCCGTGTTCACGGTGGATTTCCGCTCGCCCGATCTGGACAAGCTGACGGCGATGAAGGTGCGGCTGGAGGACGAGGCGCCGAAGATCGCGGCCGATCTGGGTCTTGGGATCGAGATCGAGGCGGTGGGCCATTTCGACCCGGTCACGTTCGATCCCGGCTGCGTCGCGGCGGTGCGCGATGCGGCGGAACGGCTCGGCTACAGCCATCGGGACATCGTGTCGGGCGCGGGGCACGACGCCTGCTGGATCAACCGCGTCGCCCCCACGGCGATGGTGATGTGCCCCTGCGTGGACGGGCTGAGCCACAATGAGGCCGAGGAAATCATCAGGGACTGGGCCAGCGCCGGGGCCAACGTGCTGCTGCACGCCGTGGTGGAGACGGCGGGAGTTGTGGGGTGAAGCGAAAGTATTTCAGCGCGTTTTGTCTCGCTTCTGGTCTGTGTACGACGGCAATTGCCGCGGACGGACTGAGACCATTAGAAGAGACGGTCACAGAAAGCACCGAAAGTTCTTACGCGCTAGTTCGTTGTGCCGCATTCTATACTTCAGCTTTGGAGTGGGCAGGCACTGCTCTCAAGCAAGACGATTATGATCGTACAAAAAAGTCTGTCGATAGCTTGTTGCTTGTTGCTTCAGTCATGCGCTCCGCAAATTCAGCGGATGTTCTCCAAGATGTTGCCGAAGTTGTGTTGATAGATGCGAGAAAAATCGCCGACATCTACATCGAAAATCTTCGGGACAATTATGCCGTTACGGGAAACGCTTGGGAGGGAAATCTTGTATATGAAGCTGATGGAGCATACTGCCTTCCAATTGCCCAAACGGCAATTGCCATGAGTGATGATCTCAATGAGTGAAGGTGAAAATACGCCTATTGGAGATGTGACGAATGCTCTCCTTCTGGAGCATCTCAAAGCGATCCAGGCCACGCTTGCGCGCCACGGGGAAGAGTTGCGCGAGATCCGGGAGCGACTGAGCACGCTCGAAATGCAGTATGCCAACCTGTCGCGCCGCGTGGACCGCATGGACGAGCGGATCACGCGCATCGAACTCCGGCTCGGGCTGGTCGATGGCTAGGCGGTTCCCGATCCTCGCGGCCTTGGCGGTGCTGCTGGCCGCGACCGCCAGCGCCCGCGCGGACGCCTATTGGGACTGGCAACTGACCTCGCCCTATGACCTGTCCGTTCCGGTCCAGATACTGGTGGTCGAGCCCACGGGGGTCACGTCCGCGCAAGTCGCGGCGCTCAAGGCGCGCGGGGTTCGGCCCTTCTGCTATGTTTCCATCGGCACGTGGGAGCCGTGGCGCGACGATGCGGACGCCTTTCCCGCCAGCGTCATCGGCAACACGGTCGGCGACTGGCCGGACGAGAAATACGTGGACATGGCCGACCGGGTGCATGTCTGGCCGTTGATGAAGGCGCGCTTCGACCGTTGCGCGGCCATGGGGTTCGTGGGCGTGGAACCGGACAACATGGGCGCCCATGACAACGACACCGGCTTTCCGTTCACCAGCGCCGACGCGGTCGTCTATTTCCGCGAGATGGCCGCCCATGCCCACGGGCTGGGCATGAAGATCCTGCAAAAGAACGCGGACGAGTTGGTCCCGCAACTGGTGGGGACCTTCGACGGGATGCTGGTCGAGGAATGTTTCCACTATGATTTCTGCGAAGATGCGCTGCCCTATGTGCAGGCCGGAAAGCCGGTCCTGGCGGTGGAGTTCACCGAGAACGGTGGCGACTGGGCGGCCTATTGCCGGCAGGCGAAGGCCTATGGCTTTCACCTTCTGCTCAAATCTTACGAGGTCACGGCGGGCGGGCAGGTCTGCCGCTGACGACATGGCCCCCAAATCTGCCGCCAGCGGGCCTCGCGATTGACAGCCCCGCCCGGACGGTATGCACTGGCATGGCAACAGGGTTAACACGGGGCAGGCATGACCAAGGTCATCAAGGGCGGCACGGTCGTTACGGCGGACAGGCAGTTCGACGCGGATATCCTGATCGAAGGGGAGACCATCGCCGCGATCGGCGAAAACCTACAAGGCGACGAGGTGATCGACGCGACCGGCGCCTATGTCATCCCCGGCGGGATCGATCCGCACACGCATATGGAAATGCCCTTCATGGGCACCACCGCCGACGAGACTTTCGAGAGCGGCACATGGGCGGCGGCGACCGGCGGGACCACGATGCTGGTGGATTTCGTGCTGCCGGGGCCGGACGGGTCACTGGTGAACGCAATAAACGACTGGCACCGCAAGTCCGCGCCGCAGATCTCCACCGACATCGGCTATCACGTGGCGATCACCGGCTGGTCGGAGCAGATCTTTGACGAGATGAAGACCGCCGTCGAGATGGGCGTGAACTCCTTCAAGCACTTCATGGCCTACAAGGGCGCGCTGATGGTGGAGGATGACGAGATGTTCGCGTCCTTCACCCGCTGCAAGGAACTGGGTGCGCTGCCCATGGTCCATGCGGAGAACGGCGATATCATCCAGGAATTGCAGCAGCGGTTCCTTGCAGAAGGGATCACCGGGCCGGAGTGCCACGCCTATTCCCGCCCGCCCGAGGTGGAGGGCGAGGCCGCGAACCGCGCCATCATGATCGCCGACGCGGTGGGCACGCCGCTGTATGTGGTCCACGTCTCCTGCGAACAGGCACACGAGGCGATCCGGCGCGCGCGGCAGAAAGGGCACCGGGTTTACGGCGAGCCGCTGATCCAGTTCCTGACGCTCGACGAGTCCGAGTATTTCGACAAGGACTGGGACCATGCCGCGCGGCGGGTCATGTCGCCGCCGTTTCGCAGCAAGGATCATCAGGACGGGCTGTGGGCCGGGCTGGCGGCGGGGTCGTTGCAGGTGGTGGCGACGGATCATTGCGCCTTCGGCACCGAGAAGAAACGCATGGGGCTGGGGGATTTCACGAAGATCCCGAACGGCACCGGCGGGCTGGAGGACCGGCTTGCGGTGCTCTGGACCCGCGGGGTGGAGACGGGGCGGATCACGCCCGAGGAATTCGTGGCGGTGACATCGACGAACATCGCCAAGATCCTGAACATCTATCCGCGCAAGGGCGCGCTGGTGCCCGGGGCGGATGCCGATATCGTGGTGTGGGATCCGAGGATCTCCAAGACGATCCGCGCGGCGAACCAGAAATCCGCCATCGACTACAACGTGTTCGAAGGCATCGAGGTGACGGCGCAGGCGCGGCACACGCTGTCACGGGGTGAGGTCATCTGGACATGGGGCAGCAATGCCGGCCCGCAGCCGGGGCGGGGCCGCTACGTGCCGCGCCCGGCTTTCCCGTCGGCGGCCAAGGCCCTGAGCCGGTGGAAGGCGCTGAATACCCCGCGCCGGGTGGAGCGCGATCCGCAGAACATCCCGTCGGGGGTCTGACGCTCGACAGCCGCGGTTCAGGGCGATATGCCGGGCGCCGCCACGGGCGCCGCGGGCCTGGCGTGCGGCGCCGCCGACGAACGGGATGGACAGCATGACCGACACGACCACCGCGCGCGACATCAAGCGGCTGAAGCGCAGCGTCTGGATACTGGGGGCCGCGCTGCTGTTCTTCGTGGCCTCGGCGGCGATCCATGTGGCGCAGGCGGGGTCGCTGCGGGCCATCGATATCGTGATCCTGCCTGTGGGCGCGCTGTTCGCCGCCTATCTGCGGCGGCTGCGCGCGGCGCAGGCGAAGGCGCGACACTGACGGCCGACGGTTGTAAATCCTGACGCTTGCTGTGCGGCACCGTGTAAAGCGGCGGCCAAGCAACGGTCGGCGCGGAAATTTCCTGTCACGGCGCGGCGCGGCGGTGTAGTCTTGCTTCAAGCACCGCAGGCCGGTGCCACGGGGAGGACACCGCACATGCCGCGCAGCGCGCTGACCGGCAGCCGAATCCGCGAACGGCGCACCGCGCAGGGGCTGCGCCAGTCGGAATTGGCCGCACGGGTCGAGATCTCGCCCAGCTACCTCAACCTGATCGAACACAACCGGCGGCGGATCGCGGGCAAACTGCTGACGCGGATCGCACGGGCGCTGGCCGTGGACGTGTCGGTGCTGACCCAGGGGGCCGAGACCGAGCAGCTGGACCAGATGGGCGCGGCGGCGGCGGCGCATCCCGATGTCGCGGTCGAGCTGGACCGGGTGGACGAACTGGTGGGCCGGTATCCCGGCTGGTCGGCGCTGATCGCGACGCAGGCCCGGCGCATCGCGGCGCTGGAGGCGCGGGTGATAGGGCTGGCGGATCGGTTGGCCCATGACCCGTTCCTGTCGGCGTCGCTGCATGACCTGCTGTCGCGGGTGGCGGCGATCCAGTCCACGGCATCGATCCTGGTGGAAACGGAGGATCTCGACGACAACTGGCGCAAGCGCTTCGAACGCAACCTGCATGACGACAGCGCGCGGCTGGCCACCGGGGCGGCGGCGCTGGTCGGCTATCTCGATGCCGAGGGGGAGCCGGAACTGGGCGTCGTCACCCCGCAGGAGGAGCTGGAGGCGTTCCTGAACGCCACCGGGTTCCACGTCGCGGCGCTGGAGGGCAGTGTGCCGGACCTGATCGACCGGATCGTGCGCGATGCCCCGGCGCTGCAATCGGATGCGGGCCGGGCGCTGGCCCGCGCCTATCTGCGCCGCTACCGGGCAGAGGCGCTGGCGATGCCGCTGGCCGCCTTTGCCGCCGCGGCGCAGGACGCGGGCCATGACCCGGCCCGGCTGGCGGCCCAGTTCGGCCAGCCCATGGGCGCCGTGTTCCGGCGGCTGGCATCGCTGCCGGACGCAGGGATCGGACTGGTGGTCTGCGACGGGTCCGGCGCGCTGACCCTGCGCAAGACCACGCCGCTATTGCCGGTTCCGCGCTTCGGGTCGGCCTGTGCGCTCTGGCCGCTCTACCGGGCGCTGGCGCAACCGATGGCGCCGCTGCGGGTGGTTCTGGAACATGCGGCGCGGCCAGACGAACGCTTCGTGTGTTTCGCCATGGCGCAGCCAGCCTATCCGGAAGGCTTCGCCGGGCCCGCGGTGCACGAAAGCGCGATGCTGGTCGTGCCGCCCGAACTGGTGGCGCCCGGGGATGCGATCGCGCCGCTGGGGCGGATCGGCACATCCTGCCGGGTCTGCCCGCTGGATGGCTGCCCCGCGCGGCGCGAGCCGTCGATCCTGGGCGATGCCGGGTCGGGGGCAAGTGCGGCGGCGCTGCCCGGCGCTTTGACAGCCCGCGCGGGATGACGGCATAGTCTTGGCAACAGGCCGGGCCGAACCCGCGCCGGAGACGCGCGAGGGGGAGAGGCGCAGGATGGGACATCATGTGCTGTTGATCGAGGACGAACCCAACATCATGGAGGCGATCCGCTTCTTCCTGTCGCGCGACGGCTGGCGCGTGTCGTGCCACAGCGACGGCGCGACGGCGATGGCCGAGATCGGGCGGGTGCGCCCGGACGTTGTCGTGCTCGACGTGATGCTGCCCAACCGCAGCGGGTTCGACGTGCTGCGCGACCTGCGTGCGGACCCGGATCATGGCGCGTTGCCGGTCCTGATGCTGACCGCGAAGGGGCAGGCCAAGGACCGCAGCCGGGCCGAGGGCCTTGGCGCCAGCGATTTCATGACCAAGCCGTTTTCCAACGCCGAGGTGCGCGACAAGCTGCGCGCGCTTGTCGGGCGCGTGGATTGAGGCGGGGGGCAGGACGGTGCCGGACCAGCGTGACAAGCCCCTTTTCCTCGCACGGCAGGGATACAGGCAGCGGCGCGTGATCGATGCCGCATGGGTGCTGCCCGTGTTCGGGGCGTTCCTGCTGCTGGTGCCGGTGCTGTGGGATCTTGGCCCGAGCGGGTCCGACGCGCCTCGGCGTCTGGCCGAGCGCGGGGTCTATATCTTCGGGGTCTGGGCGCTTCTGGTCGGGGGGGCCGCGCTGCTGGGCCGCCGCTTGCGGGATGTCGCCAGCCCGCCTGCCGACGAAGCAGGCGCGCCGCAGGGCGACGCCCACCGGCCCGACCCGGCAGCGGCCCCGGATGACGGGCCGGTGTGAACATGCCGGGCTTCAACCTGCTGCTCCAGGTCTGCCTCGCCTATGTGGCGGTGCTGTTCGCGGTCGCATTCTGGGCGGAACGGCGTGCGCGCGCGGGCCGCGTGGGCTGGTTGCGCTCGCCCCTGATCTACACGCTGTCGCTGTCGATCTACTGCACCGGCTGGACCTTTTATGGCGCAGTCGGCTATGCGGCGCGGTCCGGGCTTGAATACCTGTGCATCTATCTTGGTCCCACGCTGGTCATGGTTGGCTGGTGGGTGCTGCTGCGCAAGCTGGTGCGCGTGGCCCGAACCCAGCGCATCACGTCCGTGGCGGACCTCATCTCGTCCCGCTACGGCAAGTCGGCGCTGCTGGGCGGGCTGGTCACGCTGCTCGCCGTGGTCGGCACCACGCCCTATATCGCGCTGCAATTGCAATCGGTGACGCTGTCCTTCAGCGTCTTCGCGGGCAGCGCGGAAGATGTCTGGCCGGCGCCAAACCTGCATGCCACGGCGATCTGGCTGGCGGTGGGCATGACCGCCTTCACCATCCTGTTCGGCACCCGAAATCTCGACGCCAACGAACGCCATCACGGCGTGGTGACGGCCATCGCGCTGGAGGCGCTGGTTAAGCTGGCGGCGCTTCTGGCGGTGGGGGTGTTCGTCGTCTGGGGCGCGGGCGGCGGGCTTGGCGCCATGGCCGAACGGATCAACGCGTCGCCCATCGCGGCGGCGCCGACGGACGGGAGCAGGTGGCTCGCGCTCACCTTCCTGTCTGGTGCGGCCCTTCTGTGCCTGCCGCGGATGTTCCAGGTGCTGGTGGTCGAGAACAGCGACGAGCGGCACCTGATCACCGCGTCCTGGGCGTTTCCCCTGTATCTTGCGCTCATGAGCCTGTTCGTGGTGCCGATCGCGGTGGTGGGGCTGGAAATACTGCCCGCAAGCGCGAACCCGGACCTGTTCGTGGTGACATTGCCGATGGCGCTGGGGCAGGACTGGCTGGCGCTGCTGGCGTTCCTCGGCGGGTTCTCCTCGGCCACGTCCATGGTGATCGTGGCGACGATCGCACTCAGCACGATGGTGTCGAACCACGTGGTCCTGCCGCTATGGCTGCGCCTGCGCCCCGAGGGGGCCACCGTGTCCGGGGATGTGCGCGAGGTCGTGCTGACATCGCGGCGGCTGTCCATCGCGGCGCTGATCGGGCTGGGGTATCTGTACTACCGTTTCTCGGGTGGCGGGGCGGCACTTGCGGCCATCGGGCTGATCAGCTTCGTGGGCGTGGTGCAGGTGCTGCCCGCCATGCTGGGCGGGCTGTTCTGGCGCGGGGCGACGCGGGTGGGCGCGGGTTGCGGCGTCGGGCTTGGTTTCCTGTTGTGGCTCTATACGCTGTTCCTGCCCAGCTTCGGGCCGGACGTGGTGTTCAGCGCGCGCATGATGGCCGAAGGGCCGTGGGGCATCGCCCTGTTGCGTCCCCATGCGCTGTTCGGGCTCGATGCGCTGGACCCGGTCGTGCACGCGGTGCTGTGGAGCATGGTCTTGAACACCGCGGCCTTCGTGACCGGGTCTCTCGTCAGTTTCCCGACCCCGCTGGAGCGGCTGCAGGGCGCGCAGATCGTGAACGTGTTCGATTATACCGCCAGCCGCAGGGGCTGGAGCCAGTCCAGCGTGGAGGCGGAGGACCTGCTCATCACCGCGCAGCGCATCCTCGGTGCCGCCGAGGCCCAGTCGCTGTTCCGGGCCGAGGCCCGCGCCCAGGGCAAGGTCGGCTACCTGCCCGAGATCACGCCCGATTTCATCGACCGGTTCGAGCGGCGGCTGGCGGGGTCGGTGGGCGCGGCGACGGCCCACGCGATGACGGGCCAGATGATTTCCGGGACCGCCGTGTCCGTGGCGGACCTGATGGCCGTCGCCGACGAGACTGCGCAGATCAAGGAATACTCGACCCAGCTTGAGCAGAAATCGCGCGAACTGGCCCGCACCGCCCGGCAGTTGCGCGACGCCAACGAGAAGCTCACGGCGCTGTCGGTGCAGAAGGATGCGTTCCTGAGCCAGATCAGTCACGAGTTGCGCACGCCCATGACATCCATCCGGGCATTCAGCGAGATCCTGATGTCTGCCGATGACCTGAGTTCCGCGGACAAGACCCGCTATTCGCGGATCATCCAGGACGAAGCGATGCGGCTGACACGTCTGCTCGATGCGCTGCTGGATCTCAACGTGCTGGAGCACGGAAAGGTCACGATCGCACCCGAACGCGCGCTTCTGCGCGACGTGATCGACCGGGCCGTTCTGGCCACGAGCGCGGTCAATGCCGCAGGTGCGTTCACCATCGACCGGGTGGAATCGGCTGAAGGGGTGGAAATCCACACCGATCTCGACCGGTTGGCGCAGGTCTTCATCAACCTGATCGCCAATGCCCGGAAATACTGCGATGCGCCGCGCCCGCGCCTGCGCATCCGGGTCACGCGGCTCGACGGGCGGCTGGCGGTGGATTTCATCGACAACGGCCACGGTATCCCCGTGGACAGCCAGGCGTTGATCTTCGAGAAATTCTCGCGCCTGTCGGACCAGTCGGCGGCCGGTGGCGCGGGGCTGGGTCTGGCCATCTGCCGCGAGATCATGGCCAAGCTGGGCGGGTCCGTGACCTATCTGCCGGGGCAGGGCGGCGCGGGCTTTCGCGTGATCCTGCCCGACGCGCAGGCGGCCAGCGCCGCGTGACGCGGGACCGGTCGCTGGCGCGATCCGATGGCTGGCATTTTCAGGAATTGGTAATGGCTGACGGTGCAGGGTACCCCGAGGTCGAGGCATGGAACGAATGCGGATGTCGGATACAGGGGCCACGGCGCTGCGGCGCATGATCGGAATGGCACGGCGCATGCCGGCGCATGGCGCCATGGGGGTCGAGGATGCACTGCGGCTGGCGCTGTCGCGGGCGGGACAGGATGCGGCGCGCGTGGCGCTTGCGGGCGGTACGGTCCAGAGTGCCGTGGCGCCGGTCGCCGGGCTTGGCGCGCTGCTGCCGCAGGGCGGGCTGTGGGTCGTGCTGCAAGGTCCGCATCGGCTGCGCGGCGTCGCGGGGCTTGATGCGAACCTTTTGTCGGGGCTGGTGCAGGCGCTGACCACGGGACGGATCAAGCCCGGCGCAGTGGGGACCCGGACGGCCACGCAGACCGATGCGCTGCTGCTGCGCCGGTTCCTCGGCGTGCTGGTCGACGCGCTGGCGCGGCGGCTGGACGGTCAGGCCATGGACGGCTGGGCCACGGGATACCAACCGCGCGACCGGATCGCCGACGCCGCGCGGTTGCCGCACCTGCTGCCGGACATGCCCTACAGGGTGCTGACCTGTGCTGTCGACATGGCAGAAGGCGTGCGTAGCGGCACTCTCGTCGTCGCCCTGCCCGAAGCGACGCCTGTCGCACAGTCCGAGAACCCGCAGGCGGCGGAACGCGCGGCCTTCAGCGCGGCGCTTGGTCGTGTCGTGGCCGATGCGCCCGCGGAACTGGAGGCCGTGCTGTGCCGCCTGACCTTGCAACTGGATACTGTGGCGGGGCTGAAGCCGGACATGGTTCTGCCCTTGCCCCGCCACGCGGTGGCGGAGGTCGTGTTGCAGGGCTGCGACGGCCGCGTGGCAGCCGTCGCGCGGCTGGGCCAGTCACGCGGCCAGCGGGCGGTGAAGCTGGTGTCGCTGGCCGGTGCGCCGGCGGCGCCGACAGAGCCCGGCGCGCTGCCGCC
>NZ_QDFI01000069.1 GCF_003254465.1 Meridianimarinicoccus zhengii
CGCCGCGGGCAGCGGCACGGGGGCCGACACGTCCGGCCCGGTCCCGGCGGCGCGCAGGTCCAGCCCCAGGCTGCCCAGTTGCGCCAGCCCGCAGGACGCCCCGCCGCCGCAGAACACCCAGGCGTCCAGGCGCGTGTCGAACTGCCAGTAGAACCCGCCGACCGGCGTCCGGGTGACAGAGATGTCGAGCCGGGTCAGGCCGGTGAAATCCCCCAGCGCCGCGATGTCCAGCAGCCCCGGCGCCGGACCCTCCAGCGCGGCGGTCACCACCGGGTCGCCATCCCCGCGATAGCCCTCGAAGATCAGGTCCGGCAGGCGCTGCACCGGCGGCGACAGGGCGGCCAGGTCGTCATAGTAGAAATCGATCGTGTCCGCGTCCTCGCAGCGCAGCAGCGCGCCGGGGACGTCCGGGTCCGGGAACGGCGCCACGCCCGTGCAGGACAGCACCGTCAGCCGCCCCTGCAACGACAGCAGGTCCGTCGCCAGCGCGTCGAAGACCAGCCCCGGCTCCGCCCGGAACGAAGCCCGGTTGGCCAGCCCGTCATTGCCCAGCGTCAGGCTGTCGCCGGCATAGCCATAGGCGCCGTAATTGAACTCGCGGATCGTGACCCCGGCGGCGCGGGCGTCGTCCAGCACGGTGGCATAGCCGTCGCTGCGGAACGTGAAATCGATCGTCAGCGGTGCGGCGGCGGCGGGCATGGCCGCCGCGGACAGCAGGCACGCGGACAGGAAAAGGGAAAAGGGATGCATCGGCAAAGGATCCTCTGGTGAAAACGCCCGGTGCAAAAACGTTAACAGCGGTAAACCGACCTGTCCATCCCGTGACCGGCCGGTTTGCCGGTGCATCATGCCCGCCCGCCGCCAGGGCGCAGCGCCGCGCGCAGGCGCGCCAGCAGCGCCGCATCCACCCCCGGCCCGGACAGGGTGATCCGCCCGCCCCCGGCGGTCTCGTGCAGGCGCATCTCCACGCCGGGGGCGAGCGTTTCGCGCGCGGGGCGTTTCGCGCGCGAAACATCCGCCCCGTCCCCGCCCGTGCGCGGAGGTTTCGCCAGCTTCTCGAGCAGCGCCAGTTCCGCCGTGGCCGTGGCGGGGCGCGCGTCGCGCAGGGCGTTGCGCAGCCGCTGCCGCCCCTCCAGCCGCAGCCGCGACACGAGCGCGAGGCCCAGCCGTTCGGGGATCTCGGCGGGGAAATGCAGCAGGTCCCCCAGCCCTTCGTGCAGGTCGATGAAGCTGCCGATCTTGGACCGTTTCGCGCGGCTCGCCGTGGCGAACATCGACCGCAGCGCGGCGGACTGGTCCGGGAACACCCCGCGCGCCGCGGCCTCGGCCACCACGCGGGCGCGTTCGTAGTAACTCAGCCCCGCGCGGACCTCGTTCTCCTCCACCATGGCGACATAGCTTTGCGCCGCCTCCTCGGGCGGGCGCACCAGCGCGCGCAGGGTGGAGAACCGCGCCTCGCCGGTTTCGTCATAGAGATCCGACAGCGCCCGCAGCCGCCGCCAGCCCGAGATCAGCCCCCAGGGCTGGGCCGGCGCACCGTCGCTGTCGTCGCGCCCGGTGCCGTGCAGCGGCGTGATCTCGGCCGGTGTGCGCTGGCCATGGGCGCGGATGGAGGCCTTGAGCGCCGCGATCTCGTCCGGGTCCAGCGCGATGCGGTCCCGCGCCAGATACCCCTGGCTCACGTCGCCCAGCGGCACGTCGACGACCATCCGGCCCGTGGCACGCGCGCTGTCGATGCCCGCGGTGATCTCGCGCAGTGCCGCGGCCTCGGCCGACTGGCCGGACACGGCGGCGATGGGCGGGGTGGGGCGCGCCGACACGGGCGTCGCGGTGTCCGCCATCAGCGCGGGGCCGGGCAGGGCCGACTTGGTCTCGGGGGCGCTTTCGGGCGCGGCGGACGGCCCGAGATAGCCAGGCTGGGCGGGGGTCAGGCGGCGGCGGCGGGCCATGGGCTGTCTCCTGTCATGTCGGCGCGCCGGGGCGCGGATGTTTCGCGCGCGAAACGGTGCGGCGGCGCCCCGGAAACGCTCCGGGGGGCGTTTCGCCGCCGGACGCCCGGAGGGCTGGCGGCGTCCGATGCTGCGATCCGCCGTTTCGCACGCGAAACATTTTCAGTCCGATGTTTCGCACGCGAAACATTCCGGGTTCAGTGTTTCGCATGCGAAACACACGGGTCACAGCGTTTCGCGTGCGAAACACCCTGCCACAGCCGCGCACCCCGTTGCTCATGCCGCGCCCTGCCCGTCCCGGCCTTCGGTCTGCGCCAGCTCGTCCCGTCTCCATGCCCCCACCAGCAGCTTCTTGAACGCGGCATAGGTCTCGTCGAAGGTCTCGCGCCCGCGGATATAGGTCTCGCGGTTGAAATCGCGGTAATCGGCCTCGTAGATGCCCGCGACCTGTTCGCCCGCCTGTCCCACCAGCGCGGTGTAATCCTGCCGGTAGGGCGACATGTAGGGCGCGATATAGGCCTGCATCAGGTTGGCCAGCTCCATCTGCTGGGAGGCATCGAACCGCGTGATGACTGCGCGCACCGCGTCCCATTCGAAGCGCAGCTCGGGCGTGCCGAGCGCGCGGGCGGCAAGGTTCTCGCCCTCCTCGATGGAACTGAACGTGGCGTGCAGCATGTCGAAGAACCGCCCCGTGCTGTCGAACTCAAGGAACGACGCCCCCAGCGGCACCAGCAGGATATCCGCCGCCGCCAGCGCGTTGATCGTGAGGTAGCCAAGGGCAGGGGGCGTATCGAGGATCACCACGTCGTAGCTGTCCAGCATCCCGTCGGCGGCCAGCCGGTTGCTGAGCGCGTCCCACAGCTTCCAGCCTTTCAGCCCCATGCGCCACACCGGCACCTGGAACTCCGCCCAGTAGAGGTTCAGCTGCGCGCCGATCAGGTCGATATTTGGCCAGTGGGTGGATTGCGCGAGATCCTTGGCGCGGATCTTCAGCGCCCCCGCCAGCATGTCGTCAAGCGGCAGGGGCGTGTCGCCGCGCGCCATCCGCGCCCGGTTCTCGGCCTGCAGGCTTTCGGCATAGTCCCGCGCCAGCAGCGGGAAGACCGTCGCCCATTCGTCGGCGACGCGGCCGCCAAAGATCGACGTCATCGATCCCTGGCTGTCGAGATCCACGACAAGCACCCGGTAGCCGTCCAGTGCCGCCGACATCGCCAGATGCGCTGCCGTGCTGGTCTTGCCGACCCCGCCCTTGAAATTGGCGACCGCCACGACCTTGGCCGGCAGCCCCTTGGGGCGATAGGGTAGGTAGGGTTTCGCGCGCGACCCTTCGGCGGCGAAATGCGCGCGCAGGCGCAGCACCTCGTCGAGGCTGAACCAGCGCGTGCCGCCCTCGGTCTGCGCCGTGCCTTGGGGCAGGTCGGGGTTGGCTTTCAGCACCCGGCGGAAATGGGGCGTGGCCACGGGGATCAGGTAGCGCGTCACTTCCCATGTGGAAAACCGCCGCAGCGTCTTGCGCCCCTCGGGGTTGAGTCCGCGCGACACGAGATCCGTGCGCCCCTGTGCCGCCTGCGCGGCCGCTTGCGCGAAGCCGTCGGTGCCCACCGGGTCGCCCAGTTCCGCGAGTGCGGCATCGGGCGTGATGGTGAAATAGGGCGGGATGCGTTCCGCGTCGCTCATGCCGTCCGGTCCGTCATGGGGCCTGTCCTGTCGTTCCGGCTGCGCTGCCGTACTGCTCTGCTCTGTCGTGCTGTCCTGCGGGCGGTCCCGCCGCGACCGGGTCTTTCGCCCGGATCATGTGCCTGTTTTTTCCAAATATACCGGAATTCTGCGCACATGGAAGAAAAATAGCTCAGACCCTGCTGTTTTCATTGCAAATCAGTCACTTGCCACTGCGTGCCCGGGCCGGGTTCATGGGCTGGCACCTTTCCGCGATGTTAGTAGATCCGTTAGATATCTGTTAGGGGCTTTCCCGGCCTCCGATAACAGATTGTTGTACATAGATAAAAATGCCGTCGCCGGGGTCCGTGCGACTCCGGAACGACGAAGCTGCGACTCCAGACCCCCGATGGGGCGACTCCGGACCCACGAACCGCACGGCGCCGCAGGCTGGACGCGCCGGGCGGCACTTCCTAGAGTGGTGTAAATGAAACGACGATGGCCGTATCGCGGACCGTCGCGCATCAAGGGCCCCGCCAGAGGGCCGCCCCGAGGCCATGGTCGATGCAGCCACGCCGACCCCAGACCGCCCCCCCCGCCGATGGCGCGGGGCCGCCCGCAGCCCTTGCGGACTTCTTCGTCTGCGACATCGCCGGGGTTGTCTTCAAGGACGACATGGCGACGATGGAACACCCGGTCTTCTCGCTCTCCACCCGGCCCGACCGGCGGGTGCTGCGCTATGACCACGGGGGCGTCAGCGTGGAGATCACGCCGTCGGTCAAGGGGCTCGCCACGATCCACGACAAGGACGTGCTGATCTACTGCATCAGCCAACTCGTCGCGGCGCTGAACGCCGGGCGCCCCGTCGCGCGGCGGATCGAGCTGGTGGCGCACGACCTGCTGGTGGCGACCCGGCGCGAGACGGGCGGCGACAGCTACCGCCGCCTGCGCGAAGCGTTCGAGCGGCTTTCGGGCACGCGGATCGTCACCAACATCCCCACGGGCGACACGGTCACGACCACCGGCTTCGGGCTGCTGGAGGAATGGATGATCGTGCGCCGGACGGCCTCGGGGCGGATGGTGTCGGTGTCGGTCACGCTGTCGGACTGGCTCTTTCGCGCGGTGCTGGCGCGCTCGGTGCTGACGCTGGCGCCGGGCTATTTCGCGCTGCGCAAGCCGCTGGAGCGGCGGGTCTATGAACTCGCGCGCAAGCATTGCGGGCGGCAGGCGCGCTGGCAGGTGAGCATGCGCGTGCTCTGCGCGAAATCGGGCTCCGCCTCGCCGCTGCGGGTGTTCCGCAAGATGATCCGCGACATGGAAGCCGCGGACCTTTTGCCCGACTACCGGCTGGCGGTCGTGGCGGGCGACATGGTGCTGGTGACGCCGCGCGGAGCGGTGATCGATGACGGCGATGCCCCGGTGCTGTCGGCGGACACGCTGGCCGCGGCCCGCGCGCTGGCGCCCGGCTGGGACGTCCACGCGCTGGAGGCCGACTGGCGGCGCTACTGGCAGGCCACGGGGCGCCCGCGCCTGCGCAGCCCCGCGCGGGCCTTCCTGGCCTATTGCGCGAAACGCGCATCATCGGAGTAGTCGCGAAACGCGCATCATCCCGGTCGCCGTGACACGCGCACCGTTGGACCGCAGGACTACCGGCGGGTCGCGGATTGCGGCCTGTTTCGCGCGCGAAACAGGCCGTCCGGCGTCAGGGAATTCCTCACCTTGTGACGAATCGGGGAGTCGCGTTAAAGTATAACGGTTCATTAACCACGTTTCACGGAATTGCCCCGCACCCACTTTCACAAGGGCAGGAAGCACTATGGGATTGTCATTATGGCTTGTCACGACCGGATTGCTGGCTGCGATCGTCTGGGCCGCGCCGGCCGCCGCCCAGAACAGCACTACGATCGAGGGCCCGATCCTGTTCCTGGACACGGACGGCAAGCCCATCGCGCCGCCCTATGACGCGCAGATCCTCGATAACCTGCTTGCGGCGGAGACCCTCGAGTACGACACGCGCAAGCCGCGTGGAGTCCCGCCGGATGTGAAGATTGATCCGTTCGAGGACGAAATCATCCGCTACCGGTATACCGTGCAGTTGCGCCGGGCCGGCCTGTGGTTGCGGCTGGATTTCAATTATGACGGATTCGAGGCCCGCGAGGAGATCGATCTCTTCCAGCATCGCGGGACGATGCCGGATCGCGAGCTTGCCATCCAGCGCCGCTATCCCGACCGTGTGTCGCGGGTGCGCGCGGTCATGCAGGGGCTCGCCGCGCCGGATCTCCTGGAAAACGACATCGACCGCACGCTGCGCCTGATCGAGGGGCTGATCAACGATCCGCTGTCCGAGGGCAGCGACGTCGAGACCGAGGCCGTCGAACGCTACCAGGACTACATGCGCGCGGTCGAGTTGATGGAACGGGTGATGCGGCAGGGCAAGCCGCTGTCGCCGGAGGTCGCGCTGCGGGTCTCGGAACTGCCCCGGCGGATCGGCTTTTCCATCCTGCCCGTGCAGGAGCAGTTCGACACCCTCGGCGGCTTCGCCTTCTGGTTCGCCCGCTCGCCCACGCCCGGCCAGCAGATCGAAAGCACGCTGACCCATCGCGGTCTGGCCCGGCAGTTCTTCGAAGAGGCCTACGAGCTGGCCTATGCCGTCAATGACAGCGCCCCGGTCGACGCCACGGCGCTGATCCGCACCCTGCAGGAATATTACATGTTCATGTGCCCGACCGCGGCTGAGATCGACGGCGGGGCGGCGGCCTGGGACAGCGCATGTTTCTATGCGCTCTACGATGCGGGCAGCTTTCCGCGGGATTTCTCGGCGCGGACCTATCGCGCCATCCTGCAGGATTTCCATACCCATCTGGAACGGGCCTCCCGGCCGGAAACGGGCTGGGCGACGGAATGCGGCTACCGCCGGAAGATCGCGGCCGAGCGCGGGGACATGGCTGAATACTGGGAGCTCTATGCCGACCTTGCGGATGCGATCGCGGACAGGCATCGCCGGCTCGCGATCGAACTGTCGTCCGATCGGGATTTCGCCGGCATGAGCTACATCGCCCAGACCCGCGACCGCGCACGCGACATCGTCGCGCTTGGCCGCGGGGGAGAGATGATCACGCCGGAATGCGCGCCGGCATCGGCGGGCGCGGTGCTGCCCGTGGGAGACGAATTATGACCCAGCCCGACGACACCGACCGGTTCCTGCGCCGCTTCGTGGTCATCACCGTGATCTGCGTGTCGTCGATCATCGCGCTTGTGGTCATCGTGGCGACGGCGCTCACGCCCTATACCGATTACGCGGCCCCGCCGGTTCTCGAGAACTGGGGCGGGCTGATCATCGGGTTCTATTTCGGCACCTTCGTAGGGCTGCTGAAGGATTGGCTGTCCCCGCGCAAGCCCGAGCCTGACGCGCCCGAACCCACCACCACCAAACCGGAGCAAGCCCCATGACACGCCTGGCTTTTATGACCCTCCTGATCCTGCTGACCCAGATCGGTACCCCGCCCGCGCTCGAGGCGCAGTCGCCGTCCTGCCCCAAGAACGTGCGCCAATGCTGATGCGCCACACTGCGGCGACGGCCCTGCTGGTCGCCGCGGTGCTGGGTGCCGCGCTGGTTGCCGCGGAAGAGACCGATCCGGTCGCCGCCGCCTTTGACGGGATCGAGACGGCCATCGATGCCGGCGATCTCGGGCGCGCGCGCGCGCTGGTGGATGGTCTGTTGGCCCGTCCGGATCTATCCGACGTGGATACCGCCGCGGCCCTCGGCCAGCTGGCCACGATCGAGACGGAGGCAGGCCGGCCCGAAGCCGCGATCGCCGCACTCGGATCCGCCCTGCAATTCGACCCGAACAACTTTTGGTTGCGCATGCGCAGCTGCAACGTCAACCGCGACTTCGGGTTCCTTGCCGCGGCGCGCCAGGATTGCGCGCTGGCCGGTCAGGCACTGCGCCACGAACGCGATCCCGGCATGGCGCAACTGATGCATCAATATCTCGATTTCACCAGGGCGAATATCGCGCTGGCCTTCGGCGACGTGGAAGGTGGCCTCGCGCTGGTCCGCGGGCTGGAGGCGGCGCAGGAGACGCTGTATTTTGCGCCCTGGTACTTGGATGCGCTCGCGGGGCGGCTGCTCAGCCGGGGCGGTGACGCGCAGGCGGCCCTTGTCCGGTTCCGGCAGGCGCTGGCGGATTATGACGCCGTCGTGGAGGCCCCGGACGGGCAGGGCGATATCGATCGGGCGGATCTGCATTTCAGCATCGGCCAGCAGCTCGAACGGCTCGGCCGGACAGATGAGGCGCGGGTGGAATACGACTTGGCCTTTGCCGTGCTGCCCGACCCCGGCGCGGATCCCGAAGAACCGGCGGCGGCGCTGCCCGCGCAGGTCGAAACCATCGCCTATGCGGCGTGCAGCCTGAACCTGCGTCTCGAGCGGGCGGCCGCCGCGGTGGACCAGTGCGGCTGGCTGTCGGACCGCCGGCCCGGTCGCATCGCCTATCTCGATGCACTGGGGCTGGCCTACGAACTTTCGGGTGATGCCGCGCGGGCCCGCGCCGTGCACGAACGGGCCCGGGAACTGGACCCGGACAACCCGCTGCTCCGGGACAGTCTCGGCCAGCGCCCCTAAGGCCGATCCCGACGTTTCGCGCGCGAAACATCCGAGACTTTCTGCGATGCAGCGGCTTTCCGATTGCGCGCTGGCAGTAAAGATTTTACTCCTTTGATCCATGCCCGTTCCTGCGGCATGGCCGGGATGGTCTGGCCGTGCACCGTGCACCGTGCACCGTGCGCGGTCCGGCGGCCCGGCATGTCGGATGCCAAGCCATCGCGGGACCGGGATGCGCCGGGGCAGTTGACGGGGATGTAACGATGAAAGTGGTAATTTTCGGGCTGGGATATGTCGGCTTCACCGCGGCGTGCTGCATTGCCAGCGAAGGTCACGCGGTGGTGGGGATCGACGTCTCCGCCCGCAAGGTGGAGGCGATCCGCGCGGGCCAGGCGCCCATCGTGGAACCCGGCGTCGCTGACATGCTGCGCGCCGGGCTCAATGCGGGGCTGATCGCCGCCGACACGGAAATCGGCGCGCATCTCGACGACGCGGATCTCGCCATCGTCTGCGTGGGCACGCCCTCGGGGCCGGACGGGGCGCACAACATGGCCTATATCGCCGACGTGTCGCGCCAGATCGCCGCCGCCGTGGACCCCGCGCGCGCAGCGCCCCTGTCGGTCGCCTACCGCTCCACCATTCGGCCCGGATCGATCGAGGAACTGATCGCGCCCATCTTCCGCGCCCGGCTGGGCGATGCGGCGGCGCGGGCGATCCGGCTCGTCTACAATCCCGAATTCCTGCGCGAGGGCACGGCGGTGGAAGACTATTTCGCCCCGCCCAAGATCGTCATCGGCACCGCGGACGGCCGGCCCGACCCGGCGATGGACGTGCTCAACGCGGGTATCGACGCGCCCACCTTCCACGTGGGCTACCGCGAGGCGGAGTTCACCAAGTTCATGGACAACACCTGGCACGCGGTGAAGGTCGCCTATGCCAACGAAATCGGGCGCGTCTGCCTGCAACTGGGCATCAAGGCCAGCGACGTGCACGCGATCTTCAAGTCGGACACCAAGCTGAACATCTCGGCCTATTACACGCGCCCCGGCGGGGCTTTCGGCGGGTCCTGCCTGCCCAAGGACGTGCGCGCGCTGCAATGGATCGCCGCCGATGCCGGGGCCGCGACGCCGCTGGTGGACAGCCTGCTGCGCTCCAACGAGGCGCACAAGCACCGGCTTTACGAATACGCGGTGGCGGGGCTGGCGCCGGGCGCGAAGGTGCTGCTGGCGGGGCTGGCGTTCAAGGCCGACACGGACGATCTGCGCGAAAGCCCGAACGTGGATCTCGCGCGCAAGATGCTGGCCGCCGGCTTCGATCTCGACATCTTCGACCCGGCCATCGACGCGGCGAAACTGGTGGGCGCGAACCTGGGCTATGCCTATTCGCAACTCCCCACGATCGAGGGGCTGCTGGTGGACAAGGCCACCGCCGAGACACGGACCTATGCGCGGGTGGTGGCCACCAACGCCACCGCCAGGGCGCTGAGCCTCGCCCCCGGCACCGACCTGCGCGATCTCGGCACGCTGCCGTGACCGCGCGGGCGCCGGCGCCCCGCGTGA
Organism: Meridianimarinicoccus zhengii; assembly: GCF_003254465.1. Taxonomy (GTDB): domain Bacteria; phylum Pseudomonadota; class Alphaproteobacteria; order Rhodobacterales; family Rhodobacteraceae; genus Meridianimarinicoccus; species Meridianimarinicoccus zhengii. The sequence continues at coordinate 9,768 of NZ_QDFI01000069.1, forward strand.
CGCGGCTGTCAGGCCAGCGCGGGGGGCGCGTAGCCGATCCGGGCCTTCAGGTCGTGGTCGGATTCGTGGCAGGCGACATACATCCCGGCCTGGCCCTCGCTCCGGATCGAGTAGGGGCTGAAATGCGCGCCCCTGGGATAGATCCTGCCGATCTCGTAGCCATGCGCCTTCAGCAGCCTGTGGATGTCGTGGAAGAAGACCCGCGCGTTGAAGGCGTGGAAATTGTATTCGAACTGCACCAGCCGGACGGACCGGGCCGCCAGCATGCCCGCGAAGCCCTGCATCACGCTGAAATCCGCGCCCTCGGTGTCGATCTTCAGGAAATCCACCGCCGCGATCCCGGTCTCGGCGCACCAGTCGTCGCCGGTGCGGATGCGGGCGACACGCCGTTCGTGGTCATACGCGTTGGGGCGGACATCCTTGTCGTAGAACATCGTCGTGCCGCTGTGATTGCCCGCCCGGTTGAAGAAATAGGCATGTTCCCCGTTCTCGGCGCCCAGCCCGATATTGACGGCCCGGGCGTGCGGATCGTCCGCGAAACGCGCGGCGAGCCCCGTGAAGATGTCGCTGTCGATCTCGAACATGTGGATCTGCGCGTCCGGGAAGATGCGGCGCAGGATGGCGGCGTGGTCCCCGTCATTGGCCCCGACATCGAGGATCGTGGCGAAGCCGAGCGGCGCGAGCCTGTCGATGAGCGCGTATTCCCCGTTGAGCGCCGGATCGACCGACTGGTTGGAATAGTGCCGGATGTAGCGTTGCGCGATCCGGTAGAGCACGCCCGTGCCGGCCCGGTGATTGCGGACATGGCGGCTGAGACGGCTGGACATGGACTTGGGCAGGCCGATGAAACGGGTCATGCGAAACTCCCAATGGAATGCCGACCATCGTCGCAGGATTACCCATCCTGTCAAGCGGCACGCGGGCTCGGCACGGGCCCGCACATGCACATGTCCAGGAGCCCATGATGAACCGACCGACATCCAGCACATCCCGCATCGCAGACATCCGCCGCAGCCGGCCGCTGGACGGGCGCCGCGTGCTCATCATCGTGGAGAACCTGCCGCTGCCCTTCGACCGCCGCGTCTGGCACGAGGCGCGGACCCTGACCGCCGCGGGCGCGCAGGTCGCCGTGATCTGCCCCACCGGCAAGGGGTTCGAAGCCCCCTACGAGGAACTGGACGGCGTGCATATCTATCGCCATCCCCTGCCGCTCGACGCGTCCGGCGCCGTGGGATACCTGCTGGAATACGGCGCGGCGCTGTTCCACGAAACGCGGCTGGCCTGGAAGATCCTGCGCCGCCACGGCTTCGACACGATCCAGGGCTGCAACCCGCCGGACCTGATCTTCCTGATCGCCTGGCAGTTCCGCATCTTCGGCAAGCGCTACATCTTCGACCATCACGACATCAACCCGGAGCTCTACGAGGCCAAGTTCGGCAGGCGCGGGTTCTTCTGGCGGCTGATGGTGATCTTCGAGTGGCTGAATTTCCGCGCCGCGCGGGTGGTGATCTCCACCAATGAAAGCTACCGCGCGATCGCGCTCTAGCGTGGCGGCAAGCGCCCCGAGGACGTGTTCGTCGTGCGCTCGGGGCCCGATCTCGACCGGCTGCACGTGATGGAACCGGACCCGAAATGGCGCAACGGGCGCGCGCACATGATCGGCTATGTGGGCGTGATGGGCGACCAGGAGGGGATCGACCTGCTGCTCGAGGCCGCGCGCGAGATCGTGTTCGACCGCGGGCGCGACGTGCAGGTCGTGCTGGTGGGCGGCGGCCCCGCGCTGGAGGGGCTGCGCGCGATGGCCGCCGATCTTGGCCTGGGCGACCATGTCACCTTCACGGGCCGCGCGCCGGACGAGGTGCTGTTCTCGGTGCTGTCCTCGGCGGATGTCTGCGTGAACCCGGACCGGGTGAACCCGATGAACGACAAGTCCACGATGAACAAGATCCTCGAATACATGGCGTTCTCCAAGCCCATCGTGCAGTTCGACGTGACCGAGGGGCGGTATTCGGCGCAGGATGCGTCGCTGTACGCCGCCCCCAACGATACCACCGACATGGCCGGCAAGATCGTGGAGCTGCTCGACGATCCCGACCGGCGGGCCGCGATGGGCCGGACGGGGCGGCAGCGCGTCGAGGCGGAGTTGAGCTGGGATTACCAGGTGGACCCGCTGATCGCGGCCTACCGGCGCGCGCGGGACGCCTGAACCGGCCCCGCGGGGCCGGTCCGGGGCCGGTTCAAAGCCGGCCCGCGGCCGGGCGCGGGGTCAGGCGGTGATGAGATCCCGCAGCATGGCGACCTTCTCGGCCAGAAGCGCACGGTCGCCGCGGGCTTCCACGTTCAGCCGCAGCACCGGTTCGGTGTTGGACGAGCGCAGGTTGAACCGCCAGTCGCCGTAATCGCAGCTCAGCCCGTCGAGCCGGTCCACGGCACGCGCCTGCGGGACCATCGTGTCCTCGACGCGCGCGATGGCGGGGGCCGTGTCGTCGAGCCGGAAGTTCTGCTCGCCCGAGGACGGGAACGCCGCGCGCATGTCCGCCACCAGCGCCGACAGGGGCTGTTTCGCGCGCGAAACATGGGCCGCGATCAGCAGCCACGGGATCATGCCGCTGTCGCAATACATGAAGCCGCGGAAATAGTGATGCGCCGACATCTCGCCGCCATAGGCCGCGTCCACCTCGCGCATCTTCGCCTTGATGAGCGCGTGGCCGGTGCGCGAGGCCACAGCCTCCCCGCCGCCCTTTTTCACCACGTCGAGCGTGCTCCACATCACCCGCGGGTCATGGACGATCCGCGCGCCGGGCTCGATCCCCAGAAACGCCGCCGCCAGCAGGCCGACCACGTATTCGCCGGGGATGAAGGCGCCGGTTTCGTCGAAGAAGAAGCAGCGGTCGAAATCCCCGTCCCAGGCGACGCCCATGTCCGCGCCCGCCTTGACCACCGCGTCGGCGGTCATGGGCTGGTTTTCCTCCAGCAGCGGGTTGGGGATGCCGTTCGGGAAGGTGCTGTCGGGGTCGTGGTGGATGCGCGTGAAGTCGAGCTGCGCACCGCCCGCGGCCAGCGCATCGGCGATGGCATCGAAGGCGGGGCCGGCCACGCCGTTCCCGGCATTCACGACGATCTTCAGCGGCCCGAGCTTTTCGGGGTCCACGAAGGACACGACCCGGTCGACGTAAGATCCGCGCGGGTCTTCCGTGCGCACGGTCCCGGTCCGGGGGCTGTCCCTGAAATCGCCCGATGCGGCCAGCACCGCCATCGCGTCCATGCCCTGGTCGGCGCCGATGGGGCGCGCGCCCGCCTGCACCATCTTGATGCCGTTATAGTCGATCGGGTTGTGGCTGGCGGTGACCATCAGCCCGCCGCCCGCGCCGAAATGCTCGGTCGCGAAATAGACCTCTTCGGTGCCGCACAGGCCGATATCGATCACGTCCACGCCGCCCTCGGTCAGCCCGCGGATCAGCGCCGCCTGCAGTTCGGGCGAGCTGTCGCGGATGTCGCGGCCCGTGACCGCGGTGCCGGGCTGCATGATCTCGGCGAAGGCGCGCCCGATGCGGTGGCAGATATCGGCATCGAGATTGTCGCCCAGCCGGCCCCGCACGTCATACGCCTTGAAACAGCTCAGCTTCTGGTCGGTCATGTGGTCCTGTCCCTCGCATTCCACGCCGCCGGTCGGTCCGGCAGGCCCCTCGGCTCCAAGCCTTATAGGGGAATGCGCAGAGGTCAAAGGCCCGCCTGCGGATCGTGCCGAAGATGCGTGCCGCCGCCCGAAGACCGCACCGCCCGATCCCCGTCCGGCGCCTGTACGCGTCCGGGGCAGGGCAGGGGGCGGGGCAGGGACGGGCCCATCACCGGTCATTCCTCTGGCCCCTGCCGGGCCTGCGGGCCGGGGCCTGGCGGTGCCCGCTTGCAATTCCGCAGGTTGCCGAAAAACGGCCGTTTAAAAACGTATGCAAGAGGCCACACCGCAGGGCCATGCCGCGGCGATCCCCGTATTCCCGGGACCGGGGGCCAGGGGCGGCGCGCCGCAGGCCCGCGCGGGCGGGTGTCCGGGCACGGTGCGGGGTCCGGCCGCGACACGCCCCGGATCTGCGGGGTGAACTGCGCAAAACGCATCCCGAATGCGCGCATGGGCCGTTATCGCATGACATTCCCTGAAGATGACGGCGTGCCACAGGTCCGCGACCGGGCGGGGATGTTCGGCGCCCGACCGCGGCGGCGCGGATGGCGGCGGCGGCCGATCTCCGGAATGGTTAACGGTGTGCGCCGCACGGCACGGGCCCTTCCAAGCCGCGACAGGATCTTGCTAAATCCGGCCCGTTTCCGCGGGATCGTGCCTGCGTGGCGGCCCGGCGGATGCCGAATCCTGCCCATGCCGTTGTTGACGGATTGACGCAGAGTCAGATAGCTTGATTGTTAATAAATCGTAACTGTCTGTATTTTGGTGATCTTCATGCCCCATTCGAATCGCGCCGCGCCGCGCCCGCGCCTGTCCCTTCGCAACGGCTGCGCCATCGCGGCGCTTCTGGTGGCCATGCCCCTGCACGCGCAGGACGTCACATGGACCGGCGGCACGGGCACCTGGAACGATCCGGCCGGGTGGAACACCGGCGTGGTCCCCAACGCGGCCCAGAACGCGATCGTGGACGGCGACGCGGGCACGGATGCGGACGTGACGATCACCGACACCCGCTCGATCCAGGACCTGACCATCGGGGCGGGCGACGCGGTGACCATCGACAACGGCCGGACCCTCAGCCTGCTGGGCGGCGATCTGGACAACGACGGCACGCTGACGCTCGGGTCCGCCGGTGCCACCACCGTCCTGAGCCTCGGGGTGGACACATTGTTTTCCGGCAGCGGCACCGTGGCGCTGACCGATTCCACGCTCAACCGGATCAGCGGCGCGACCGGCACGACGCTGACCAACGCCGCCGGGCACACGATCAGCGGGTCGGGCAATCTCGGCGGCAACCTGATGGGGCTCGACAACGCGGGGCTGGTGGAGGCCGCGGGAACATCGGGGCTGACGTTGCAGTTGCGCACCCTGCCCGATGTGACCCGCCGCAACAGCGGCACGTTGCGCGCCGCCACCGGCAGCACGCTGACCATCACGCAAGGGATCATCGACAACACCGGCGGCACGATCGAGGCCGCTTCGGGCGGCACCGTGTCGCTGGCGGGCAGCAGCGTGTTCATCGACGGCGGTACCCTGACCGGGCCGGGCACGATCGACCTGCGCAATGCCTCGGAACTGCGGAACGTCGCGAATACCGGCAGCGTGGTCATCGCCAACGGCCAGAGCGGCGAGATCAGCGGCACCATCGCCAATGCGGGCACCATCGCACTGGACTCGGGGGGCAGCACCAGCACGCTGAGCATCCAGGACGACACCACGCTCGACGGCACGGGCAGCGTGGAGATGAGCGACAGCGCCATCAACCGGATCACCGGGGTTGCCGCGACCACCCTGACCAACACCGCCGATCACACGATCCGCGGGTCGGGCAATCTCGGCGGCAACCTGATCGGGCTCGACAACGACGGGCTGGTGGAAGCCGTGGGCGGTGCCGGGCTGACGCTGCAGTTGCGCACTTTGGACGATGTCACCCGGCGCAACGCGGGCACATTGCGCGCAGACACCGGCAGCACGCTCACGATCATCCAGGGCTTCATCGACAACAGCACCGGCGTGATCGAATCCGCCGCGGGCGGCGACGTGTCCTTCACCGGCGGCACGGTCATCGACGGCGGCACGCTGACGGGGCCCGGCGGGTTCGACCTGCGCGGCGCCGCGGAACTGGCGGATGTGACGAATGACGGCACCGTCACCATCGCCAATGCCCAGACCGGCGAGATCAGCGGCACCATCGCCAATGCGGGCACCATCGCGCTGGCCTCGGGGGGCAGCTTCACCACCCTGAACATCCGGGGGGGCGACACCACGCTGGCGGGCACGGGCAGCGTGGAGATGAGCGACAGCGTTCTCAACCGGATCACCGGGGATACCGCGGCCACCCTGACCAACACCGCCGATCACACGATCCGCGGGTCGGGCAATCTCGGCGGCAACGCGATCGGGCTCGACAACGACGGGCTGGTGGAGGCTGTGGGCGGTGCCGGGCTGACGCTGCAGCTGCGCACCCTGGACGATGTCACCCGCCGCAACGCGGGGGTTCTGCGCGCCACCGGGGGCAGCACGCTGTCGATCATCCAGGGCGTGATCGACAACAGCACGGGCGTGATCGAATCCGCGTCGGGCGGCGACGTGTCCTTTTCCGGCGGCACGGTCATCGACGGCGGCACGCTGACGGGGCCCGGCGGGTTCGACCTGCGCGGCGCCGCGGAACTGGCGGATGTGACGAATGACGGCACCGTCACCATCGCCAATGCCCAGACCGGCGAGATCAGCGGCACCATCGCCAATGCGGGCACCATCGCGCTGGCCTCGGGGGGCAGCTTCACCACCCTGAACATCCGGGGGGGCGACACCACGCTGGCGGGCACGGGCAGCGTGGAGATGAGCGACAGCGTTCTCAACCGGATCACCGGGGATACCGCGGCCACCCTGACCAACACCGCCGATCACACGATCCGCGGGTCGGGCAATCTCGGCGGCAACGCGATCGGGCTCGACAACGACGGGCTGGTGGAGGCTGTGGGCGGTGCCGGGCTGACGCTGCAGCTGCGCACCCTGGACGATGTCACCCGCCGCAACGCGGGGGTTCTGCGCGCCACCGGGGGCAGCACCCTGTCGATCATCCAGGGCGCGATCGACAACGAAGGCACGATCGAGGCCGCGTCGGGCGGCACGGTGGCGATCACCGGCGGCACCACCGATATCCTGGGCGGCACGCTGACGGGCCCCGGCGCGTTCACCCTGAGCGGCGCGGCGGAGCTGCGCGACCTGACGAACGAGAGCGCCGTCACCATCGCCAACGCCCAGACCGGCGTGCTGGGCGGCAACATCGTCAATGACGGGAACATCGCCGTCGCGTCGGCCGGCAGCTTCACCACCCTGAACATCGAGGGCGACACCACGCTCGACGGCACGGGGACGGTGACGCTGGGCGACAACAGCCTCAACCGGCTCACCGGGACAACCGATGCCATCCTGACCAATGCCGCCGGGCACACGATCCGGGGGGCGGGCGCGCTCGGTGGCAACCTGATCGGGATCCTGAACGAAGGGCTGATCGAGGCGGATGGCGTGGCGGCACTGACCGTCGATCCGCGCGACGCCACCGGGCCGGTGGTCAACGACGGCATCCTGCGCGCGTCGGGCGCGGGCGGGCTGATCCTGACCAGCGGCAGCTTCGACAACCAGGGGCTGGTGGAGGCCGTGGACGGGTCTTCCGTGGAATACTCGGGCTCGGGCGTCACGCTGAACAACGTGGGCGGCGTGCTCACGGGCGGGCAGTGGCGCGCGGCGGGTGCGGGGTCGACCATCGACATCCGCGGCGGCGACGTGACCACCAACGCGGCCGAGATCGTTCTGAGCGGGGCGGGGTCGGCCTTCCGCAACGTCACCGGGATCACGCCGGTCGCGCTGGAGGACACCCTGACCGACAATGACGGCACCCTGCGTGTGCTGGCGAACCGCGATTTCGCGGCGGCGAACGGGCTGACCAACCGGGGCGCGATCGAGCTGGGCGGCGGCACGCTGTCCGCGCCCACGCTGACCAATACTGCCACCGGCCAGATCTTCGGCTTCGGCAGCATCGTCCCGAACGTGGGCAATTCCGGCGTGGTGCGCGCCACCGGCGGCACGCTGAGCGCCGATGCGGGCATCACCGCCGCCAGCGGCACGGTCATCTCCGAAGCGGGCGCCACCATGGCCATCGGGGCCGACAGCAGCGCCGAATTCCTCGACCTGCGGGGCGGCGCGCTGGCGCTGGGGCCGCATGACTTCACCGTGTCGGGCGACTACACCAACGACGCCTTCGGAACCGGCAACGGCTTCGACGCGCGCGCCAATGTCACCGGATCGGGCGAGATCATCGGCGCGGATGCGGACATGGGCACGGGCGGCGACGTGGTGGCCGGGGTGCTCGATCTCGGCAACGTGCGCGGCGGGACCACCGCCACGCGCAGCTTCACCGTCGACAATACCGGCACGGGCGCGGATATCCGCGGCGCGGTGCAGACCGCCGCGGGCACGGGCAACATCACCGATGCGCGCCTGTCGGGCAGCGGTGTGACGGCGCAGAATTTCGGCCCCGTCGCGGCGGGCGGCAGCACCGCGTCCTTCGACGTGACCTTCGAGGCCACGGCGGGCGGGTCGCTGGCCGGCCAGACCATCGGCATCGCGTCGAATTTCGACAACGTCGCCGGGCAGACCATTTCGCTGCTGGGCTTCGCCACGGCGCGGGCCGAGGGCGCCGCCGATCCGGCGGGGCCGGTCGATCTGGGCGCGTTCCGGGTGGGTACGGACGGCCCGGCGCAGGACATCGCCGTCACCAACCTGACGGCGGGATTGGCGGCGGAGCGGCTCGGGATCGGCGCGGCCACCACGAGCGGCAATTTCACCGCCACCAACGCGCTCGGCGCGGAACTGGTCGCGGGCGGGGTCACGGTGAGCGATGCCGTGAACGTGGCCGTCGCGGGCGGCGTGGCCGGGGTGAACGCGGGCGCGCTGACGCTCGATTTCACCACGGACGGCACCGTGATCGACCCGACCTTCACCGCCGAGGCCGCGAACAGCCAGGTCATCGACGTGTCCGCCACGGGCTATAACGTGGCCGAGGCCGGGGTGACCCCCGACCCGGTGGTGATCGCCAACCAGCGCGTGGGCGGCACCGGCAGTGCTGCGCTCGACATCACCAACATCGCCCCCGATGACGGGTTCAGCGAGGCCCTGTCGGGCGGGATCGCATCCGTCGCGGGCGATGCCACGGCCACCGGCGGCCCGGTGTCGATGCTGGCGGCGGGCGATACCGACAGCGGCATTGCCGTGGGCGTCGATACCTCCGCCGCGGGGGCGCGGTCCGGCAGCGTGACGCTCGGCTTCGAAAGCGACGGCGCGGGCACGAGCGGGCTGGGCACGCTGGCGCTGGCGGACCAGACCGTCGCGGTCAGCGGCAATGTCTACCAGGTCGCCGAAGGCCGGCTCGATACCGCGCCGCTGAACTTCGGCACGGTGCAGGTGGGGCAGGTCGTGAACCGCACCCTGTCGATCACCAATGCCGCGACCGGGCCGCTCGGTTTCGTGGAGGACCTGAACGCCAGCTTCGGCGCGGTGTCGGGCACGGGCGCGGGGCGGATCATCGGGGCGGGCAGCATCAACGGCCTGACGGCCGGGTCCACCGATGCGGCGGCCATGACCGTGTCGGTCAACACCGCCACCGCGGGCAGCGTGGATGGGGCCATCGCCATCGACTATGTCAGCGCGGGGGAAGTGGGCGGCGTGTCCAACGGGCTCGGCGAACTGGCGGTCGGGTCCGACAGTTTCGGCGTGACGGGGCTGATCGAGGCCCTGGGCACGGTGATCGACACCGCCGCCCCGCGCGTCGACACGGCCCAGCCGGTCGACCTGGGTGCGGCACGGGTGGGCGATGCCGCCCTGTCCGCAGCACTGTCGGTCACGAACGTGGCCACGGGCGGCGACCAGGCGGCGCTGAGCGCCACCATCGCAGGGTCCGGGCCGGTGACGGCGGCGGGGTCGTTCGACCTGCTCGATCCCGGTGCGACCGACGACACCAGCCTGACCGTGGGGATCGAGACCGCGGTCGCGGGGGCGCTGTCGGGCACGGCCACGCTGGGCTTCGTGTCCGATGCCTCCAACGTGGGCGGGTGCGCGCCGGACTGCGCGCTGACCCTGCCGTCGCAGGACGTGACCGTGACCGGCAATGTCTACCAGGCGGCGGAGGCCGACATCACCACGCCCACGCTCGATTTCGGGATCGTCCATGTGGGCGACGTGGTGGCGGCGCAGGGCGTGGGCATCGCCAACACCGCCCCCGTGGCGGCGCTGAACGATACGCTGGCCGCCAGCCTCACGGGCACCGCGGGCGGGCCCTTCACCGCGTCGGGCGCCGTCACGGGGCTGGCCGCGGGGGACACCGACACGGCCGGGATCACCGCCACGCTCGACACGTCGGCGGCCGGGGTGTTCAGCGGCACACAGGACGTGGCCTTCGCCAGCCAGAACCCCGACATGGCGGATCTCGATCTCGGCTTCGGGTCGGTGATGCTGTCGGCACAGGTCAACAACTTCGCCAACCCGATGTTCACCCAGCTGGGCGGGGACGGGGTGCTGACCGGGTCGGACCTGACCTTCCTGCTGGATTTCGGGATCGTCGATGCGGGGATGGACCTGACCGCCAGCCTTGGCGTGCTCAACGACATCTTCGGGCCCGCGGACGTGCTGGGGGGCAGCTTCGCCCTGCCAGCCGCGGGGGATTTCAGCCTGACCGGCTTCGACAGCTTCGCCGATATCGCGGCGGGGGATGTCTTCGGCGGGCTGGAGGTCGGGTTCTCGGCCAGCACCACCGGGTTCTTCGAGGACCTGATCAGCCTGAACGCCTTCGGCAGCAATGCGAGCGGCTATTTCGGGGCCTTCGACTCGATCAGCCTTGCGCTGCGGGCCGAGGTGCGGGACCCGACCACGGCGCCGATCCCGCTGCCCGCGGGGGTCTGGCTGCTGCTCGGGGGTCTTGGCGGGCTCGTGGCGATGCGGCGGGCCCGTGCGGCCTGAGACCCGCGCGGCGCTTCGGGGTGCGGCGGGGGCGGTCGGGATCTGGCTGGTGCTCCTGTCCCCCGCCGCGGCGCAGGAGACGCCGGCGGGGCCGGATGTCCCCGACACGCTGCGCGAAAGCTACCGCGACTGGGTGCTGCGCTGCGCCGCCGGGGCAGGGCCGGGCGCGACCCCGCCCCGCCGCTGCGAGATCGCGCAGGAGGTCCGCACCGCCGAGACCGACCAGCGCGTGCTGCGCATGGCGCTGGCGGGGAATGATGGCGCGGGCGCGGCCGTCACGCTGGTGACGCCCTTCGGCGTGCGGGTGGCCGATGGCGTGGGCATCGCCACGGCGGGCATGGACGGGACGCGGATCGATTTCCTGACCTGCCTGCAAGGCGGCTGCGTGGCCACGGGCACGCTCGACGCGGCCATGCTGGACGCGCTGCAGGCGGCGGAGACCGCGACGGTCACCATGAATTCCACCGGCGGCGAGACCGTCACGCTGGACCTGTCGCTCGCCGGCTTCGCCGCGGCGTGGCGGCGGCTGGGGGCGCTGGCGCCGGACTGATCCGTTTTCCCGTTTGCCCGCCGCCCCCGGGTCATCCTCGCGCCGGGACCTGCCCGCCCGTGCGGCAGCCCGGACCGGAAGTGCCCGACCGCCATCCACGGGCGCGGGAAATCCGTCAAGGACGTTTGCGGTATCCCCGGCGGGGCTCGGGCGGCCCTGGAATGGAAGGCCATGGAAGATTCTTGAAAACGGCATCTTGATCCTGTTCGTGATGCGCCCGGACCGGCTGCCTGCGTTAACCGAAACTTCGGTTCGAATTTGAGACGAAGCCCCGCTTTCGGTATCAATCGTGAATAGGCAATTAATCTGATCGGAGCATTCCCATGAAGCAAGTCGTATTCACGATCGCCGCCGCCGCGCTGGCCTCGGCGGTTTCGGTGGCCGCCGCGCAGGCTTCGACCACGATCAGCGTCGAGACGTATTCCGCCCTCGATTTCGCCGCGAAGGCCGGTGGCCTGACCAGCCAGACGGTCGAGGATTTCGAAGGCTTCGGCGCAGGCGAGGTCACCAGCGCGTTCTCGACCGCGGTCGGGACCTTTTCCACGCTGGGCGGCACCGGTTCCGGCGGGACCGTGAGCGGGACGCCCGGAAATACCGGCACCGACCTCTACCTGCGCGATGCTGGCGTGTTCGGGCGCGTCAACACCACGCCGGGCGGGTCCAACTTCCTCGACAGCAACGACACGTTCGGGGTCGAGTGGGTGGTCGATACGGGCTCGATGTTCGACCGCATCCTGTTCACGATCAGCGATGCGTCCGACACCGGCGCCGACCTGACGATCCTCGCGGACGGGATGTCGCTGACGACCTTTCTCGACGGGCAGGGCAACGGCACGGTCGATACGGTCCTGATCAGCTTCGGCTCGAAGATCAGCACGGCGACCCTGCGCTTCGAGAACCGCAACACGGCCGGCGCGTTCATCACGAATGACGGGTTCGGGCTCGATGACATGACCGTTGCGGCCGCCGTGCCGCTGCCGCCTGCCGTCGCCCTGCTGGGGGCCGGCGTGGCCGCGCTTGGCGCCCTGCGCCGCCGCGGGAAGGCC
>NZ_QDFI01000007.1 GCF_003254465.1 Meridianimarinicoccus zhengii
GTCCGGGGCGCATCGGGCGCCTGCGCCACGCGGGCCGGGTCCGCCGTGGCTGCAGGTGCGGGTCCGGGTGCGGCAGGCGGCGGCAGCGGATCGGTGGGGTGCGGCAGGTCCGGACCCTTCGTCGCCGCTGGCGCGGATGACGGTTCGGGCGCCGCGGAATCCGATCCGACGATGGCATCCATCCCCTCCTCGATCTTCGAGGAGGATTTGAACATCCGCTCCTTGAGCTTCTTGAAGAATGCCATGCCGTGTGTCCTTGCGCCCGCGCGTTGCGCGCATCCCTAGCGAAGCGCGCAGGTGGATGGAAGGCCCGCGCCCTGCCCCGCCCGCGTGGTGACTAGCGCGCGCAGGCCAGCGCCGCGTCGAAATCCGCCGGGCCATCCAGCGGGCCGATCTGGTGCGCCGCCAGCGCGCCACCGTCAAAGCGCACGGCCATGATGTCGCGCCAATCCCCATCGGCCAGCACCAGTTCCGGTCCCGCGCCGCAGTCGCGCATCCCGCCCGAGATGAACGGATCCCCGATCCGGTGATTGGTCACACCGCCCATCGACGCGATCTCGGTCAGCCCGCCCGGCGCCCAGGACCACACGCGGAGCGTCTTGGCGAGGTGCGGCCTGTCCACATAGGCCAGATCGGTCACGCCATCGCCGTTCAGGTCCGCCACCGCCACGGGGGCGAGCCAGCGGAACCGCGTGCCGATATGGGGCGTCGCCGCGACCTTGGCGAGCGCGCCGCGCCGCAATCCGTAGACCGCCAGTTGCGCGCCTGCGGACAGGTCGGATTCCACCACCACGATATCCGGCGCCCCGTCGCCGTCGGCATCGACCACCCGCGGGGCCACATCCTCGAACACCGCCGCATCCCCCGGCGCGTCCCGCAGGTCGAACCGGTATTCCGCACCGTCCGCCCCGCGCGCGGCCAGCACGAACGCCTCGGGGATGTCGCCCAGCACCCGGTGGCCATAGACCCCGGTCGGCGCCTCCAGCCACGCCGCCACCAGTGGCGCCGGCGCACCGTCCGCCGCGGCCCCGCCCGCTGCGCAGACCACCGCGAAGGCGCAGGCGGCCCGGCCCATCAGATCTGCTTTTCGGGCATCTGCACCACCAGACCCTCCAGCGCCTCGGTCACCTTCAACTGGCAGGTCAGGCGCGACCGCTTCGGATCGGGCTGGTAGGCGAAATCCAGCATGTCCTCTTCCATCGGATCGACCGCGGGAAGCTTTTCCATCCAGTCGGGATGGACATAGACATGGCAGGTAGAACAGGCGCAGGCCCCGCCGCAATCCGCCTCGATCCCCGGAATGCCGTTGTCGCGCGCGCCCTCCATCACCGTCAGCCCGACCGGCACATCCACGACATGCTCGGTTCCGTTATGCTCGATATAGGTGATCTTGGGCATGGCTCGTCTCTTTCGCTGCTGCGGCATTGGATACCGCCCTCAGATATGCCAGTGCCCCGCCATTTTCCAGCCGCGGAATCACGGCTTGCGCCGCCGCGCATATGTTCTATTTTCGTTCTCATGGATCACGGACCCTACGCCCCCGACCCGCACCGCTTCGACCGCCCCCGCTTCGACCGCCCCAGCGTGCCGCCGCCGGGGCGGCCCTGGCCGCGCCCGCCCGCGGCCCTGCCCGCAAGCTGGCTGGACCGCCCGCCGGGGGGCGCGCGTGTGACGGTTGCGGGGCTCGTGATGCTGCGCCAGCGGCCCGGCACCGCCAAGGGGGTCATCTTCGTGACGCTGGAGGACGAGACCGGCACGGTCAACGTGGTCGTCTGGAAGAAGATCTATGAACGCTTCCGCCGCGCGGTGATCGCTTCCCGGCTGATGCGGGTAACGGGAAGGGTGCAGCGCGAAGGCCCGATCACCCATGTCATCGCCGACCGGGTGGAGGATATCTCGGACATGCTCGACCGGCTTCTGGCCGAAGACGACCGCGCGGGCCCGCTGGTCGCGCGCCCCGCCCCCGATCCGCGCTGGACCCGCCAGCTGGTGCCCGAACAGGCGCGCGCGGGCGACCAGCCGGGCCGGACCTATCCCGACCGGCGCGCGGCCCCGCCCGACTGGGCCGATTGAACGCCCCGCGCGCGGCAACGCCACACAGGGACAGCGCCACGCCCGGCACCGTGCCGTTCTCCTTGCCGGGTTCCCGGCCCTGTGGTTAGCCTGATCCGCCGGTGATCCTTGTCGCAGGCACATCGTGACCTGCACCGGGGCCGTGTCGTGCACAATCGCTGGATCATCCTGTTCGTGCTGTTCTTCGCCCGGACGACCATGGCGTTCCAGTTCCAGTCCGTGGCGGCGCTGTCGCCGCTCATGATGGACAGCCTGCTGCTGTCGGTCGTGGATATCGGGCTGCTGATCGGTCTCTATCTCGGTCCCGGCGTCGTCGTGGCCTTTCTCGGCGGGTCGGTCGCCTCCCTGCTCGGCGACAAGCGCGTCGTGGTGGCGAGCCTCGTGCTGATGGTCGCGGGCAGCCTGCTGATCTTCAACGCCACATCGCTGCCGGGGCTGATCGCCGGGCGCATCACCGCCGGTATCGGCGGCGTCGTGCTCAACGTCCTGATGACCAAGATGGTGATCGACTGGTTCGCCCGGCACACACTCGCCACGGCCATGGCGATCTTCATCAGTTCGTGGCCCATGGGGATCGGGCTTGCGCTGGTCGCGCTGCCATGGCTGGCCGACCGGGGCGGGCTGGGCGCGGCGTGGATCGGCGTCACGACCGTCACGGCGCTGGCACTGGTCCTGTTCACGGCACTCTACAGGACGCCCGAGGGGGCGGTGGCCCACGGGCGCATCTCGGTCGTCGGATTGCCCTGGTCCCCGCTTGTCCTCGCGGCCCTGACATGGGGGTTCTACAACGCGGGCCTCGCCATGGTCTTCGGCTTCGGTTCCATCATCCTCGTCGGGAACGGCCTGCCGGTCACAAGCGCCAGTACAGCCACCAGCCTGTTCATGTTCGCCATCGTCATCGCCGCCCCGCTGGGCGGCTGGATCGCCGACCGCACGGGCCGCCGCGACGGGGTGATCCTGTTCACCCTGCTGGCCGGAATCGTCCTGCTGCCGCTGATGCAGGGGCTGTCCGCGAAGGCGGCATGGATCGTCTATGGCGTGTCCGGGTTCGTCATCGGCCTGTCGCCGGGTGCCATCGTCAGCATGACATCGCAGATTCTGCCGCCGCAGGCCCGCGCCTTCGGAACCGGCGTCTACTACGCGATCTACTATGCCGTCATGATGCTGGCGCCGCCCGTCGCGGGTGCGGTCGTGGACTTGACGGGCAGCGCGGGCAGCGCCCTGTTCCTCGCGTCGGGCATGATGGGCGTCTGCGTACTGACGCTCGTGCTGTTCAGGCAGCGTGCCGCCGCCACGACCTGAAACGCAACAGCGCCCGGCGCGACCGGGTCGATACGAAAAGGGCGGCCCCGCAGGACCGCCCCCTCTAGCGTCACGCGCAAAGCGCCTCAGCCGTCCAGCGGCAGCGCCATGAAGCGCGGTTCGCCCGCGCGTTCGATCAGCAGCAGCAGCGAGGTGCGCCCGGCATCCTTCGCCGCATCGATGGCGTCGGACAGGTCGCTGGCATCCGCCACCCTTTCCTGACCGGCTTCGGTGATGACGTCACCGCGGCGCAGGCCCTTCTCGAAGGCCGGGCTGGCCTCGTCGATCTCCGTCACGACCAGCCCTTCCGCCCCCTCGGGCAGATCGAGCTGCGCGCGCAGCTCGTCCGTCAGACCCGTGACCTCGATGCCCAGCATCTCCTGCGGCACCGGGTCGTTCGCGGGCGCCGATGCGGGCACGGCCTCGGCCGTTTCGCGGCGGCCCAGCGTCACCTGCAGCGTGGTCATCTCGCCGTTGCGGAAAACCGTCACGGGCACGGTCGCACCAACGGCGGTGTTGCCCACGCGGCGCACCAGTTCGCGGGTATCCTCGACTTCGTTGCCGTCGAAGGACAGGATCACATCGCCCGACTGCATGCCCGATTCCGCCGCCGGACCCTCGGGGACATCCGTCACCAGCGCACCGGCCGCTTCTTCAAGCCCGAGCGCATCGGCCAGCTCGTCCGTGACGTTCTGGATGCGCACGCCCAGCCAGCCGCGGCGAGTTTCGCCGTATTCCTGCAACTGCTCGATCACGGGCACCACCACTGCCGAGGACATGGCGAAGCCGATCCCGATGGACCCCCCGTTGGGCGACAGGATCGCGGTGTTCACGCCAATCACCTCGCCATCCATGTTGAACAGCGGCCCGCCCGAGTTGCCGCGGTTGATGGCCGCGTCGGTCTGGATGTAATCGTCATAGCTGCCCGACAGCGCCCGGCCGCGCGCCGACACGATGCCCGCGCTGACCGAAAAGCCCTGCCCCAGCGGGTTGCCCATGGCCATGACCCAGTCGCCCACGCGCGCGGCATTGCTGTCGCCGAACGGCACGAAGGGCAGCGGATCGTCGCTTTCGACCTTCAGAAGCGCGATATCGGTGTTGGGATCGGTGCCGATCACTTCCGCGGGCAGTTCCTCGCCCGAGAAGAATTCGATCATGATCTCGTCCGCGCTTTCGATCACGTGGTTGTTCGTCACGATGAAGCCGTCCGCCGAGATCACGAAACCGGACCCAAGCGCCGATCCGCGGCGCTGGCGCTGCTGCGGACCCTCGCCGGGGCCGTTGCGCTCCATGAAGTCGCGGAAGAACTCCTCGAAGGGCGACCCTTCGGGCACCATCGGCAGACCGGGGTTGGCCGCGCTGGACACCGAGGTGCGCGTGGTGATGTTCACGACCGAGTCGCTGACCTGTTCGGCCAGTTCGGCAAAGCTCGCGGGGGCCGCGCTTTGGGCGGCCAGCGGCAGCGGCTGCCCCAGCGCCACCACGACTCCGAGACCCAGGGCCACGATCGCCGCCCGGAACCCCCCTTGCCGCGCTTGCTCGTTGCGTTCCATTCTCGTTCCTCTCTTCTGATCGACGCCGTCTTGAAACGGTCCTGGCACAGGATATGGGCCCCATCGACCCGGACTGCCAATGCGGGCGCGCGAACTGTCACGCACTCGTGACGCAAGGTCCGCCGCGACGCCGCGTCAGAACCGCAGCGACACCTGCCCGCCGACGACCGGCGCGTCGTCGTAGTCGGTACGCGACAGAAGCCGCCCCTCGTCGTCCCGCACCGTCAGCTCGCCCCCGTATTCCATGCCGGCGAACGCACTGACCGAGGTGCCGGGATTGGGCTGCCAGCCCACCGTCGCCACGACCGGGAAGCTGTCATGCCCGCCAACGCCGCCCGGCCCCGCGCCGCTGTCGTCGAGCCGGAATTCCGCGCTCTCGATCCGGCCCGCCAGCCCGACCCGCAGCGCGTCGGTCACCGCATAGCTGAGCGTCAGGCCCGGCCCCTGCGTCGCCCCCACGCCCTGCCCCGTGGACAGGTTCCAGCGGTCGGTCACGTCCCAGTCGATGGCGAGAAAGGGAAACACGGTGCGGTCCCGTTCCAGCCGGCTGAACACGCCGATGCCGGGGCCGATGGACAGGCGGTCGGACACGTCCCAGAACACCGCGCCGAACACGCCCCAGGTGCGCCCGTCCGACAGCGACGCCCCGGTCTCGGCGGTCTCGCGCAGGGACGGCACCAGGATCATGCTGGCTCGCTCCCCCAGCCGCGTGCGGAACGACACCGACAAGCGCCGCTCCTCCACATCGTCCCACAACGGGGCACCGCCGAAACTGTAATCCGCCCCGCCCGCACCGAGGCTGACCCCGAGGATCGTTCCGCCCGGCGCGATGCGCGACCCCGAAAGCGATGCGAAATACCGCGTCACGCCGACATCGCCGCCGCCATCGCGGTCGGCCTTGGCCTGGTGCCCCACCAGCGCGCTCACACCGGGGGAAAACCGCGGTGCATCGCCCATCGGTCCGCCCTGCCCCTGCGCCGCAGCCGGCACGGCCAGCACCGCGGTACAGGCGACCGCCAGCATCCGCCGCGCCCCGGCGCCCGTCTCCGTCACCCGCATTCCTGCCCTCCTACCCGACCGCCTGCGCGATCCACACCAGCATCACCCCGGCCGCCAGCGCACCCAGACCAAGCATGCGCCGCAGCGGCACAGGCATATCGATCAGCACGCGCAGCATGTCTTCCACGCGCGAAGGGGCCAGTGCAAGCACCAGCCCCTCGAACACAAGCACGCCCGCAAGCGCGACAAGCCACAATGTCACGGACGCCCCGTCGCGCTGTTCAGATAGTTGAAGAATTGGCTGTCCGGCGACATCACGATGGACGAATTCTCGCCCTGCAACGCCCTCTCATAGGCCGCAAGCGACCGGTAGAAGCTGAAGAACTCCTCGTCCGCGCCATAGGCTTCGGCATAGATCGCCGTGGCTTCGGCATCGGCCTCACCGCGGGTTATCTCCGCTTCGCGCCGCGCTTCCGACGTCAGTTCGACCACGGTCCGATCGGCCTGCGCGCGCACACGCTGCGCGGCCTCGTTACCGCGGGCGATCTCGTCCGCCGCCTCGCGTTCGCGTTCCGCCCGCATCCGGGCAAAGGTCGCCTCCAGGTTCTGGTTGGGCAGGTTGGTCTGCTTGAGCCGCACGTCCACGACCTCCAGCCCCAGCGCGTCGGCGCGCGCCTGCGCCTGGTCGCGGATGCGCACCATCAGGTTGGCCCGCTCGGGCGACAGGATCGTGTTCGACGTCACGCCTTCCGACCCCAGCACTTCCCGCGTCTGGGTCGTCAGAATGTCCGCCAGCCGCTGCTCGGCCACCCGCAGGCCGCCCACACCGACCGCCTGCCGGAACCGCACGACATCGCGAATCCGGTAACGCGCGAAGGCGTCGACGATCAGGCGCCGGTCGTCCGACGGCGTCACTTCGAGCGGCGAGGTGTCGAGCGCGAGGATCCGCGCGTCATAGCGCACGACTTCCTGGATCAGCGGCACCTTGAACGCCAGGCCGGGTTCTTCCTTGACCTGCTTGATCTGACCGAACTGCAGCACAAGCGCCTTTTCCCGTTCGTCCACGATGAAGATGGACGACAGGAACACGACCACCAGCACCACCAGAACGGGTACGAGATATGAGAGTTTCTTCATGGCTCAGTTCCCCACTGCCTGCTGGTTGCGGCGCAATTCGTTCAGCGGCAGGTACGGCACGACGCCATTCGCGCCCGAACCGCCTTCGGTTCCGCTGTCGAGGATCACCTTGTCGATATCGCCCAGCACCGATTCCATCGTCTGGAGATAGAGCCGCTGGCGCGTCACCTCCGGCGCCTGCCGATATTCCGTCAGAACCGCCGAGAAGCGCGACGCCTCACCCTGTGCGGCGTTGATCGTCTCGGCGCGATAGGCTTCGGCTTCTTCGAGGATCTGCGCGGCTTCACCGCGCGCCCCCGCAAGAACCCGGTTGGCATAGGCATCCGCCTGCCGCTGAAGCCGGTCGCGTTCCTGTTCGGCCGCCTGCACTTCGCGGAACGCGTCGATCACTTCCTCGGGCGGGTCGGCCTGGTCAAGGTTGACCCGGATGATGTTGATCCCGCTGTCATAGTTGCGCAGCGTCGTCTGGATCAGTTCCTGCGCGCTCGCCTCGATCTGCCCGCGGTCCCGGTTAAGGATCGGCGACAGGTTCGACTGCGCGATGATCTCGCGCATGGCCGATTCCGCGACCGACCGCACGGTCGCCTGCGGGTCCGCAAGGTTGAACAGGAACATGGCCGGATCACCGATGTTCCAGACCACCTGGAACTCGATATCGACGATGTTCGCATCCGTCGTCAGCATCAGGCCGCTGCCCGTGCCGCCGCCCGATGTCGCCGTCCCGATCGATTCCGACTGTTCGCGCGTCACCGGGATCACCTCGGCCGTCACCAGCGGCCACGGCGCGAAATTCAGGCCCGGCTCGCCGATGGACGAGAACTTGCCGAGGAACAGTTCCACCGACTGTTCTTCGGGGCGCACCGTGTAGAGCGACGAGAACACCCAGAGCGCGAAGGCCGCCAGAACGCCCAGCCCGACGGTGCCGCGCGTCAGCTTGGGGCCACCGCCGCCACCGCCCGTGCCGCGCCCGCCGCCAAAGCCGCCGCGCCCGCCCATGAGCACCTTGAGCTGTTCCTGCCCCTTGCGCACCAGGTCGTCGATCTCGGGGATCTGCGGGCCATCGCCGTTCTGGCCGCCGGGCCGTCGTCCGCCGCCCCGGTTGTCGCCGCCGCCGCCACCGCCGGTCGGGCGATTTCCGCCACCGCCCCACGGGCCTCCGCTGTTGCCTGCCATGGTCTACCTTCTTCCTGTTCCGATCCCGGATGCATGACCCTTAGATGATCGTCATGCCATCAATATCAACCCGCGCCGCGGCGCGGGCACGGCCGTCTGCGCGCGCTCAGGCGGTGCGCAGCGGCGTCTTCATCGTCACCAGCTCCTCGGCCATCGTGGGATGGACTGCAACCACGCGGTCGAAATTCTCCTTGGTGGCGCCCATCTTCACCGCGATCCCGGCCAACTGGATCATCTCGCCCGCCTGCGGTGCCACGATGTGGCAGCCCAGAACGCGGCGGGTGGCCGCACTCACGATCAGCTTCATCAGTACCCGGTCCTCGCGCCCCGCAAAGGCCTGCTGCATCGCCTTGAAGGACGCGCAATAGACCTCGATCGGTTCCTGGTCGCGGGCTGCTTCCTCGCTCAGCCCGATGGTGCCCAGTTCCGGCTGGGTGAACACCGCCGACGGGATCAGGTCGTGATCGGGCGATGTCGGGTTGCCCTTGAACACCGTCTCGACAAAGGCCATCGCCTCGCGGATCGCCACGGGCGTCAGGTTCACCCGGTCGGTCACGTCGCCGATGGCATAGACCGACGGCACGCCCGTCTGGCTGTATTCATCGACCTTGATCTGGCCATTGCGCCCCGTCTCGATCCCAAGCGCCTCCAGCCCCAGCCCGGCCGTGTTGGGCTTGCGCCCCGTGGCGTACATCACCGCGTCATATGTCTCGTGCGATCCGTCCGTCGCCTTGACCCATGTCCCGCCGTCGCGGGCTTCCATCTCCAGCACGTTGGTGCCCGTGCGCAGATGGATGCCGTTCTCTACCATCTTCTCGGCCACCAGTCCCCGCGCCTCGTCGTCGAAGCCGCGCAGCACTTGCGCCCCGCGGTAGAACTGCGTGACCTCGACCCCCAGCCCGTTGAGGATGCAGGCGAACTCGCAGGCGATGTACCCGCCGCCCACGATCAGCATCCGCTTGGGCAATTGCGGCAGGTGGAAGATGTCGTTGGAGGTGATGACATGCTCCGCACCGGCCATGTCAGGCACGAAGGGCCAGCCGCCCGTGGCGATCAGGATGTGCTTGGCGCTGATCCGCGTGCCATCGGCCAGTTCGACCTCGTGCGGGTCGCGCAGCACGGCGCGCTGCCCGAACCACGTCACGCCCGACCCGTCCAGCAGCCCCTGGTAGACCCGCTCCAGCCGGTCCAGCTCCGCCTCCAGCTTGCCGCGGAAATGGCCCCAGTCGAACGCGCCCACCGACGCATCCCAGCCATAGCCGCGCGCATCGTCCACCACCGCCGGATACCCGGACGCGAACACCATCAGCTTCTTCGGCACGCAGCCGCGGATGACGCAGGTGCCGCCCATGCGGCTTTCCTCGGCCAGAGCCACCTTCGCGCCGGTGCCGGCGGCCACGCGCGCCGCGCGCACCCCGCCCGAGCCCCCGCCGATCACGAAAAGATCATAGTCGAACGCCATGCGCCCCCCTCATTCCGGCAATTCCATGGCCGCGGCCATGTCCACATCGGCCCAGTCCACGCCGCCGCCACGGGTCCGCGTCTCGGCCCGCCCGTCGGGATGGCCGATCACCACCGTGTCGCACATCCCCAGGAACAGCCCGGTTTCCACAACGCCCGGCACGCAGGTCAGATCGCACATCAGCCGGTCGGGATCGCCGATCCGCTTCAGATGCAGGTCGTAGATCAGGTTGCCCTCGTCCGTCACCACCGGCGCGCCGTCCCGGACCCGCAACACCACGTCGCGCCCGTCCACATCCGCATCCGCCAGAACCCCGGCGATGGCCCGCCCCGTGGCACCGTGCCCGAAGGACGTCACCTCCACCGGCAGTGGGAAGGCCCCCAGCATATCCACCGCCTTGGTCGGGTCGGTGATGACCACCAGCCGGTCGCTCGCCGCGGCCACGATCTTTTCCAGCAGATGCGCCGCCCCGCCGCCCTTGATGAGCCGGAATTCCCAGTCGAACTCGTCCGCCCCGTCGATGGTCAGGTCGAGCCCCGGCACATCGTCCAGCCCCACGACCCGCAGCCCCAGCCGCGACGCCAATTCCCCCGTCCGCGTGCTCGTCGGCACGCAGGTCAGGTCCAGCCCCTCGGCCGCCGCCCGCGCCGCGAGCGCCCGCACCATCCACGCCGCGGTGGACCCGGTGCCAAGCCCGACCCGCATCCCGTCCTCGATCAGGTCGATCGCCCGGCGCGCGGCCGCGAATTTCCCGGCATCGGCGCCGGTGGGGGGCTGGGGCATCCCGGTCTCCTCTCGCAACATCGCCTTCCCTATAAAGAAGCGCCCCGCGCAGCGGTAGACCAAAGCGGCAAAAATCAGCCGGCCGGCCAGCCCGGCGCAGCCTCCAGGCCCGCCAGCACCGCCCCCAGGCAGCGCCGCGGCAGCATCAGCAGCATTCCCGGCGCATCGAACGCCAGATCGACCGGCCCCTCGGCCTGGTTCGATGTGCCGATCACGCCGCCGGGGGCAAAGCCGATCCCGTCGATTGGCCAGTGAAGGCCACGGCTCTTGCCCCTCACCGGCGCCATGGGAAACAGCGACACCCGCGTGCCCGGTGCCAGATCCAGCCCGATCCGCGGCGGGGCCAGCACGATCACCTCCCGCGCGGCCAGCACGACGCAGCGCCGCATAGGCAAACGCGCCAGCGCGTTGAACACCGCCAGCGCATGGTCAAGCCGCCCGCCCCCGAATCCAACGGCCAGCACCAACGGTGCCGCGATCCGCGTGAGGCATTTCTCGAAATCGGTGCTGTCCTGCTCGGCGACCGGGTGCACCGCATCCCCCAGCGCCGCCCGCGCCGCGGCGCTCAGGCTGTCCATGTCTCCGATCACGGCGCGCGGGGTCACCCCCAGCGCCAGCGCCCTGTCGGCGCCCCCGTCGGCGGCCACCACCGGGCGGTCATGGGCACCCGCATCGGCCATGTCCGCCGCCCTCACGGGCCCGCCGCCGACCAGCACGACCGGCCCGTCCGACGACAGGACCGGGGCGGTCACGATCTGCCGTCCTCCGCATCGGGGTCCGGCTTGCCGATGCCCCGGAACACGGCCCGAAACGGGATCGCCCAGACGATGCCGAGCACGACATAGACAAGGAACTCCACCACCAGCGGCGGACGCCCCAGCATGTTCAGCACCGTGATGACGGCCACGATATAGGCGGGCAGACCCACCAGCAGCACCACGAGCGACCAGCGCCGCCGCGCCTTCCACGACAGGGCCATGGCATGTCTCCTTTGCTTTGCACCGGACCTAACCGCGCACGCGCCGCTTTCAACGCCGATCAGTCCGCGAACGGATCGGTGACAAGGATCGTGTCGTCGCGTTCCGGCGAGGTGGACAGCAGCGCCACCGGGCAGTCGATCAGCTCCTCGATCCGGCGCACATACTTGATGGCAGCGCCCGGAAGGTCCGCCCAGGACCGCGCGCCGGCCGTGCTGCCCTGCCAGCCCTCCATCTCCTCATAGACCGGTACGACCCGCGCCTGCGCCTCGGCGGCGGTGGGCAGGTAATCCAGCCGCTCCCCGTCCAGCTCATAGCCCACGCAGATCTTCAGCGTCTCGAACCCGTCGAGCACGTCGAGCTTGGTCAGCGAAATCCCCGTCACCCCCGACACCGCGCAGGTCTGGCGCACCAGCACCGCGTCGAACCACCCGCAGCGGCGCTTGCGCCCCGTGGTGGTGCCGAACTCGTGCCCGCGCTCGCCCAGCCGCTGCCCGTCGTCATCGAACAACTCGGTCGGGAACGGGCCTTCGCCCACGCGGGTCGTATAGGCCTTCACGATCCCCAGCACATAGTCGATGGCCGACGGGCCCACGCCCACGCCAGTCGCCGCCTGCCCCGCGATGACGTTGGACGAGGTCACGAACGGATAGGTCCCGAAATCGATGTCCAGCAGCGCGCCCTGCGCCCCTTCGAACAGGATGCGTTTCCCGGCGCGGCGCTTTTCGTTCATGACCTTCCAGACCGGGGCCGCATAGGGCAGGATCTTGGGCGCTATCTCGCGCAGGCTTGCGATCAGCGCGTCGCGGTCGATGGGGTCGATCCCCAGCCCCCGGCGCAGCGGGTCGTGGTGCTGGAGCGCCCGGTCCACCCGTGCCTCCAGCGTCGCGGCATCGGCCAGGTCCGCCACGCGGATCACCCGGCGGCCGACCTTGTCCTCATAGGCCGGGCCGATCCCGCGCCCCGTGGTGCCGATCTTGGTGCCCGAACTTGCGGCTTCCTCCCGCGCGCGGTCCAGCTCGCCATGAAACGGCAGGATCAGCGGCGTGTTCTCGGCGATCATCAGCGTCCCGGGCGTGATCTCCACACCCTGCGCGCGGACCGTCTCGATCTCCTTCACCAGATGCCACGGGTCGAGCACGACGCCGTTGCCGATGACCGACAGCTTGCCGGGGCGCACGACCCCCGACGGCAGCGCGTGCAGCTTGTAGACCGTCCCGTCCACCACCAGCGTGTGACCCGCGTTGTGCCCGCCCTGAAAGCGGGCGATCACGTCGGCACGCGCGCTCAGCCAATCGACGATCTTGCCTTTTCCCTCGTCACCCCACTGGGCGCCGACTACGACGACATTGGCCACGGTTCATCCCCTCGTTCTGGTCCGGCGACCGCTATAACGGCGCCCCGCGCGGGGAACAATCGGGTTGCGGAGTCCTACGAGAGTCATACAGGAGTCATATGCAATTCATACGCGGCTCAGACGCCCCGAAAGGACCCCCATGACCGATCAGCCCGACCTGAACATCGACCTGTTGCGCAAGCTCTGCGAAACCCCCGGCGTACCGGGCCACGAGGACCGTATCCGCGACCTCATCCGAAGCGAAATCAATGGTCTGTTCGACGATGTTGAAGAAGACGCGATGGGGTCGCTCCTGTGCCGGCGCAAGGGCACGGGGACCGACCCGCTCAAGGTCATGCTGCTGTGCCACATGGACGAAATCGGTTTTCTTGTCAGTCACATAACCGACAAGGGCTTTCTTTACGTCCAGCCCGTCGGCGGCTTCGATCCGCGCAATCTGTTTTCCCGCCGTGTCCGCGTCTGCACGGAAAACGGCGACCTGATCGGCGTGATGAACCCGGGCGGCCGCCCGGTCCATATCGCCACGCCCGAAGACCGCAAGAAAGTCCCTGAAATCAGTGATTTCTTCATCGATCTTGGACTCGGCGAGGCGACCAAAGACCATGTGCAGGTCGGCGACATGGTGGTCATGGAGGAACCCTTCATCGAAATGGGCGACAAGGTCGTGTCCAAGGCGCTCGACAACCGCATCGCCTGCTGGATCGGCATCGAAGCCATTAAGATGCTTGGCGAATTCCGCGCAGATGCCGACATCCACGTCGCCTTCACCTGCCAGGAAGAGGTCGGCTTGCGCGGCGCGCGCACCGCGTCCTTCGCCATCCGCCCCGATATCGGCATCGGCGTCGACACGACGCTCGCCTGCGACACGCCCGGCGTGCCCGAACAGGACCGCACGACCGAGCAGGGCAAGGGCTTCGGGCTGCATATCCGCGACGGATCCTTCATTGCCGACAAGGGCTTGGTCGATACCTTCGCCAATCTCGCCGAGGCGGAGGAGATCCCGTTCCAGCGCACGATGCTGCGCGCCGGCGGGCAGGACGGTGCCGCCGCCCAGCAATCCGCCGCCGGGGCCCGCGCCATCGGCATCGTCGTCGGCACCCGCTACATCCACACGGTGACCGAGACGATCCACAAGACGGACCTTGCCGCCGCGCGCGACATCGTCGCCGCCTACCTGCGCACGATGTAGGATCGCCGTGGAAGCCTATGGAAAACAAGGAACCCCGGATGCGACAACATCCGGGGTTTCGTGTGCGAAACGCCTGCGATCAGAACGCGATGTCGAACTCGATCGCGGCGATCCCTGCCTCGGCGCAATCGTCGTCCAGCGACGGACCCGGCGCACCCGACACGCCGATCCCGCCCACGACCGACCCGTCGCCCGACATCACGAGCATCCCCCCGCCCAGCGGCAGCGCCATGTCGAGGAACCGGATGCCGTAGGATTCGGTTTCCGGCAGGGTCTCCGTGTGCAAATCCGACGTCGCCGTGCGGAAACTCACCGCGGTCCAAGCCTTGCGGAAGGACGTGTCATGCACATGCGCCCCGGCGAAGCGATCGCGCAGGAACACCTGTGGCAGACCGAAACGGTCCACAACGGTCACGCCGACCTGGTACCCGGACTCCCGGCAGTTTTCCAACGCAGCTTGCGCAGCTTTCAGGGCGATCTCGGGCTTCAGCACCTGCAACGTGACGAAGGCCCCGTCATCCTGCGCCTGCGCGGTCCCCGCCGCCAGCCCGACCGCCAGCGCCAGCGCGGCGGCGCGCCGTGTCTTTCCTGTCATTCCTGCTCTCCTCCAAATTCCGTGTTGTCCCGCAGCAGGCTGGCCAGCCCCCACCAGAACATCTCCTCCCCCGGATAGCCTTCCATCCGGGCCAGTTCGCGCCCGTCCTCCACCAGAATGAACGTCGGCGTGAACACCGCGCGCCCGGCCAGGTCCAGGTCCTCTGGAACGGGTGCGCGCAGGTCGATCCGCCGAAGCGGCGCGAACGCGCCTTCGGGCGTCTTGGGATAGATCGGCGCGATGGCCGCGTCCCATTGCGCGCACCAGTGGCAGCCGTGCTGTTCCACCATCACCAGTTCGACCTGCGCCGCCGCTTGCGACACGACCAACGTGACAGCCGCGGCGATCCGGGCGACCCATCGACATCTGCGCATGTTTGCCGCACCTCCCGCGAACCGGCGTTCTTGCAAAGATCATAGAATGAGAATGTAATCCTCACAAGCCGCGGCTTACGGCGGCTGGAGGAGGGACCCTTGTTCGACGTCACCGTGCTCAGCGCCCTTGTGGGCGGGCTGATCGTGTTCTTCTCACCCTGCATCCTGCCGATCGTGCCGTTCTACCTGTCCTACATGGCGGGGGCGAGCATGGCCGAGATTCAGGGCGAGGGTCATGATGGCGCCCTGCCCGCGGGCCTGCGCCGCCGGGCGGTGTTGGCGTCGATCATGTTCTCGCTCGGGATCATCACGGTGTTCGTTCTTCTGGGGGCGGCGGCGTTCAGCCTCAGCCAGCAGTTCCGCAGCTACCAGACCGAGTTCCGCATCGTCGCGGCGCTGATCGTGCTGGTGCTGGGGCTGCATTTCCTCGGGGTGATCCGGGTGGGGTTTCTCAACCGGTCGTTCAGCGTGGACAGCGGCCGCACGGGCGAGATGTCGGTGATGGGCGCCTTCGTCGTGGGCCTTGCCTTCGCCGCGGGCTGGACCCCGTGCGTCGGTGGCGTGCTGACGGCGGTGATCTTCCAGGCCAGCCAGGAAAGCACGGCGCAACAGGGCTTGCTGCTGATGCTGGTGTTCGGTGTGGGCATGACGGCGCCGTTCGTCGTCGCGGCGGGGTTCATCGGGCCGTTCCTGCGCTTTGCCAGCCGGTTCCGGCGGCATCTTGGCAAGGTCGAAAAAGGGATGGGCGCGTTCCTGATCCTGTTCGCGGTGCTGATCGCCACGGACAGCGTCAACTTCATCGCCGCGTGGATGCTCGACACGTTCCCGGCGTTTCAATCCATGGTCTAGGCCATGACAGAAGGGAGGATGACATGACACGATTTCTGGCCGCACTGGCGACCGCACTGGCCTTCGCGCTGCCCGCGGGGGCGGCGGAACTGGGCGACGACGGGCTGCACAAGACCGACTGGATGCGCGAGACGTTCCTCGACCTGCGCGAGGATCTTGCCGAGGCCAATGCCGAGGGCAAACGACTCGCCATCATCTTCGAACAGCGCGGCTGCATCTATTGCGCCAAGATGCACGAAGAAGTGTTCCCTCGCCCCGAGATCGCCGACTATCTGCGCGAGAATTTCTTCGTGGTGCAACTGAACCTGCACGGTGCGCTGGAGGTCACGGATTTCGACGGCGACGTGCGCAGCGAACGCGACATGGCGCGCAAATGGGGGCTGCTGTTCACGCCGACGATGATCTTCCTGCCGCCCGATGTGGAGGAAGACGACACCACCGCCGTCCAGGCCGCCGTTGTCACCATGCCCGGCGCGTTCGGCGCGCAGACGACCTATGACATGCTCGTCTGGGTGAACGAGGAACGCTACGCGATCGAGGATGGCGAGGATTTCCAGCGCTACCACGCGCGCATGATCGCGGAACGGCAGGCCGCTTCGGCGCAGTGATTCGAACCGGACGTTCTGCACAAACTGACGCAGGCGGGTTTCTGTTCTTGCACCGGCAAAGGGTGCTCGCATAGATTTGAATATAAGAAACTGATAGCTTCGACTTTGGGAGGAGACATGAAGCACCTGTCCAACATGATCGCGGCCGCGGGGCTGGCGGTGCTAGGCGCTTCCGCCGGGCACGCGGCCGAAACCGCCCCCGGCGCGGTCAGCCATGACGAATACGGTGGCGTCGCGACCTCGCTGACCGGCGCGCCGGGCGACCCGGCGCGGGGAGCCGAGATCATGACCAGCCGCGGGCTCGGCAACTGCATCGCCTGCCACCAGGTGTCGGCACTGAGCCATGCGCCGTGGCATGGCGAGGTGGGCCCGCCGCTCGACGGCGCGGGCGACCGCTGGACCGAAGCGGATCTGCGCGGGATCGTGGTGAATTCCAAGATGGTCTTCGATGGCACCATCATGCCGGCCTATTACAAGGTCAGCGGCTTCACCCGTCCGGGCGACTTGTACACCGGCAAGGCGGCGCCCGCCGACCTGCCCCCGGTCCTGACGGCGCAGCAGGTGGAAGACGTGGTCGCCTTCCTGCTGACGCTCAAGGACTGACATTCACCGAAAGGAGCACATCATGAGCTTTACACGACGCGAGACGATGGTTCTCGGCGCCGGGGCCGCAATGGCAGGGTTCCTGCCGATGACGGTCAACGCGGCGGCGGACGACGCAATTGCAGCCTTCACCGGCGGCGCTTCCGTGACTGAGGGCGGGGTCGATCTGATCGCACCGGAAATCGCCGAGAACGGCAACACCGTGCCCATCCAGGTTGGCGCCGAGGGCGCGGTGGCCATCATGCTTCTGGCCACGGGTAACCCGACGCCGGGTGTCGCCACCTTCAGCTTCGGCGATCTGGCCGGCGCGCACATGGCCTCCACACGTATCCGCCTCGCCGGCACGCAGGACGTGGTGGCGGTGGCGAAGATGGCCGATGGCAGCTTCAAGCAGGCCAGCGCTAACGTCAAAGTCACAATCGGCGGCTGCGGCGGCTGAGTTCAGGAGAAAATCACATGGCAGACAACGTCAAACCCCGCGTCAAGGTGCCCCGTTCGGCGGCGGCGGGCGAAACCATCGTCATCAAGACGCTCATCAGCCACCCGATGGAAAGCGGCCAGCGCAAGGACAGCGACGGCAACACCATCCCGCGGTCGATCATCAACCGCTTCACCTGCGAGTTCAACGGAACCATGGTGATGGACGCCAAGCTGGAACCGGCCGTGTCCACCAACCCGTTCATCGAATTCGAGGCCGTGGTGCCCGAAGCGGGCGAATTCACCTTCACCTGGTACGATGACGACGGGTCCGTCTACACGGACACCCAATCCATCGCGATCGGCTGAGCAATTGAATCTAGGGAGGAATTCGATGGCCAAGCTGACCGTGACCACCGCCATCGCCGCGTGCGCCCTCATGGGCGGCGCTGTGGCGGCATCGGCGGACGAGAACGCCACGCTCATCGTGAACGGCGAGATCGAGATGGTGACCCGCACCGCGGCACCAGATCATGTGCCGCTGGGGGAAATACGCTCGGGCTGGACCTTCCGCACCGGCGAGACGCAAGCGCTCCAGATGGACGATTTCGACAACCCCGGCATGATCTTCGTCGATCAGGCCATCGACGCCTGGAACACGGTGGAGGGCAGCGCCGAAAAGTCCTGCGCATCGTGCCACGAGGATGTCGAGACCTCGATGGAAGGGGTCCGCGCCGTCTATCCCAAGTGGAACGAAGACGCGGGTGAACTGCGCACGCTGGCCATGCAGATCAACGACTGCCGCGAATCCCAGATGGGGGCGGAACCCTACGGGTACACCAGCGCGGACATGACCGCGATGGAGGCGTTGATCTCGGTGCAGTCGCGCGGCATGCCGGTGAACGTGGCGATCGACGGGCCTGCCGCCCCCTATTGGGAGATGGGCAAGGAGATCTACTACACCCGGTACGGCCAGTTGGAACTGTCCTGCGCGAATTGCCACGAGGACAATTACGACAACATGATCCGGGCCGACCACCTGAGCCAAGGCCAGATCAACGGCTTTCCGACCTACCGGTTGAAGAACGCCAAGCTGAACCAAGTGCAGGACCGGTTCAAAGGCTGCGTGCGCGATACCCGTGGCGAGACCTTCTCCCCCGGCGGCCCCGAGTTCATCGCGCTCGAACTGTATGTCGCGTCGCGCGGCAACGGCCTGTCGGTCGAGGGCCCGTCGGTCCGTAACTGACCGGACCCGCCTGAAATGTCCATCCGGACCCAGCCCCTTCCGCCCCGTGCGTGGGAGGGGAACAGTCCCTGCATGACCAACGGAGACCCACGCGCATGATATCCCGCCGCGATTTTCTACAGACCACCATGGCGGCATCGGCGATTGTCGGCGCGTCCGGCTTCGGCAACTGGGCCCGGCTTGCCGCCCAGCAGAGCCTGACACAGGACCAGCTTCTGGACTTCGACACGTTCGGCAACGTGACGCTGATCCACATCACCGACATTCACGCGCAACTGAAGCCGATCTTCTTCCGCGAGCCCGAGATCAACCTTGGCGTGGGCGACGCAGCGGGCAAGGTGCCGCACATCACCGGCGCGGATTTCCGGCGGCTCTACGGCATCGAAGACGGAAGCCCCAGCCACTATGCGCTGACCTATGACGACTTCTCGGCGCTGGCGCAGACCTATGGGCGCGTCGGCGGGATCGACCGCTGCGCCACGGTCATCAACGCGATCCGCGCGGACCGGCCCGACGCGCTGCTGCTCGATGGCGGCGACACGTGGCACGGCAGCTATACCTGCTACCACACCGCTGGGCAGGACGTGGTCAACGTCATGAACGCGCTAAAGCCCGACGCGATGACCTTCCATTGGGAATTCACGCTCGGGTCCGACCGGGTGCGCGAAATCGTGGGCGGCCTGCCCTTCGCGGCGCTCGGCCAGAATATCTTCGACGCGGAATGGGACGAACCGGCCGAGGATTTCGCGCCCTACCAGATATTCGAACGCGGCGGCGTGAATATCGCCGTGATCGGGCAGGCCTTCCCCTACATGCCCATCGCCAACCCCGGCTGGATGTTCCCAGAATACAGCTTCGGCATCCGCGACCAGCGCATGCAAGAAATGGTGGACGAGGTCCGCGCTGCCGGCGCCGATCTGGTCGTGTGCCTGTCGCATAACGGCTTCGACGTGGACCGCAAGATGGCGAGCCGCGTCACCGGCATCGACGTGATCCTGACCGGCCACACACATGACGCGCTGCCCGAGCCGGTACTGGTGGGCGACACGATCCTGATCGCGTCCGGGTCCAACGGCAAGTTCATCAGCCGCGTTGATCTCGACGTGCGGGACGGGCGGATGATGGGATTCCGCCACAAGCTTATCCCGATCTTTTCCGACGTGATCGCGCCCGACCCGGAGGTCGCGGCCGTGATCGACGAACAGCGCGCGCCATTCGCCGACCAACTGGCGGAGGTGATCGGCCAGACCGACAGTCTTCTGTACCGGCGCGGCAATTTCAACGGCACCTGGGACGACCTGATCTGCGAGGCACTGATATCGGAACGCGAGGCGGATATCGCCATGTCGCCCGGCGTGCGCTGGGGACCGTCGATCCTGCCGGGGCAGGACATCACCCGCGAAGACATCTGGAACGTGACCTCGATGACCTATCCCAACGCCTATCGCACGGAGATGACGGGGGAGTTCATCCACACGATCCTCGAAGACGTGGGCGACAACCTGTTCAACCCGGACCCCTATTACCAGCAGGGCGGCGACATGGTGCGCATCGGCGGCATGGGCTACCGAATCGACGTGAGCAAGCCCATGGGCAGCCGGATCAGCGACATGACGCTGTTGAAAACCGGCGAAGCGATCGACCCGGCCAAGACATACGTGGTCGCGGGCTGGGCCAGCGTGAACGAAGGCACCGAAGGTCCGCCGATCTGGGACGTGGTCGAAAACCACATTCGCAAGATGGGCACCATCAGCCTGACCCCGAACACCAGCGTGCAAGTGACCGGCGCCTGACCGCAGGTGGCCGATGCAAAGGAGGCATCATTCGATGAGCGGAATTTTCAAGGGCATGAAGCCTTCGCGCCGGGCGTTCCTACGCGGGGCCGCGGCGGCGGGCGTCGGGGCGGCCTCCGGTGGGGTCGCGGCGCGGGCGGCACAGGACCCGGCCTTCGACGGGTTGCAGCCGTGGATGCAGCAACTGGGCGATCCGGTTGATGCGGCCCCCTACGGGATGCCGTCCGAGTTCGAGGCGCATGTCCAGCGCAAGACGGTCTACTGGCTGACCGCCGATCCGATCAGTTCCATCAACTTCACGCCGCTGCATGAACTGGACGGGATCATCACCCCGAACGGGCTGTGTTTCGAACGGCACCACGGCGGTGCCGCCCATGTGGACCCTGCCCTGCACCGGCTGATGATCAACGGGCTCGTGGACCGCGAGCTTGTGTTCACCATGGAGGATCTCAAGCGGTTCCCGCGGGAAAACCACGTCTACTTCCTGGAATGTGCGGCGAATTCGGGCATGGAATGGCGCGGGGCGCAGCTCAACGGCTGCCAGTTCACCCACGGCATGATCCACAACGTGATGTATACCGGCATCCCGCTCAAGCTGTTGTTGCAGGAAGCGGGCGTGCAGACCGCGGGCAAGTGGATCCTTGCCGAAGGGGCGGATGCGTCGGGGATGACCCGGTCGATCCCCATCGAGAAGGCGCTGGACGATTGCCTCGTCGCCTTCAAGATGAACGGCGAGGCGCTGCGTGTCGAACAGGGCTATCCCCTGCGGCTGGTCGTGCCCGGCTGGGAAGGCAACATGTGGGTCAAATGGCTCCGCCGGATCGAGGTGGGCGACGCGCCCTGGCACCACCGCGAGGAAACCAGCAAGTACACCGACCTTCTGGCCGACGGGAACGCGCGCCGCTTCACCTGGGAGATGGACGCGAAATCGGTCATCACTAACCCCAGCCCGCAGGCACCGATCACCCATAGCAAAGGCCCCACGGTCATCACCGGGCTCGCGTGGTCCGGGCGCGGCACGATCCCGCGGGTGGACGTGACCATCGACGGCGGCAAGAACTGGTACAAGGCGCGCATGTCCGGCCCGTCGC
This sequence comes from Meridianimarinicoccus zhengii, assembly GCF_003254465.1. Taxonomy (GTDB): domain Bacteria; phylum Pseudomonadota; class Alphaproteobacteria; order Rhodobacterales; family Rhodobacteraceae; genus Meridianimarinicoccus; species Meridianimarinicoccus zhengii. Next base: position 21,582 of record NZ_QDFI01000007.1, read on the forward strand.
TGACGAAGTCGATGCACCGCTTCTATTTCGATTTCGACTGGGATGGCAAACCGCTGCTGCTGCAAAGCCGGGCCCACGACAGCACGGGCTATGTCCAGCCTACCAAGGACCAGTTGCGCGCCGTGCGCGGCGAAAATTCGATCTATCACAACAACGGCATCCAGACCTGGCATGTCAACGAAAAGGGCGAGGCCGAGAATGTCGAGATTTCCTGACCCCCGCATGATCCGCGGCTCGCTGGGCGCCTTCGTCGTTGCAGCGCTCGCCCTGCCCGCGCTGGCCGAGGATGCCGGACAGTTTCCCGAAGGCGGCTTCGGTCTGGGCCGCGAAGCGACGCCCGATGAAATTGCGCTGTGGGACATCGACATTCGCCCCGATGGCAAGGGCCTGCCCGCAGGCTCCGGCAGCGTCGAGGCTGGCGAGGAAATCTGGACCTACGAATGCGCCCATTGTCATGGTGATTTCGCCGAAGGCATCGACCGCTGGCCGGTGCTGGCAGGCGGCGAAGGCACGCTTGCGAACGACCGGCCTGTCAAGACCATCGGGTCCTACTGGCCGTACCTGTCGACGGTGTACGACTACGTCTACCGCGCGATGCCCTTCGGCTATTCGCAATCGCTCAGCGCGGACGACATCTATGCCATCACGGCCTACCTGCTCTACTCCAACTACATCGTCGAAGACGATTTCGTCCTCAGCCGCGAGAACTTCACCGAGGTGCGCCTGCCCAACGAAGACGGCTTCTTCATGGACGACCGGGCGGAGACGGAGCTGCCCGTCTTCATCGGCGAGCCCTGCATGACGGATTGCAAGGACAGCGTGGAAATCACAGCGCGTGCGGTGATCCTCGACGTGACGCCAGAGGATGGCGGCGAAGGCGGCGGCAGCATAGACTGAACCTGCCGCCCCGGCCCTGCCCGCCTCTGCCGGGCGGGGCCGCAGCGGACCGGGCATCCCTCCCGTTGCCCGGTCCGACCAGATGCAAGGAGGAACGACACGCTTTGGAGGAGGCCATGACGTTCTTGCCCACTACGCACCGCCGCCGCATTGCAGGCCGCGCCACACGGTCCGTCCGGACCCTGTGCGCGGCCTTTTTGATCGTGGTTGCCAGCGGCCCGGCGCTGGCGCAATCCGCCGATGACGGGCTTGCGGGCGGCGATGCGGACCGGGGTGCGGAGCTTTTCCAGGAGTGCAGTGGCTGCCACGAGGTCGGCCCCGACGCCCGCAACCGCATCGGCCCTCATCTCAACAGGGTGTTCGACCGCCGCGCCGGCAGCATCGACGGCTTCGCCTATTCCAAGGGCATGGACCGGATGGGCGCCGACGGGCTGACATGGGGGTACGAGACGCTCGACGCCTATATCGCCAATCCGCGCGCGCTCGTGTCGCGCACGCGCATGAGCTACCGCGGCATGGAAGACCCCGCGGACCGGCGTGACCTGATGGCGTTCCTGCGTGCCTATTCCGCCGCCCCGTCGGACATCCCCGAAAGCCCGCCCACGGCATCGGATGCGGGCCACGACCTCGACCCTGCGATTCTGGCGCTGGAGGGCGATCCGGCCTACGGTGAATACCTGTCCGGCGAGTGCATCACCTGTCACAGCGCGCAAGGCGCGGACAGCGGGATCCCGTCGATCACGCAATGGCCGGAGGAGGATTTCGTGGTCGCTCTGCATGCATACAAGCAGAAACTGCGCCCGCATCAGGCGATGCAGATGATCGCGGGCCGACTGAACGACGAGGAGATCGCGGCGCTGGCTGCATACTTCGCAACGCTTGCGCCGCGATAGGCGCAGGCATCACCGTGTTTCGGGGAGGAGACACCAATGACGCTATCAAGACGCCATTTCATCGGCACCACCATGGCCGCGGGGGCCGCGCTGTCGGCGCCCATGATCCGCGCACAGGCCACGCCGCGCGTCGTGGTCATCGGTGGCGGCGCGGGGGGCGCCACGGCCGCGCGCTACATCGCCAAGGACAGCGCTGGCGCCATAGACGTGACGCTGATCGAACCCACGCGCAGCTACTACACATGCTTCTTCTCGAACCTCTATCTCGGCGGCTTCCGCGAGATCGACTCGCTCGCCCATTCCTATGGCCGGCTGGCGTCGGATTACGGGATCAACGTCGTGCATGACTGGGCGACCGGCGTGGACCGGGACGCGCGGACCGTGGCGCTGGCGGGTGGGGGCGCGGTGCCCTATGATCGGCTGATTATCGCGCCGGGCATCGATTTCGTGGATGGATCCGTGCCCGGCTGGTCGCTGGCGGCACAGAATGCCATGCCCCACGCTTACAAGGGCGGCTCGCAGACCGAACTGCTGAAGGCGCAGGTCGCGGCGATGCCTGAAGGCGGCACCTTCGTGATGGTCGCCCCGCCCAACCCCTATCGTTGCCCTCCGGGGCCTTATGAACGCGTGTCGATGATCGCGCACTACCTGCGCGAGAACAATCCGACCGCGAAGATCATCGTGGCAGATCCCAAATCCGCCTTCTCCAAGATGGCGCTGTTCCAGGAAGGCTGGAACGACAATTATCCCGGCATGGTCGACTGGATCGGCCCGGATTTCGGCGGCGCGAGTGTGGAGGTGCGTCCCGACAGCATGGAGGTCGTGATCGACGGTCAGGCCGTGAAGGCCGACGCCGCCAACGTGATCCCCGGCATGAAGGCGGGCAACATCCTGGCCGCCGCGGCGCTGACCGACGGCGACTGGGCGCCCATCGTGCCCGCCACGATGCAGAGCCGCATGGACGAGAACATCCACATCCTGGGGGACTCCGCGGCGCAGGGCGACATGCCGAAATCGGGCTTCGCCGCCAACAGCCAGGCCAAGGTCGCAGCTATGGCCGTGCGCGGCGCGCTGACCGGCAGCCGCGTGTTCCCGGCAAAGTTCTCCAACACCTGCTGGTCGCTGATCGACACCGACAACGGCGTGAAGGTCGGCGCGAGCTATACCGCGACGGACGAGAAGATCGCGTCGGTGGACAGCTTCATCAGCCAGACGGGTGAGACGGCAGAGTTGCGCGCCACGACCTACCGCGAAAGCCTTGGCTGGTACGATGCCATCGTTGCCGACATGTTCGGCTGAACGTGCTGCGGCGCGCGGCAGTCCCGCCGCGCGTCGTTCCCCAAACCTGGAAGAGACCAGCCATGACACGCTTGCTTTCCCTGATCCCCGCCCTTGTCGCAGCGTCCATGGCCGTGCCTGCAGCGGCGGACGATGTGATGACCACCCCCTATGACGGCAGTTTCGACGATGCGACGCTCGCGGTGGAAACCGCCATCGTCGGGCGCGGGCTGGTCATCGATTATGTCAGCCATGTGGGCGAGATGCTGGCCCGCACCAAGGCCGATGTCGGCGGCGAAAAGGATCTGTTCGTCGAAGCCGACGTGTTCCTGTTCTGCTCCGCCGTCACGTCCCGCGCGGTGATGGAGGCCGACCTGCTGAATATCGCGCACTGCCCCTATGGCATCTTCGTCGCCGACATGGCGGGCGAGATCGTGATCGGCTATCGCACGTATCCCGATGGCCCGATGCAGCAAGTTCAGACTCTGCTGGCAGACATCGTGGCCGAGGCTGCGGCGTTCTGACCTGCGGCGCTTGACGCAGGTCAAGCGCAGCCCGTCCGTCCTGCCCTAGGTTGCGCCATCCGCCGATGGAGGGACGCCATGCTGGAATTTCTGCTCGACCGCTTCGGCGATCTGCGGGTGCTGTTCGCTCTCGGGTTGGGCGTGGGGCTGTTGTTCGGGGCGGCGGCGCAGCATTCGCGGTTCTGCCTGCGTGCGGCGACGGCGGAACTGGGATCAGGACATGCCGGGCCACGGCTGGGGGTCTGGCTGATCGTCTTCGCCACGGCGCTGCTGCTGACGCAGGGCGCGGTCGCTGTCGGTCTGCTCGACCCGAGCCAGTCGCGCCAGATCAGCGGCGTGGGCAGTCTGTCGGGCGCGATCATCGGCGGATTGATGTTCGGCTGCGGCATGACCCTCGCGCGCGGCTGCGCGAGCCGGCTGCTGGTTCTGTCGGGTACGGGCAACATGCGCGCGCTCATCACCGGGCTGGTGCTGACGATCGTGGCGCAGGCGTCCTATCGCGGGGTGCTCGCCCCGGCGCGGGAATGGCTGTTCAATCTCTGGACGGTGCCTGGCGGGGCCGCACGCGACCTGCTGGCGGTCGCGGGCCTGTCGTGGCCCATGCTGCTCGCCGGCGGTGGGGCCATGCTGGGGGTCGGCATCGTGCTGGCACGACGCGGCGGGCTTGGCCGGTCACGGGTGGTCGCGGCCGGGCTTGTCGGTGCCGCCGTTGCGCTGGGATGGGTCGGCACCTTCACCATAGCGCAGATATCCTTTGACCCGGTCGCGGTGTCGTCGGTGACGTTCACCGGCCCATCCACCGACACGCTCATGGGTCTCATCAACGAACGCGGCCTCACGCTCGGCTTCAACGTGGGGCTGGTACCGGGCGTTTTCCTCGGCGCCGCGGCGATGGCCCTGCGCGCGGGCGAGTTCCGGCTGGAACGGTTCGATGCCTCCACAGGGATGGAGCGCTACTTGGTCGGCGCAGTCCTGATGGGCTTCGGGTCCATGCTGGCGGGCGGCTGCGCCGTGGGTGCGGGCGTTTCGGGCGGCGCGGTTCTGGCGCTGACCGCATGGGTTGCGGTGGCCTGCATGTGGATCGGTGCGCTGGTGACGGGCTGGGTCATGGCACTGGCGCCGCGCATCGGTACTGTCGCGCAGCGCCCCGCCTGACCGGGCCGCGCGCCCTTGCGACCGGCGGCCACATCCCTTAGGTAGCCCCAAACCGAACCGAGGCTTCCCCCATGGAAAACGTCCTGCTCATCGTGCATCTGGTCCTTGCGCTGTGCCTCATCGGCGTGGTGCTGCTGCAACGCTCCGAAGGGGGCGGTCTGGGCATGGGTGGCGGCGGCGGAGCCGTGTCCAGCCGCGGCGCGGCGACCGCACTCGGCAAGCTGACCTGGGCCTTCGCCATCGCGTTCATCTGCACGTCGATCGCCCTGACCATCATCGCCGCGCGAAACTCGGCCGACAGTTCGGTTCTGGATCGGCTCGGCACACCCGCGACGACAGAGGACGCGGCACCCACGGCGCCCGCCTTGCCCGATGGCGACTCCCTCCTGCCGCCTCGGGCCGAGGATGCACCGTTGCTGCCGCCCCGCGCCGAGTGACCGCTACAATCTGTTGAAATCCCGGCCGCGGCATGCGCAGCATGTTGCGGCTTTTCCCCGAATCCTGTAACTGGAAATCCCGTGATGCTGCGTGTCCGGGCTGGATGATCGCGGCCGTTTCGCAGCACATCACGGGGAGCACCCGCGCATGACACGATACATCTTCATCACCGGCGGCGTCGTGTCGTCGCTTGGCAAGGGTTTGGCTTCGGCCGCATTGGGCGCGCTGCTTCAGGCGCGCGGTTTTACCGTCCGGCTGCGCAAGCTCGACCCCTATCTGAACGTCGACCCCGGCACCATGTCGCCCTTCGAGCATGGAGAGGTCTTCGTCACCGACGATGGCGCGGAGACCGATCTTGATCTTGGCCATTACGAACGCTTCACCGGCGTGTCCGCACGCGCCACCGACAGCGTGTCGTCGGGGCGGATCTATTCCAACGTGCTGGAGAAGGAACGCCGCGGCGATTACCTTGGCAAGACGATCCAAGTGATCCCGCACGTTACCAACGAGATCAAGGATTTCATCGCCATCGGCGACGGCGAGGTCGATTTCATGCTATGCGAGATCGGCGGGACCGTGGGCGATATCGAGGGCCTGCCCTTTTTCGAAGCAATCCGCCAGTTCGGTCAGGAACGCCCCCGTGGAAGCTGCATCTTCATGCACCTGACGCTTCTGCCGTGGATCGCGGCGGCGGGCGAGTTGAAGACCAAGCCCACCCAGCACAGCGTAAAGGAACTTCGCGCCATCGGCATCGCGCCGGATATCCTCGTATGCCGGGCCGAGAACCCGATCCCCCAGAAGGAACGCGAGAAGCTTGCGCTGTTCTGCAACGTGCGGCCCGAGGCGGTCATCGCCGCGCTCGATCTCGACACGATCTACGACGCGCCGCTCGCCTATCACCGCGAAGGGCTGGACCAGGCGGTTCTGGACGCGTTCCAGATTTCGCCCGCGCCGCGCCCGAACCTGAGCCGCTGGGAAGACGTTCACGACCGTATCGTGAATGCCGAGGGCGAAGTGCGGATCGCCATCGTCGGCAAGTACACGCAGTTGGGCGACGCCTACAAATCCATCGCCGAGGCACTGACCCATGCGGGGATGGCCAACCGGGTGCGCGTGAAATCCGAATGGATCGACGCGGAAATCTTCGAGACAACCGACCCTGCCCCGCATCTCGAAGGGTTCCACGCGATCCTCGTGCCCGGAGGGTTCGGAGAACGCGGGACCGAGGGCAAAATCCGCGCAGCCGAATTCGCGCGCACGCGCGACATTCCCTATTTCGGAATCTGTCTCGGGATGCAGATGGCCGTTGTGGAAGCCGCGCGCAACCTTGCCGGTCTGACGGATGCGGGGTCCGAGGAATTCGAAACCGAGGGGCGCGCGCTGACGCCCGTGGTCTATCACCTCAAGGAATGGGTGCAGGGCAATCACGCCGTCACCCGCCGCAAGGACGACGACAAGGGCGGCACGATGCGGCTGGGCAGCTACAGCGCCCATCTACGCGACGGCAGCCGTGTCGCGGCGATCTATGGCAGCCCGGTGGTCGAGGAACGGCACCGCCACCGCTATGAAGTGGACATGCGCTACCGCGAGGCACTGGAAGAGAAAGGCATGATATTTTCCGGCGTGTCCCCTGACGGAAAGCTGCCTGAAATCGTCGAATTGCCCGATCATCCGTGGTATATCGGCGTACAGTTCCATCCCGAGCTGAAATCGAAACCCTTCGCGCCGCACCCGCTCTTTGCCGATTTCGTCAGGGCCGCCAAGGAAGTCAGCCGGCTGGTGTAGCCCGCGGCACCGGGGCGCCTGCGCGCGCCTTGCGGCGATAGACTGTTGCGCGAAGTCGCGCGACCTGTCATACGGACGTGGCTACGTTACTCCACTCGACCTGCTGTCTCCCTCACCGGCGCTCAGACTATCGATACGGACCGACCGCGCCGGCCCAGTGCATTCTGCGACTGGGACACAAGACAGGAGACCACGGATATGGCCAAAGGCACCGTGAAATGGTTCAACACCACCAAAGGCTTCGGCTTCATCGCACCTGAAACGGGCGGCAAGGATGTGTTCGTGCACATCTCCGCTGTCGAGCGTGCTGGCCTGACCGGCCTTGCAGACAATCAGAAAGTGACCTTCGACGTCGAATCCGGCCGTGATGGCCGTGAGAGCGCGTCGAACATCCAGCTGGCATAAGCTGCTGACCCTGCGGGGCTGTGACCGGAATTTGAAAAGGGCGCCCGTTGCGGCGCCCTTTTCGCTGTGTGCCACGCGGCGCGGGATTATCCTTCGCTGCGCCGCTGTTCGACGATCTCGGTAATCCGGGCAGCGAGTTGTTCGTCCTGCTGCGCTGCTTCGCCGATGGCGACATAAGTATCCACATCCATGCCATCGACCTCTTCCACCGCGGCGAGCATCGCGGTGTTGGCGTCATCCACCAGCGCCTGGGCATCCTCTTCCGACTCGGCGGCCTGAAGCTGGGCGGTGTACTCTTCACGCACCGCGCTGACCTCCATAGCGGCCGTCACGAACCGTTCCAGCGTGGCGTCGTCATAGCTTGGCGCGGGGGCGACGCTTCCCGTGTCCTGTGCCACCACGACCATGCCGGGGGCCGCAGCCAGCGTCAGGCCAAGTGCCACGGCGGTTGCGGTCCGGGTGAGCGGGTTTGTCCAGGTCATGCAATCTCCTTTGCGGTGTTGCGCGGGCAAAGCCGCGACTGGACAAGACCTGTCCCCGGCCACGCCCGGTTTCAACCAAGAAACCGGGAAAACATCAGAGAATCGTTGCGTCAGCGAAATTCCGCTGGCACCAAAAAAGAGCGACCGTTACCGTTTTCGATCCTGCTTGCCTCCGGCTGTCAGTGCCATCGACGATTGACAGACGCCACGCTGCCGCACTTCCGCGGGCAGGGACACGGACAGGAGACACGGGAACATGGCCAGCGGTACCGTGAAATGGTTCAACACAACCAAGGGATATGGCTTCATCGCACCCGATAGCGGCGGCAAGGATGTGTTCGTGCACATCTCAGCGGTCGAACGGTCGGGGCTGACGGGCCTTGCCGACAACCAGAAAGTCACCTTCGACATCGAAGCGGGCCGCGACGGGCGGGAAAGCGCCGTAAACCTGTCGCTCGCCTGATCTGACGCAGCGTTCCGCCGCCAGGTGTCACGAACCGCGTGGTGCCTGCGGCGGTATCGTTGATGCAAGGTCGCTCAGCCACGCCGAGGTATCGCGGGCATCCACCACCGCCTCGCGCACGAGCCAGTCGAAATGCTCGGTCAGGCGGCGAAGCCGTTCGCGTTCGCGGAAGGCAAGGTGAAACCGCCCGACATAGATCACGCCCAGCATCGGTCCGAAAACGCTGACCGGGGCGCTGAAGACCTGTCGCGCGTCGAACAGGAACAGGCGCAGCGTCGGAAACAGCGCGTCGCAGCGTGCGGCCATGTGCTGGAGCTGCGCACGGCGGATATCCGGGGACAGGCCCGTGTAATAGCCCGCCCCGGCAGCGAAGGCGCGCAATTCGCCGATGGGTACCGCGATTTCGTAGTCGCTGCCCGCTTCGTCCAGCCAGCCCAGAAGCCCCTCCGCCACCTCGACCGCGCGATCCGCGGAAGCCCCGGGCAACAATGCGTATTCCCAGCGCAGCAGCGCCTCCGTCTTGAGAAGGTCGGGCAGCGTGGCGGGGACATGCCGGATCTTGTAGCCCCGCGCCTCCGCATGCCACGCCATGATCTGCGCATCCGCGGTGCTGCGTTCCGCCCCCGTCAAGGTCAGCGCGGCGGCCAGCACATCCCCGGGGCGTTCGGGCCGATCCGTGAGCCCGAGAAGCCAGTCGGCGCTGACCCCCAGCGCGGCCGCGAGTTCCGCGACAAGCTGCCCGCCCGGCAGACGCACCGCCCCGTCCTGCAGCACCTGCGCAATGGTGGAGCGATCCACGCCAGTTGCACGGGCAAGCGCGCTGCGCGACAGCCCTTCGCGTTGCATCGCGGCGGCAACCCGTGTGCGGAAAAGGGTCGCGCGATCCTCCTTGTCCACTCTACTCACCATTGCTGCATAAACTCCACAGATGCAGACTTACGTTTACAATTCCCGCAATTCCGCCACAACGCAAGCGCGTATACACCGCCAGTGATCCGTCAATGACAGAGGACACCATGGACCGCCCGCACCGAACACTCGTGAAAGCCCTGACATGGCAGGCACTTGGCCTGCTGACCATGACCGGTATCGGCTATGCCGTCACCGGATCGGTCGGCGCGGGCGGATCCATCGCGGTCGCGGGCGCAGCGGCTGGGATCGTGTTCTACGTGGTCCACGAACGTGTCTGGGCGCGCATCCGCTGGGGTCGCGACTGACGCTCAGCCGTCGAGAAACGCGGCGATCTCGTCCAGCAGGGCCTGTACCTCCTGCGCGGCGGGGCCTTTGGGCGCGCGCTCGGTCACGCCGTAACCCTCCCCCAGCGTTTCGGCATAGATCACCCGGTTGCGCAGCGGTGTCTGGGCGCGCGGCGCAGACAGCGTGTCGAGCGCCGCGCTGATCTCGCCGGTCAGCCGTGCGCGCGGGGCGGCGCGGTTCAGCACCAGCATCACGGGGCGCCCCACCCTTTCCGTCATCTCCAGCACGGATTCCGTCGCCCACAGGTCCACATGACTCGTGGCGACGGGCACCAGCACCAGCGCACTTTCCCGCAGCGCCGGACGCAGGTCGCTGTCGATCTTGGGTGGCGTGTCCACGATCACGAAATCGGCGTGTTTCTTGAGCTTCTCGCATTCGTATCCGACGCCCCAGGCGCTGGCCGTAGCGAACTCCAGTCCCGGCGCGCCGTCCCGCTCGCGCCGGGCCATGAACCAGCGGCCGAGCGATCCTTGCGGATCCGTATCGAGAAGCGCCACGCTGTGACCGCGCCCCAGCAGCGCGATGGCAAGGTTCACCGCGAGCGTCGTCTTGCCCGACCCGCCCTTTTGCTGCGCTACCGTGATTGCCCTGCCAGCCATGCCTGCCCCCGTAGGTCTACCCCTTGCCTGACGCTAGGACCTCGCCCGTGCCCGGTCCAGCAGGATTGCGCCGCGCGACGCGAATTCGGGCGTTCTTTCAAGGGGTCGTGCCATGCGGCGGCACTTGGGTGCGGCAGCGCCCGGTTCAGTCCGCCACGGCCTGAATCTTGAGGCTGCCCTTCGGTGCGTGCGACGCGAAGATGTCGGCCACCGCGTCCAACGGCAGGCTGTGGGATATCACACGGTCCAGATCGGGGCCGATGGCCGAGATCGCATCCAGTGCCGCGGGGATATTATGGTTCAGCGAATGCGACCCCACCAGCCGCAACTGGCGGCGGAAAATGTCGAATGGCGAGATTTCGATCCGCGCCGACGCCGGGCAGACGCCGAAGAACAGACCGCCGCCCCCCGGTGCAAGATAGTCGGGCAGACCGGCGGCGACCGCCGGCACCCCCGTCGCATCGACGGCCAGATCGGCCCCGTGACGCCAGCCTTCCAGCGCGGCGCTGCCCGCGGCGACGGCGCCCAGCCTGAAGCTATCGGCCAGTTCAAGACGGCTGTCGTCGAGATCGACCATCACAACCTGCGTCACACCGCGGCTGCGCAACGCCAGCGCCATCAGCACACCCATGGGCCCGGCTCCGAAGATCAGCGCGGTCTCGGCCATGGTGACCCCAAGGGCGTCGATGCCGTTCAGCACACAAGCCATCGGTTCGGCCAGCGCCGCCCGCCCGAAGGGCAGATCGCCGATGGGATACACGGCCGATGCGCGGACGACACTTTGGGCGGCAAACCCGCCATCCACAGTGACGCCGTAGGCGCCCAGCCGGTCGCACAGATGGGCCCAGCCCCGGCGGCACGCGCGGCAGTCGCCGCATTCGATATTCGGGTCCACGACAACCCGGTCGCCTGCGGCTATGTCCGTCACACCTGCGCCGATGTCGGTCACGACGCCCGCGTATTCGTGCCCCGGCACGACCGGAAAGGCGGAACTGCCATAGTTGCCCCGCATCACCTCGATATCGGTATGACACAGGCCACTGGCGCGGACGGCCACCAGAACCTCGCCCGGACCGGGGCGCGGGTCGGGGCGGTCGCCGAACAGGACGGTGTCTTTCGCCGGAAAATGGATCGCCTTCATGCCACGCCGCTCACCGCGCGAGGTAGGCGGCCAGCGCCGCGTCCATCCCGTCCCGCCAGATCGTCGTCAGCGCAGCGACGAAGGCATCCGCGAACCGGGGCTGTGCCGCGAGATCGCCATACACATGCCGTTGCGCAAGCCAGGCCGCCGGATCGTCCCGTGCGGCCAGCGCCACGGGTGCCAGCCGGTCCCAGGCCGGGTCGTTGGGGTCGATGGTACTGCCATCCTCCCGCGTGCCCGCGCACATGCGCGCCCAGGCGGCCTCTACCAGGGCCAGCCCGTCGAGCGGCGCATCCGCCGCAAGGGCTTCCTGTATGGTAGGGAGGATGAACCCAGTGTGCCGCCCCAGCCCGTCGAAAGCGACCCGGCGCGTCGTGTCCACGATGGCCGGGTTCGAAAACCGCGTCGCGATCAGGTCGATATACTCCGCCGCGGGCATCCCCGGCACCGGCAGCAGATGCGGCGCGATCTCGTCATGGGCGAGCCTGCGGAAGAACGCGCCGATGCGCGGATGGGCCATGCAGCCCGCGATCGTGTCCACCCCAAGCACTTCGCCCGGATTGGAGATCGCCTGATGGCCACCATTGAGCACCCGGATCTTCATCGTTTCGAACGGATGCACATCGGCGGTGAAGGTGGCCCCCGCCTTGTCCCAGTCGGGGCGCCCGGCACAGAAATCGTCCTCGATCACCCATTGGCGAAAATTCTCGTGCGTGACCGGCGCCGCGTCGTCGATCCCGAATTCACGCACAAGGGCCAGTTCCTTCGGGCCGGTGGCGGGCACGATGCAATCCACCATGGCGTTGGGAAAGCTGCACGCCGCATCGATCCAGTCGGCAAGGTCCGGGTCCGACAGGCGCGCGAGCGACACGACGGTCTGGCGCAGGACATGCCCATTGCCCTGCAGGTTGTCGCAGCTCTGTCCGGTGAACGGCCCCGTCCCGCGGTCGCGCCGCAGCTTCAGCGCGGCGACCATCGCGCCGAAGGCCGTGCGCGGTGTGTCGGGGTGTGCGGCATCATGGCGGATATCGGGGTGGTCCGCATCGAACCCGCCCGTCACGGGGTCGATGAAATAACCGCTCTCGGTCACGGTCAGGGCAACGATCCGGATCGCAGGGTCGGCCATCTGTGCGATCAGGGGGCCGTTGCCGTCGGCCACCGGAACGAAATCGATCATCGATCCGGTCACCTCGGCGGATTTGCCGTCGGGCCGCAGCTCGATCAGCGTCGTCAGGCAGTCCTGCGCCAGCAGGCGGTCGCGCTGCGCGGCGTCGGCGGGGCGAACGCCCGCGCCGATGATCGCCCAGTCGTGGTTCAATCCCATCCCGAATAGCCGGTGCAGGTACCACGCCTGGTGGGCGCGGTGGAAATTGCCCAGCCCTATATGCACGATCCCGGGTGTCAGCGTCGCACGGTCGTAACGGGGGCCGATGACGCCTTCGGGCAGGTCGTTCAACGCGGCGTTGGACAGTTTCATGGCAGGCATCCTCAGCTCATCCAGTTCCCGCCGTCCACGTTCAGCGTCTGGGCGGTGATGTAGCGCGCGTCGTCGGAGGCAAGGAAAACGCAGGGATCGGCGATGTCGGCGGGGCTGCCCATGCGGCCAAGCGGCACGGCTTCCCCGACCTCGCGCTTCTTCTGGCCCTTCGGCTTGTTTTCGTATTCCGCGAACTGCGCATCGACCACGTCCCACATGGGCGTGTCGATCACGCCGGGGGCGATGGCATTGACGCGAATGTTGTCGCGGGCGAGTTCGAGCGCCATGGACTGCGTGATCGAGATCACCGCCGCCTTGGTCGAACAGTAGAGCATAACGTTCGCCTCGCCCCGCCGTCCGGCCTGCGAGGCGAAGTTGATGATCATGCCACCGCCCCGCTGGCGCATGCCGGGCACCACGGCCTGGATGGCGAAGATGGTGCCGCCCACGTTCACGTCATACTGGCGCCGGTAATCATCGACTGTCACCTTGTCGATGGAGGCCATGTTGAAGATGCCCGCGTTGTTGACGAGGATGTCGATCCCGCCAAACGCATCCTCGACCTGCTTCACGCCCGCCGCGATGCCCGCGAAATCGGTCACATTCATCGCAAGGGCCATGCCGCCGATGGCCTGCGCCGTGTCCCGTGCCTCGTCCTCGCGCAGATCGGCGACGGCAACCCGCGCACCTTCTGCCGCGAAGGCTTCGCAGATCGCCCGGCCGATACCGCGGGCGCCGCCCGTGACAAGGGCCACTTTTCCATCGAGCCTTTTCATTCGATCCTCATGCCGTTGTCGTCGAAGCGGTGGATCAGGTTCTGGCGCGGGGTCAGGAACACCGTGTCCCCGTGGCGTACAGAAACCTCTCCATCCGCGCGCACGGTCAGCGGGTCGCAGCCCGGAACACCGTGGATATGGATGAACGTGTCCGACCCAAGATGCTCGGCAATGCCCACCGTGCCCTGCCACTGGCCTTCGGTAGTGGACACTTCCACGTGCTCGGGGCGGATGCCGATGGTGCGGCAGCCGTGTTCGTTAGCAAGTTCGCCTTCGATCAGGTTCATCTTCGGCGAGCCGATGAAACCGGCGACGAACTTGTTGCGCGGCGCGCGGTAGAGTTCGAGTGGGCTGCCCACCTGTTCGATCACGCCCGCCTGAAGCACCACGATCTTGTCGGCCATGGTCATCGCCTCGACCTGGTCGTGGGTCACGTAGACCATGGTGGTGTCGAGCTTCTTGTGCAGCTCGCTTATCTCCATCCGCATGCCCACCCGCAGAGCCGCGTCTAGGTTCGACAGCGGCTCGTCGAACAGAAATGCCGCCGGTTCGCGCACGATGGCCCGGCCGATGGCGACGCGCTGGCGCTGGCCGCCCGACAACTGCCCCGGACGACGGTCGAGATAATCGGTCAGGTTCAGCGCCTTCGCCGCCGCCGCGATGCGGCGTTCCTGTTCGGCCTGGTCCATCCCGGCCATCTTCATCGGGAACGCGATGTTCTTGCGCACGGACATGTGCGGATAGAGCGCGTAGGATTGAAACACCATGGCAAGACCACGCTTGGCGGGCGGCAGGCCCGTGGCGTCCGTTCCGTCGATCTCGATGGTGCCCGAGGTGGTGTCCTCCAGCCCGGCGATCAGCCGCAGCAATGTGGACTTGCCGCAACCGGAGGGGCCGACGAAGACCACGAATTCGCCATCGTCGATTTCAAGGTCCAGCGGCGGGATCACCGTCACGTCGCCGAAGGATTTCTGGACCTGCTTCAGTGCTATGCGTCCCATGTTTCTGTTCCTTATTTCACAGCGCCGAAGGTCAGGCCCCGGACGAGTTGCTTCTGGCTGAACCAGCCCATGATCAGGATCGGCGCGATGGCCATGACGGAAGCCGCGCTGAGTTTCGCGTAGAACAGGCCCTCGGGGCTGGAGTAGCTGGCGATGAAGGCCGTCAGGGGGGCCGCGTTGGAAGCGGTCAGGTTGAGCGTCCAGAAGGCTTCGTTCCATGCCAGGATGATGTTGAGCAGCACCGTGGACGCGATGCCGGGGATCGCCATGGGCGTGAGGACATAGATCACCTCTTCCCGAAGCGATGCCCCGTCCATGCGCGCGGCTTCGAGGATCTCGCCGGGGATTTCGCGGAAATAGGTGTAGAGCATCCAGACGATGATCGGCAGGTTCATGAGCATCAGCACGATCACGAGTCCGGTGCGCGTATCCAGCAGTCCCACGTCGCGGAAGATCAGGTAGATCGGAACCAGCACGCCCACGGGCGGCAGCATCTTGGTGGACAGCATCCACATCAGCACGTTCTTCGTGTGCTTGGCCGGAACGAAGGCCATCGCCCAGGCCGCGGGTACCGCCACGAGAAGCCCCAGGATTGTCGACCCGAGCGCCAGCACGACCGAATTGGTGAAGTGCTTGAAGTAGTCGGACCTTTCCTGAACGGCGCCGAAGCTTTCGGTCGTCCAGCCGGTGCTGAACAGCACCTGCAGCGGAGCCTTGATCGCGTCGCCTTCGGTCTTGAACGACAGGATCAGGATCCACAGGATCGGAAAGAAGATGATGAAGCCCAGCGTGCCGGCGACCGCGGTGTTGATCGCCTTTCGGGAATTCGGAACTGCGCGTGCCATGGGTGTTCCCTCCTCAGGCGTCGAGGTTCTTGCCGATCATCCGCATCAGGAAGATCGCAACGATATTGGCGAGGATGATAGCGATGACCCCCCCTGCACTGCCCATGCCCACGTCGTATTGCAGCAGCGAGGACACGTAGATCAGGTAGGTCAGGTTCGTGGTCGCCACGCCCGGCCCGCCATTCGTCGTCACCAGAATTTCTGCGAAGATCGACAGCAGGAAGATCGTTTGGATCAGGATCACGACGGTGATCGCGCGCGCGAGATGCGGCAGCATAATGTACCAGAACCGGTTGAACCAGCTCGCCCCGTCCATTTCCGCAGCTTCGAGCTGTTCCTGGTCGAGCGACTGGAACGCCGTCAGCAGGATCAGCGTGGCGAAGGGCAGCCATTGCCACGACACGATCAGCACGATGGACAGGAGGGGGATAGAACTGAAGAAATCTATTGGCGCCGCACCGAGCGATTGCGCGATGTGCCCGAAAATCCCGTTCACCGGATTCATGAACATGTTCTTCCAGACCAGCGCGCCCACGGTCGGCATGACGAAGAAAGGCGCGATCACCATGATCCGGATGAGTCCCTGCCCCCACATCGGCTGGTCCAGAAGCAGCGCGAACATGATGCCCCCGATCGTGGTGATCAGCAGAACCCCGCCCACAAGCACGAGCGTGTTGATCATCGCTGCGCTGAAGCTCGGGTCGGTCACGAACCAGCGGTAGTTTTCCCACCCCACGAACGGGTTATCGCCGGGGTTGAGCAGGTTGAACCGCAGGAACGAGAAATAGACCGTCATGCAGAGCGGGATAAGCATCCAGCCCAGAAGCAGAACCACGGCGGGCGATATCATCAGACGCGCGGCCGATCGTGAAGCTTTGGTTGCCATGGTATCCGTCCTCCCAACGTGCACCGGCACGAGCCACGGGGATCCTGCCCGGAGCGCGCGTTGAATGTCTGTGAATGCAAAGGGTCCGGGGCGTTCGGGCCGGCGCGATGCCCCGGCCCGAACCCTGTGGCGGTTACTGGATGTAGCCGGCCTTCGTCATTTCGCGGACCGCGAAGCGCTGGCTGTTTTCCAGTGCCTGGTCCACGGTCTGCTGCCCAGCAAGGGCGGCGGCAATCTGCTGGCCGACATAGTTGCCGATTCCCTGGAATTCCGGGATCGCCACGAACTGGATGCCGGTATAGGGGACCGGATCACGGGTCGGGTTTGCCGGATCCGCGGCGAGGATCGAATTCTCGACCGTTTCCGCAAAGGGCGCCGCGGACAGATAGGCCTCGTTCGCATAGGTGGACTTGCGGGTGCCCGGAGGTGCCGCAACCCAGCCTTCGCGCTCGCCGACGAGTTCGATGTATTCCTTGGATGTCGCCCACGCGAGGAAATCCTTGGCCGCATCGGCATTGGTCGAGCTTGCGGGCACACCCAGCGCCCAGGCCCAGAACCAGCCCGTGCCGTTCTTCGTTTCCTGGTACGGTGCCTGGAAGAAATCGGTCCGGTCCGCGACAGAGCTTTCGTTGGGATTGAAGATGTATCCCGCCGCCGAGGTCGCATCGACCCAGGTCGCACAGCGTCCATCGGCGAACAGCGCGCGGTTCTCGTTATGCCCGTTCGACGACGCGCCCGGAGGGCCGTAGTTCTGCACGAGATCGACGTAGTAGTTGATCGCCGTGCGCCATTCTTCGCTATCGATCTGCGGCTGCCAGTCCATGTCGAACCAGCGGCCACCGAACGCGTTCACAAGCGGACCGACGAAGGCCATGTTCTCGCCCCAGCCTGCCTTGCCACGCTGGCAGGTGCCGAACACGCCGTTGTCCGGGTCGTGAAGCTGCGCGACCATCTCTTCGAACTGGGTGTAGGTGATCTGCTCGGTCGGCGCTTCGATCCCCGCGGCCTCGAACAGGTCCGTGCGGTAGAATGTGAAGGAGCTTTCCGCGTAGAACGGAACGGCGAACAGCGTTCCATCGGCCGACAGGCCATTGCGCACGGGTTCGTAGATATCCTCGAGATCGTAGTCCGGGTTGATCTCGGTCAGGTCGTCCAGCGCCACCAGCCAGTCACGTGCCCCCCAGATCGGGGCCTCGTAAGCGCCGATCGTGATGATGTCGAACGACCCGCCATTCGTCGCGATGTCGGTGGTGACCCGCTGGCGCAGGGTGTTCTCTTCGAGCACGACCCAGTTGAGCGTATGGCCCGTCGCCTCTTCCCACACCGGCGATAGCTTCTGCATGATGATCATGTCGGAGTTGTTCACCGTCGCGATGGTGAGTTCCGCTGCTGTCGCCGCACCGGCCGACGCAATGGAAAGCGCAGTTGCCCCGAGAAGGGCGCTCTTCAGGTTCATGGTATTCCTCCCGTTACGCGCTTAAATTCGCAGCGCCAGAAAAACCCAGACCTGCCCCACAGTCAACAAATTTCTTTACGCGCGCAAACATTATTTTTCACGCGGAGAGACGCAGCACAAGCCGCGCGGGAAAAAGCGTCTCCGTCCGTCCGCCAGCCTGGGTGCCCGGAACCTCCCCCCGTTCGATCAGTTCGAACAGCGTGTCCACCCCGCGATTCGATACAAGGACGAAATCGTGGCCGACCGTGGTCAGCGACGGGCAGGTGAACCGCGCATAGGGGTGGTCGTCATGGGACGCAACGCGCAGCGCGCAGCCCGGCCCGCGCCCGACCCGGTACCCCTTTTCGTAGCACGCCGCGAGCAGCCCGATCGCCAGACGGTCGTTGCTGCACAGGATCGTATCGGTGGGCAGCGCGCGCTCGTTCAAGGCACGCATCGCGCCCTGGTATCCGATCTCTTCGCTCACCCAGCCCTCGCCGCGCACACGATGGATCATGGGTTCAAGCCCGTGGCTTTCCATGACCGAGATGTAGGCGTTGCGGCGACTCAGGGAGTTCGGGTTCTTCGGGTTCTCCATCTCGAAGAAAACGGGCGGCTCCCCGGTGCGCAGCAGGTAGTCTACGCTCTGGTTGACGAAGCTGTTGTTGTCCGACCCCACGAAGGCATGGCCCACCCCGTCGATGTTCCGGTCCAGCAGAACTGTCGGAACTTCTTCGCAGAATCGCACCAGGTGCTCCACGTCCGAATGCCGTCCGAGCGGCGCCAGAATCACACCGGCGGGCCGCAGCGACCGAAGGCTGTCAAGGATCTCCCGCTCGATCTCGCGCTCGCCATGGGCGCTGAACAACGACGGTCGGAACCCCGCCTCGATGCAGCGCCGTTCGATGTTGCGCGCCATTTCCGCGAAGGTAGGGTCGGCCAGGTACGGAACGACGATCCCGACATTCTTGGTCAGACGGCGGTTCTGGTTCATGGCAAAGATGTTTGGGCGATAGTCGTAGCTTTCCAGCGCCTCCTCGATGCGCTGCCGGGTGGATTGCCGGACGCTTTCGGGGTCGTTGAAATACTTCGACACGGTCGGACGGGAGATCCCGCTGACGGCTGCGAACTCTTCCATGTTTCGGATTTTCTGGCTTTCCATCCCACCCTCCGGCGCATCTGCATGTGCGCCAGCACCTCTTGCCTCGTACCGATCGGCCATGACCGGCGCGATCCTCCAGGACCTCTTGCAGTATCTTATCGCGCGAAAAGTATTCATTGACAGTAAAAAGAGCCGATGGCATCGGTCAAGAGCGTGTTTTTCGGGCAACGGCGCCCGTGCGCAGCGGCGGGAGGCCTGCGGAAACCGATGCAGAAGATCGTTGTGATGGGCGAGATCCTGGCCGAGATCATGGCCGACACCATCGGGGCCGGGTTTACCGAACCCGTGGCGCTGACCGGGCCGTTTCCATCGGGTGCGCCCGCGATCTTCGCAGCGCAGGCCGCGCGAACAGGCCAGCCGGCGGCCATCGTGTCCGCGGTGGGGGACGACGATTTCGGGCGGGTCAACCTGGACCGGCTCCGGCGCGACGGGGTGGATTGCAGCGCGGTCCGGGTCGATCCAGACCGGCCGACCGGCAGCGCGTTCGTGCGCTACCGCGCCGATGGCGGGCGCGATTTCGTGTTCAACATCCGCCACAGCGCGTGCGGGACCATCAGCGACACACCCGCGGTGCAAGCCGTTCTCGATGCGGCCGACCACCTTCATGTCATGGGATCGTCCCTGTCGAGCCCGGATTTCATCGCCCGCAACATCGCTGCCGCCGAGGCCGTGAAGTCGCGCGGCGGCACGGTGTCCTTCGATCCCAACCTGCGCAAGGAAGTGCTGGACGCGCCCGGCCTGAAGGACGCCATGGCGCACGTTCTCGGGTTGACCGACCTGTTCCTGCCCAGCGGCGCGGAACTGACGTTGCTGACCCGCACGGACGATCCCGCGGCGGCGCCGGACGAGTTGCTGGACCGGGGGATTCGCGCCATCGTCCACAAGCGCGGCGCCGATGGCGCGCGATATCACGACCGTACCAGCACGATCGACGTCCCCGCCTTTCCGGCGACCGAGATCGACCCCACCGGCGCGGGCGACTGTTTCGGGGCGGCATTCGTCGCCTTGTGGCTGCGCGGCACCGACACGCGCTCGGCGCTGACCCTCGCCGCCGCCGCCGGCGCCTGCGCCGTGCAGCATCGCGGCCCGATGGAGGGCATCAAGGATCTGGACGCCCTGCGCGCCTTTGCCACGAGCCATGGAGCAGACATCCGATGACCCATCCCTTGCTCGGTATCCCAGCCGACCAACAAGTCGGGCGCACCCGCGGCATCACCTCGGTCTGTTCGGCCCATCCGCTGGTGATCGAGGCGGCGCTGGCCCTTGGGCGCGACCGCGACCGCCCCGTGCTGATCGAGGCGACCTGCAATCAGGTCAACCAGGACGGCGGCTATACCGGGATGACCCCCGCCGCGTTCCGCGACTTCGTCGAAGCCATCGCGGCGCGCGTGGGGTATGACCCGGCCCGCATCATCCTTGGCGGCGATCATCTTGGCCCCAACCCATGGAAGCATCTTGCGGCCGACGCCGCCATGGCGAAGGCCGAGGCGATGATCGCCGCCTATGCCGCGGCCGGGTTCACGAAGCTGCATCTCGACACGTCGATGGGCTGCGCGGGCGAACCCGTGGCCCTGCCCGACGAGACAACAGCCAGCCGTGCCGCAAGGCTGGTGGCGGTAGCAGAGACGCTGGCGGCGGGGCCGCTGCGGCCAGTCTATGTCATCGGGACGGAGGTGCCTGTGCCCGGCGGGGCGACGGGCGGGTTGGACCATATGGAAGTGACAGCGCCGGATGCGCCCATGCGGACCCACGCAGTGCATCGTGAGGCGTTTGACGCGCTGGGTCTGCGCGACGCCTTCGGTCGCGTCATCGCCCTCGTGGTGCAGCCGGGCGTCGAATTCGGCCATGACGGCGTGATCCAGTTCGACCCGGCGCGCGCGGCAAACCTGTCTGCGGCACTTGGCACCCTGCCCGGCATCGTGTTCGAAGCGCATTCCACCGACTACCAGACCGGCCCCGCGCTGACGGCCCTGGTGCAGAACGGTTTCGCCATCCTCAAGGTCGGGCCGTGGCTCACCTTCGCGCTGCGCGAGGCGCTTTACGGACTCGACGCGGTGGCGGACGTGCTGGACGGCCATCCGCCGAAGGGGCGGTTGATGGCAGCGATGGAGGCAGCGATGCAGGCGGACCCTGCCCATTGGCGCAGCCACTATACCGGCTCGGACCGTGAACAGTGGCTGCTGCGCCATTTCAGCCTGTCGGACCGTATCCGGTATTACTGGCCGTCCGGCACGGCACAGGCGGCGGTCGGGGAACTGCTGGCCCGGCTTGGCGACACGCCGGTCCCTGCGCCGCTCGCGGCGCAGTTCCTGCCCGCGGCATCGGTGACGGAGGCCCTGCCCGCCCATGAATTGATTGTGCAAGCCGTCGCCGGGGTGCTCGACATATATGACACGGCCTGCGCCCCGCCCCGGTAGCCGCTGCCGTCAGGTTCCGGTGGCGGAATCCGTTTTCGTGATCGGGGCGATGTGAAGGTCCGCGGCCGCGCTGAGGGCCAGAACGGTCCTGGCATTCGCCAGGTCGTTCCCTCGCGCGCGGGTGGCCGCCGCTTCGGGTGAAAGCCCATAGGACAGCCAGCGCTCGATCAGCCGTTCCTCCAGCACCGCGATCGGGGGCGCGATCATCACGGTCGCATCGAAGATGTCGCGCAGATCTGCCCATGCCCCGTCGCGCAGCAGCAGGTAATTTCCCTCGGCCACCACGATTTCGGTGTCTGCCCGCAAGAACCCTGCATCGGGCACCGTGCTGTCGGCGGCCCGGTCGAACAGGGGATAGCGCAGATCGCCGGCTTCGTGCCTGATCCGCCGCACCAGTGCCACGAAGCCTGCGGCATCGAACGTGTCGGGCGCGCCCTTGACCGCGCGCAACCCGCGCGCGTCCAGCGTGGCGTTATCGAGATGATAGCCATCCATCGGCAATAGCGCCGCCGCCCCGTCACCCCGCCGGTCGTTCAGCGCGGCCACGACCCGGTCCGCCAGCGTCGACTTGCCGGAGCCGGGCGGCCCGGCGATCCCGATCATGATCCGCCCGTCTGGGTGCGGCAGCCCGTCGATCAGCGCCAGCACCGCGGCGACATGGTCGTTCAGATCGTGCATGGTCACGCCGCCGTCGTCAGGTCGTCGGGCCGCATCGCGCCCGTCATCAGGGCCACGGCGTCGGACATGGTCACCTCGCCCGGTTTCAGCACGCAAAGCCGCCGCCCCAGCCGGTGCACATGGATGCGGTCGGCCACTTCGAACACATGGGGCATGTTGTGACTGATGAGAATGATCGGCACGCCGCGGTCGCGCACTCGCCCGATCAGGTCCAGCACCTTGCGGCTTTCCTTGACCCCGAGCGCTGCGGTCGGTTCGTCAAGGATGATGACCCGCGACCCGAACGCCGCGGCGCGCGCCACCGCCACGCCCTGCCGCTGGCCGCCCGACAGGGTTTCCACGGTCTGGTCGATGTTCTGGATCGTCATCAGCCCCAGTTCCGACAGCTTATCGCGGGCGATGCGGCGCATCGCGGCCTTGTCGAGTTGCCAAAGCCAGCGTCCCATGAAGCCGTCCTTGCGGATTTCGCGGCCCATGAACATGTTGTCGGCGATGGACAGCGCAGGCGACATGGCAAGCGTCTGGTAGACGGTCTCGATCCCGCGCTGACGGGCTTCGATGGGGGACGCGAACTCGACCCGCGTGCCATCCAGCGTGATTTCGCCCTCGTCGGGCTGAATGGCCCCAGACAGCGCCTTGATCATGGTGGACTTGCCCGCACCGTTATCGCCGATCACGGCCTGGATCTCGCCCGGGTACAGGTCGAAGTCGCACCGGTCGAGCGCGGTGACACGGCCATAGCGCTTCACCAGCCCGCGGGCCGACAGGATGGGTTCGGTAGTCACAGGCTCGCCCTCCTGATGCGCTGATCGACGGACACCGCGGCAATGATCAGAACACCGATCAACAGGTAGGTCCATTGCACGTCGGCACCCAATAGCCGCAGTCCCAGCGTGAATACGCCGACGATCAGCGCGCCGAAAAGCGTGCCTGCGACGGAGCCACGTCCGCCGAACAGGGAAATGCCCCCGATGACCACGGCGGTGATGGATTCGATGTTGGCCAGTTGCCCCGCCTGCGGCGACACCGACCCGATGCGCCCGATCAGGGCCCAGCCCGCGAAGGCGCAGATCAGCCCGGCCAGCGCATAGACGGAAATCAGCGTGCGCCGCACGTTGACGCCCGACAATTCGGCCGCCTGCGGATCGTCCCCCACGGCATAGACATGCCGCCCCCACGCCGTCTGGCCGAGCGCATAGGACAACGCCGCCACCAGGACCAGCAGCAGGATCACGCCATAGGTGAAGACGGCGCCGCCGATTTCGATGGTATTGCCGAAGAACTGCAGCAGCGGTGCCTGTTCGGCGATATCCTGGCTCCGGATCACCTCGGATCCGGAATAGAGAAAGTTGGCTGCCAGCACGATCTGCCACATGCCCAGCGTGACGATGAACGGCGGCAGTTTCCAGAACGCGACAAGGTAGCCGCTGATCGTTCCGCAAATCAGGCCGCAGACCAGACCACAAAGCACGCCGACCGCGGGCGGAAGCCCCAGGTCGAAGGTGAACTTGCCCATGACGACCGACGACAGGATCATGACCGCACCAACCGACAGGTCGATCCCCGCGGTCAGGATGACCAGCGATTGCGCTGACGCGACGATGCCGATGATCGCCACCTGTTGCAGGATCAGCGTCAGTGCGAAGGGCGAAAAGAACCGCTCGCCCAGCAGCAGCCCGAAGATCGCGATGGCCGCCAGCAGCACCACAAGCGGCACGATGGCGGGCGAGACATAAAGAAGGTTGGCGATCCTGCCCTTCAGGCCGGTGGGGCCGGCGAAGGATGCGACCGCCTCATCCTCGGGGGGTGCCGCTTCGGTATCGGTGCGCGTTGCGTCCTGCATGTCGACCTCCGTTCCGGAAAGGGGATGGGCGCGTGAACGGGAACCGGCCCGGGACAAGCCCGGACCGGTTGCACCGGTTCAGCCCCAGCAGCGTGCGAGACCCTCTTCGACACTCAACTGCTCCATGCCGTCCACGGGAGACGCGGTGACAAGACCGACGCCGGTGTCGAAGAACGCCTTGCCCTCGGTGGCCTCCGGCTTCTCGCCGGTCGCGGCGTAATTCGCGACCGCCTCCACACCCAATGCGGCCATGTCGAGCGGGTATTGTTGCGCGGTCGCGCCGATCACGCCCTCGGCCACATCCTCCACACCGGGGCAGCCGCCATCCACCGACACGATCAGCACGTCATCCTGCATGCCAAAGGATCGCAGCGCCTCGTAGGCCCCGGCTGCTGCGGGTTCGTTGATCGTGTAGACCACGTTGATGGACTGGTCGATCGCCAGCAGGTTCTCCATCCCTTCGCGCCCGCCTTCCGCGTTGCCGCCGGACAGTTCGTGCCCGACGATGCGCGGGTCTTCCTCGTCGCCCCAGCGGTTTGCATCGCCAATGTCCACGCCGAATCCCGTTAGGAAACCCTGGTTGCGCAGGACGCCCACTGTCGGCTGGCTGACATTGATGTTCAGAAGGCCGATACGCGCGTCCGACGTGTCGCCCATGGTCTTCGCCGCCCATTCGCCGATCAGGCGCCCGGCTTCGAAATTGTCCGTGGCGAAGGTCATGTCGGCGGCATCAATCGGGTCGAGCGGCGTGTCGAGCGCGATTACGAGCATGCCTGCATCGCGTGCCTGCTGCACGGACCCGGTGATCGCCTTGGTGTCGGATGCCACCAGCAGGATGCCATCGACCTCCGCCGCCATGCAGGTTTCGATCGCGGCCACCTGCGTTTCATGATCGCCGTCGAACTTGCCGGCGAAGGACCGCAGCTCCACGCCCAGTTCCGCCGCCTTGGCAAAGGCGCCTTCGGCCATCTTGACGAAAAAGGGGTTTGTCGCGTCCTTCGTGATCAGGCAGACACTGCCTTCGGCTGCTGCAGTGCCCGCAAGGGCCGTCGTCGCCACGAGGCCCAGAGCACCCGCTTTAAGTCCGTTCATGTCGTTCTCCTCATTTGCTCCCCGGGACGACCGACGCAATTTCCGGAACACGGTGTCGGCACTGCGCGATCCACGCGCCCTGCCGGGCGCGCGTCGCTGGTGCGCCGACGGCTCCTCCCTGCCGCCCAACGTATGACATGGGTAGGATCGACGGCAGCGCGCTGTCAATAATAACTTTGCTATGAATTAGTAAAACCGCACGCTCGGGGCGAAGCGCGGCGGCCGGTTCCGCGGCGACCCTCACGTCTCACACCGTCCCCGAACAGGCCATAATGTCGGGAATGGATATAATCGGCTTTGACCCATACGCGCCGCTACGAACAAATTGGACTTGGGTGCGCAAACGATTGCGCAACCGTCAATCGACGCGAAACGCGCGGAAAGGGCAGCAATGTCAAAGGACAAGGTCTTCGACGTGGTCTTCACGTCGCACGGTGTCTGCGTCGGGAAGATGCGCAACGAGGTAACGAACACCGCGCATCAGCCGTTCCAGGTAAGCCGGATGCTGGCCACCGACGAAGGCAAGTTCCAGGGCGGCGAGGATACGTCGCCCACGCCGCTGGAGTTCTTTCTCACCGGGCTCGTGGGGTGCCTGATGACGCAGATCCGCGTTTTCGGCCGGCGCATGAAGGTGGAATTTGACGATCTCGAAGTGACCTGCGATGCGCGCTGGGTGGCGCACAAGGGCGACATCGGACCCTACGAGGCAAGCCCGGTCGGCTTCGACATCGGTATCACGATGAATTCTGACGCACCCGAACCCGATATCCACAAGCTGATCGAGGCATCCAGGCGCGCCTGCTTCGTGGAAGCGACGCTCGCCCAGGCGAACGAGATCACCCACAGCCTGCGGATCAACGCGGGCGAACCGCAGGCTGTCTGACCTGCAAGACGACCATCACCAAAGGGAGGAAACGACATATGACCATCAAGGCAACTGTGTCCGGCGCGGCGATCCTTGCGCTATGCACCGCATTGTCCAGCCCGGCGCAGGCCCAGCAGGAAATCGACGTGACCATCGTGTCGGGCTTCTCGCCCGCCGTCGCGGTCGTGCGGATGCTGCAGGAAAGCTTCATGCCGGGCGTGAACGAACGGCTGGCCGAGACCGGCAACTACACGATCAACTGGCAGGAGGCGTTTTCCGGCACGCTGGCGAAACCGGCGGGGGAGCTTGAGGCGATCCAGACAGGACTGGCGGATATGGGCGTGATCCCCACCGGGTTCCACGCCGACAAGCTCCCGGTCTACCAGATCGGCTACGTCACGCCCTTCACCACCACCGACCTCGTGCTGATCCACGAAGTCGTGGACGGGCTCGTGGACAAATATCCCGCCTTCCGCGACACGTGGACCAGCCTGAACCAAGTGACGCTATCGGCCAGCGGCATCCCCGACAACTACATCCTGTGCTCGTCCCAGCCGATCGGTTCGGTCGCGGATATCGACGGGCTGAAGGTCGCGGGCGCCGGGCCGAACCTGCGCTGGATCGAACCGGCGGGCGCAACTGGCGTCACCGGCACGCTGGGCAATTTCTATCAGCTGGTGGAAACGGGGGTGGCCGACGCCATGCTCGTCTGGGGTGAAAGCGTCGTGTCGCTCAAATTCTACGAGGTCTGCAATCACTATTTCGACGCCAGCCTCGGCGGCGTGAACTCCTACGTCATCAATGCCAACAGCCAGGCATGGGATCGCTACCCGGATGAGGTGAAGGAGGCGATGGTCGCCGCCGCCAAGGAATTCGGCGTGGATATCGGCAACTTCGCGGCCGAACTCGGCGCACAGGCCAAGGACACCGTTCTGGAAAATGGCGGGACCGTCGTGGATATCGACCCGCAGGAACGCATCGACATGGCCATGGGCTTGCCCAACCTTGCGCAGGAATGGGCCGAGGCGCTCGAAGCCCGCGGCGTGCCCGCGCAGGCCATTCTCGACGACTACATGCAGGCGATGCGCGACGCGGACCAGCCCATCGCGCGGCAGTGGGACGAGTGACCGGCGAACGTGACCGTGGCCGCGGCGGGGGCACCCCCCGCCCGGCCGCACCCGAACCGCCCGAAGCCGCCGGTCCGCCGGTGCTGACGCCGGTGACCACGGCCATGAACACGGCCGGCGCGCTTCTGGTGCTGGGCATGGTCGTCATCGTGAACATCGACGTGTTCGGACGCTGGCTGTTCAATTCTCCACTGGCCGGAACGCTGGAGCTGACGGAAATGGGCGTCGTCGCCGTCGTCTACCTGACCATCGGCCACGCGGTCGTTGGCCGCCGCCTGACCCGGTCCGAAGCTGCGCTCGGCCTGCTGGAACGCCGCGGCGCGCGCCGTACCGACCTTACCCTGCGCATGGTGTTCAACGCTGCGGGAACGGTGGTCTTCGCCATCATCGCATGGGGCCAGGTGCCCCGCTTGGTCGATGCGTGGAACAACGGATATTTCAAGGGCAACGTGGGGATCTTCACCGCCCCGACATGGCCGCTCGAGGCAATCATGCTCACCGGTGCAATCGCCGCAGCACTGCACTTCGCCGTGCTCTGCCTGCGTCGGGCCCGCGCTCTGGCCGGAGGCCCCGATGACCGGACTTGAAATCGGGCTTCTGTCCGTCGCCGTGATCGTGGCGCTCATCTATTCGGGGATGCATGTCGCCATCGCGCTGTCCCTCGTGTCCTTCCTGTCGGTCGCGTTGCAGCGGGGCGATCCGGTGCTGGCGTCGAAGCTGCTGACGCTGGCCGCCGCCGATGGCGTGGCTGACCAGACCTTCGCCGTGATCCCGCTTTTCGTGCTGATGGGGCTGGTCATGAGCGCGTCCGACGTCGGGCGCGACGCCTATGACGTGGCCGACCATTTCCTGCGGCGCATCCGCGGGGGCCTCGGGCTTGCGACCGTGTCGTCGAACGCGGTCTTCGCAGCCGTGACAGGCGTGTCCATCGCGTCCGCCGCCGTCTTCACACGCGTCGCGGTGCCGGAAATGCTGCGTCTCGGATACAGCCCGCGCTTCGCCGTTGGAACGGTGGCCGGGTCATCCGTGCTGGGCATGCTGATCCCGCCATCGATCCTGCTCATCATCTACGCCATCCTGACCGAGCAATCCATCGGGCAGATGTTCTTCGCGGGCATCGGGCCGGGGCTGCTGCTGTCGGGCGTCTACTGTGCCGGTATCGTCGGCATGGCATACCTGACGCCGCGCTTCGTCTATGACGATACCGGGCGCTTTTCCGATCCGGAGGCGACGCTCAATCCACCGGACCGCAGCCCGCTGGAACTTGCAGGCAAGATCGCGCCGATCCTCGTGCTCGTCGTGATCGTGCTGGGCGGGATCTATGGCGGCATCTTCACCCCGACCGAGGCTGGTGCGGTCGGCTCCGCGGCTGCGCTGATCCTGGCCTTCGCGCGCCGCAAGATCACGCTGCCCGCGCTTTGGGGCGTGCTGAAGGAAACCGGGCACATCACGGCGTCGGTCTGTTTCCTCGTGATCGCGGCGACGATGTATACCCGGTCGCTCGGACTCGCCGGCGTGCCGGTCGAGATCGGCAACATGGTCCGCATGGCGACCGAGAACTTCTTGGTCGTGCTGCTGATCTACATCGCGGTGATCCTGTTCCTCGGCACGATCATCGACAGCGTGTCGATCCTGCTGATCATGGTGCCGCTCTTCCTGCCGATCATGCAGGGCTTCGGGGTCGATCCGATCTGGTTCGGCATCATCACCATCATCGCCGTGGAGGTCGGCCTGCTGACCCCGCCCCTGGGCATGGCGTGCTTCGTCATCAAGGGCTGCCTGGACGACACGCGCATCACGCTGGGTGATGTTTTCATCGGTGCCCTGCCGTTCGCGGCGATGATGGTGTTCGTCCTTGGACTGCTGACACTCTGGCCGGATCTCGTCTATATCGACCGCTGGTTCGGCTGATGACCGCACGCGACGCCCCGGCACCGGTTTGCGCTCGAATGGTTGCCGGGGCTCCGCCATAGAGGCAACGGGCCATAGAGGAACGGACACGGGGCCATGCCGGACGACAGAGTGCCGCAAAAGGGGCGCCGCGCGCGCGCCAAGCTGGCCGATGTGGCCGCCGCCGCGGGTGTGCATGTGTCGACCGTGTCCCGGGTCCTGCGGGACGACCGGACCGGGCGGGTGTCCCCCGCCGTCGCGGCGCGCATCCGCAACACGGCGCAGGCGCTCGGCTATTCCGCGCATCCGCTGGCGGCGGGGATGCGCACCCGCTCCACCCGTTCCATCGGCATGATCGTCCATGACATCAGCGACCCGGTCTATCCGCCGATCCTCGGCGGGCTCGAACGGCGCATGGGCGCTGCGGGCTACATGGTCGTTCTGGGCAACACGGGCTACGAACCCGCCGCCGAACTGGCGATGCTGGACCAGATGGCGGCGCGCATGATGGACGGGGTCATCCTGTGTACGACGCGCCGGGACGACCCTGTGGCGACCCGCGCGCGCGACCTCGGCATTCCGGTCGTGTCGGTGCTGCGCCAGACCGACGCCGGCCTGTGCAGCGCGGTCGTCAACGATTGCGCCGCCGGGATGCGCGCCATCGCACAGGCGGTGCTGGACTGCGGCCACCGCGACATCGCCGCCATCGGCGCGCCGCAAGACCTGTCCACCGCCCGCGAACGCCAAGCGGCAGTGGCCGGAACGCTGCACGCCGGAGGTGCGGCGCTGGCAGAGGACCGGGTCGCCTTCGTGCCACGGATGACTGTCGAGGAGGGACGCCGCGCCATGGAACAGGTTCTGTCACGGCGTGCGGATCGCCCGACCGCGGTGATCGCCGTCAACGACCTCGTGGCTATCGGCGCGCTACAGGTCTGCCGCGCGGCAGGGTTGCGCTGCCCGGACGACATCTCGATCACCGGCTACAACGACATCCCGCATCTGGACATGCTCGACCCGCCCCTGACCACGGTCGCCATGGACCTGACGGCCATCGGCGCGCGCGCCGCGGCGCTGATGCTGGACCACCTGGCAGACCCCCGGATGCCCCTGCGCGTGGATACCGTGGCGCCGACACTTCGCCTGCGCGGCTCGCTCGGCCCGCCGCCCGGGCTGTGACGCGGCGACCGGGCCGACGGCGCGGCGATCACGCCTCGATGCTGACCTTGCCGATCGGGTTGGAACAGCACGCAAGGATGTAGCCCTCGGCGATATCGTCGTCGGTTATGCCGCCATTATGCACCATGTGCACCTGCCCGCCGGTCTTGCGCACCTTGCAGGTGCCACACACTCCGAAGGTACAGCCCGACGGGATCACAAGCCCCGCCGACCGCGCCACCGCCAGAAGCGTATCGGTCTCGGTACATTCGACCGTCTTGCCGGACAGCGCGAATTCGACCTGTGCGGCCGCGTCCTCTGCGGGGGTCACATCCTCGGGCACGGCGTCGGTGGACCCCACAGGCGCGGTGAAGCTTTCCTGATGATAGCGGTCCATGTCGTAGCCGAGACCGGCCAGCGCCTCCCGCACGGCGGTCATGAAGGGCTCGGGACCGCAGCAGAACACCTCCCGCTCCATGTAGTCGGGCGCGGTCAGGCCCAGCAGAAGCTGGTTGAACGGCCCGCGATACCCTGTCCAGGGCTGGTATCGGTCGGGCTGATCCACCACCCAGGCCAGTTCGAGCCCCGCCATGCGCGATGCCATGTGCTCCAGCCGCTGCCGAAAGACGATTTCCGACGGTCGGCGGGCGCAGTTGATGAACACGATGTCGGCCGCGCGCCCGGAATCGTAGATGAAGGTCGTCATGGACATCATCGGCGTGATGCCCGACCCGGCCGAGACGAACAGGTATTTCGGCGACGGGTGGTTCAGGTGCGAGAACGTGCCCCCCGGCCCGATGGCGCGGATGCGCATGCCGGGGCGCAGATGGTCGAGCATCCAGCGCGTACCGATGGACCCCGCCTGCGCCTTGACAGTGATCGTCAGCGACGTGGGCCGCGACGGCGAGGAGGACACGGTATAGGTGCGATGCAGCGGCCCGCCCGCCACCGGCAGCTCCAGCGTCACGAACTGGCCCGGCTTGAAACGGAACAGCGCGCCCGACGGGGCCTGAAAGGTGAAGGTCACCACATCCGGCGCCTCGGGCAGGAAGGACACGCATTCCAGCGGTTCGTCGTCGCTCCAGAAGGCCAGCGTCGGGGTCATCGCGGTCATCGATTCACTCCGCCGCGACGGCGCGGGGGGCCATCCGCGCCTGCATCGTGCGGGTGTACCAGTCCACGAACTGGATGACGCCGTCCTCCATCACCGGGCTGTAAGGGCCGGGCGTATAGGCGGGCGAGTTGATGCCGAGCTGGTTGTCCTCGACGATGCGGCGGTCCTCGTCATTGGTGGAGAGCCAGACCTCGGTCAGGCGGTGCAGGTCGTAATCCACGCCCTCCACCGCGTCGCGATCCACCAGCCAGGTGGTCGTGACCTCGGTTTCCTGCGGGCCGATGGGCATTACCCGGAAGGTGAGCGAGATGTCGGGCAGGAAATGGTTCCACGTGGACGGGTAGTGGAACTTCAGCAGCGTGCCCGCGTCCGGCACCGCCACCCGCCCCAGCGGACGGCGCGATGCAGGTGCGAGATCCATGGTATAGCTGAGCGCGTTTTCCTCCAGCGGCATCCGCGCGAAGCGGTATTGCCCCGCGAACCCACCCATCCGGAAGCGCGACGGCGCGCCCGCGGCCTCGCACCGGTCGAAATGGGCCTGCAGTCGCGGCGGGGTCGTGCCATCCGCGGACACGCCGGCCACCGCAGGATCGAGCGGAAAGGACCGGCACAGCGCCGGGTGCGTGCCCGCGCAGTGGTAACACTCGCGGTTGTTTTCCCACACGAGCTTCCAGTTGCCCTTCTCCACGATGGTGGAACTGTGCGCGACCTTGGCCCGGTGCAGGTCGTGAACGTCCAGATAGGGCCGCGCGACATCCGCGAAGGCGTCGAAATCGGGCGCGTCATCGGCCAGGCAGATATAGATCAGCCCGGACAGGTCGCGGACATGCACGGGGCGCAGGTTGTGCTGCGCCGGGTCGAAATCCGGCCCCATGTCGCGCGCCCAGATGAGCCGCCCGTCAAGGTCGTAGGTCCATTGGTGATAGGGGCAGACGAGCTTGGCGACCTGCCCGCCGCGGTCCTTGCACAGCACCGACCCGCGATGCCGGCACGAATTGTGGAAGCCGCGGATCGCGCCATCGGCGCCGCGCACCAGAACGACGTTGTAGGCGCCCACCTGCACCCGCGCATAGGCGCCGGTTTTGGTCAGCTGGCAAGCCGGGATGGCATAGAGCCAGTCACGGTAGAAGATCGCATCGAGATCCGCTTCGTAGATCGACGGATCGGTGTAGAAAGGGCGCTCCAGCGCATGTCCTGGTGCGTGACGGGCCAGCAGGTCGGACAGGTCGGGGGTCATCGCGGGGCTTCCTTCCGATGATCTGGAATAATGCTAGTCATCCCGATGCTCCCTTGAATATTCACGATCAACGGCAATAATTCTCAAGCTGCATTAGAATTTCTCACCTGTTCCCACAGCGTCACCGCCCCGCCTGAAAGCGACACATGCCCCGCCCCTACGACCTGCCCTCCTTGACAGCACTGGTCTGCTTCGAAGCCGCCGCCCGGCATCTGAGCTTCAAGTCGGCCGCGGAGGAACTCATCGTCACGCCTGCCGCCGTCAGCCACCAGATCAAGAGCCTCGAATCGGATCTTGGCGGGCCGCTTTTTCGGCGCCAGCATCGCGGCGTCGATCTGACCGAAACCGGCGCCTTTCTGTTCGTGGCGCTGCAACGGGGGTTCGAGGGGATATCGGACGCGATCCGCCACGTGCGTGCGCCCGATGCGGCGGAAGACGTGATCGTGCAGGCCACCACGGCGGTCAGCGCCGTGTGGCTGACGCCGCAACTCGTGTCGTTCTGGAAACTTCGGCCTGACATCATCGTGTCACAGATCGTGAGCGACGCGGTCGCGCCCGCAGGCCATGCAGACCTGCGCATCCGCTACGGCGCGCCGCCCGCCGACGATCCGGACAGCCGGCTGCTGTTCCGCGGCGATATCGTCGCGGTCGGGACGGCGGAATTCGCACGCGCGCGGGGCATTGCAACCGTCGCCGACCTGTGTGCGGTGCCGCTGATCCATGTCCACGCCGAAGGCACGGACTGGACGGGCTGGTCAGACTGGCTTGCGCATTTCGGCCACGCCCTGCCGGTTGCGCGCGGTATCACGGTCAACAATCACATGATTGCGTTGCAGATGGCGCGCGACGGCGCGGGCGCCGTGCTGGGCTGGACCGGTCTGATCGGCCCGATGCTCGACCGCGGCGAGCTTGTGCATCTTGTCCCAGACCGGATGCCGTCGCCGCACGGGTTCTTCCTGCACACGCATCCGCGCGCGTCGGCCCGCGCACGGGAATTCCGCGACTGGCTCGTGGCGGCACAGGACGGGCCGGACCGGGTGTAGAAACGAAGAACGCGCAGGCCACCGGGGCGGTCTGCGCGTCGTTGCCGTGCTTCTTGTTCGCGGTACGCGTCAGCTCAGCTTGGTCAGCAGCGCGTCGATGCTCGCCTTCGCGTCGCCATAGAACATGCGCGTGTTGTCCTTGAAGAACAGCGGGTTCTCGATCCCCGAGTATCCAGTCCCCTGCCCGCGCTTGGACACGAAGACCTGCTTGGCCTTCCACACCTCCAGCACCGGCATTCCGGCGATGGGGCTGTTGGGATCTTCCTGTGCTGCCGGGTTCACGATGTCGTTCGAACCGATGACGATCACCACGTCGGTATCGGGGAAGTCCTCATTGATCTCGTCCATTTCCAGGACGATGTCGTAAGGCACCCGTGCCTCGGCCAGCAGAACGTTCATGTGCCCCGGCAGACGGCCCGCAACGGGGTGGATGGCGAAGCGCACCTCCTTGCCCTTGCCGCGCAGGCGCTTGGTCAGTTCGCTCACGGATTGCTGCGCCTGCGCCACCGCCATGCCGTAACCCGGCACGATGATGACGCTGTCGGCCTCGTCCAGCGCGGTCGCCACGCCGTCGGCGTCAATGGCGATCTGTTCGCCCTCGATCTCCGCCGCCGGACCCTGCGCGCCGCCGAAGCCGCCGAGGATCACGCTGATGAAGCTGCGGTTCATCGCCTTGCACATGATGTAGGACAGGATCGCCCCGGACGAGCCCACCAGCGCGCCGACCACGATCAGAAGATCGTTGCCAAGGCTGAAACCGATCGCCGCCGCCGCCCAGCCGGAATAGCTGTTGAGCATCGACACCACGACGGGCATGTCCGCACCGCCGATGCCCATGATGAGGTGATAGCCCACGAACAGCGCGGCCAGCGTCATCAGGAAGAGCGGGAAGAAGCTGCCCGAGGAGTAGTACCACACGAGGCACAGCACCCAGACCGCCGCCGCGGCGATGTTCAGAAGATGCCCGCCGGGCAGTTTCGTCGCGGCACTCGACACCTTGCCGGCGAGCTTGCCATAGGCGATCACCGACCCGGTGAAGGTCACGGCGCCGATCAGGATGCCGAGATACAGTTCCACCCGCAGGATGTTTTGCTCGACGATGTCCTTCTTCGCGATCAGCGCGCCGAAGCCGCGCAGACCTTCGCGCGTGGCTTCGTCCATGGCCAACACGCGGACCAGTTCGAAATGGGCGTTGAAGCCCACGAACACCGCCGCAAGGCCGACCAGCGAATGCATCGCCGCTACCAGCTGCGGCATGCCAGTCATCTGCACCCGCATCGCAAGCTGCCAGCCGATGACACCGCCAGCCGCGATCAGCGCAAGCGACACGGGCCAAAGCCCCTCGCCCGGCCCCATGAGCGTGGCGGCAATGGCCAGCGCCATGCCGACGATGCCGTACCAGACGGCCCGTTTCGCGCTTTCCTGTCCCGACAGCCCGCCAAGGCTGAGGATGAACAGAACCGCCGCGACCACATAGGCCGCCGTCGTGAATCCGAATTCCATATGTCCCGGGCCCTTCTTACGATTTCTGGAACATGGCGAGCATGCGCCGTGTCACGAGGAAGCCACCGAAAATGTTGATCCCGGCCATGAAGACCGACAGCGCGGCCAGGAGCACGACAAGGAACGACCCCGACCCGATCTGCATGAGCGCGCCAAGGATGATGATCGACGAGATGGCGTTGGTGATCGCCATGAGCGGGGTGTGCAGCGAATGGCTGACGTTCCAGATCACCTGGAAGCCCACGAAGACCGCCAGAACGAAGACGATGAAGTGCTGCATGAAGCTCGCCGGTGCGACCAGACCGACCCCCAGCAGCAGCACGGCCCCTGCCACCAGCAGAGTGACCTGCTGGCGCGTCTGCGCCTTGAATGCGGCCACTTCGGCGGCGCGCTTTTCCTCGGGCGTCAGTTCCTTGGGCTTGTCTTTCTTGGGCGCGGCCGCGATGGCCTTCACCTTGGGCGGCGGCGGCGGGAAGGTGATCTCGCCCTTGTGGCAAACGGTGGCGCCGCGGATCACGTCGTCATCCATGTTGTGCACGACCTGACCGTCCTTTTCGGGGGTCAGGTCGGTCATCAGGTGCCGCACGTTCGTAGCGTAGAGGGTGCTCGACTGCGTGGCCATGCGGCTGGGGAAATCGGTGTAGCCGATGATGGTCACGCCGTTGTCGGTCACGATCTTCTCGTCGGCGACGGTCAGCTTGCAGTTGCCGCCCTTTTCGGCCGCCAGGTCGATGATGACCGAGCCGGGCTTCATCGCCTCGACCATATCCTTGGTCCAAAGCTCCGGTGCCTCGCGGTTCGGGATCAGCGCCGTGGTGATGACGATGTCCACCTCGGGCGCCTGTTCGCGGAAAAGCTTGAGCTGCGCTTCGCGGAACTCGGGCGACGACGGCGCGGCATAGCCACCCGTGCCCGCGCTGTCCTGGCTGTCCTCGAAATCGAGGAACAGGAACTCCGCGCCCATGCTCTCGATCTGTTCTGCCACCTCGGGGCGCACGTCGAAGGCGCGCACGATGGCGCCCAGCGATGTCGCCGTGCCGATGGCGGCGAGACCGGCCACACCCGCGCCGACGACCAGCACCTTGGCCGGAGGCACCTTGCCCGCGGCGGTCACCTGCCCGGTGAAGAAGCGGCCGAAATTCGCCCCGGCCTCGATCACGGCGCGATAGCCCGCGATATTGGCCATGGATGACAGCGCGTCCATCTTCTGTGCGCGTGAAATCCGCGGGACCATGTCCATCGCGACGACGGTCGCACCGCGCTCCTTGGCGCGTTCCAGCAGCGCCTCGTTCTGGGCGGGCCAGAAGAAGCCGATCAGCGTCTGTCCTTCGCGCAGCATGTCCACTTCGGCGTCGCGCGGCGGGCGGACCTTGGCAATCACGTCCGCTTCGGCGAAGACGGCGGCAGCGTCGGGCAGAACCTTGACGCCCGCAGCCTCGTAATCGCTGTCCGCGATCCCCGCGGCGGTTCCGGCCCCGGCCTCGACGCAGCAGTCGTATCCAAGCTTGGCCAATTGCTCGGCCGAGGCCGGGGTCAGCGCGACCCGCGCCTCGCCCGGTTCGATTTCACGTATGACACCGAATTTCAAAAGATCGCTCCTTCCTCATGGCACCTTGCGGCGCGCGATGGTCCGCCCGCCAGCGCGCACGTCAATCCCTGCACGGGGGTGCGATACCACGCCCGGAATTGCAAGTGAACTGTTGGGCCGGACCGGGCCCGACGAAGCAGGCACTGTGGCACATGGATGCATGCGGGCATGTCAGATCCAGCGCCGCGTCGTGGCGGCGTATCGGTCGAAGGCCGCGCCGAAATGGTCGCGCAGGCGGGCCTCTTCGGGGACAACGAAACGGTCGGTGATGACCCAGACGAAAAGCGGCAGCAGGATCAGCGACGGCCACGCCTCCCACCGCAGCATGAGACCGGCAAGGATCAGCGCATCGCCAAGATAGATGGGGTTGCGGGTCCGCCGGAAGATGCCGGTCGTCACCAGCGCATCAGGGTCACGGTGCGGGATCAGCGTCGTGCGCGCCTGCATCATCGCGTGGGCCGCCAGCCCGATCAGCACGATCCCGCCGCCGACCAGCAGCCCACCAGCCAGATCGACGACGGCAGGACCGGGCTGCCCGACCGGCAGGCGCGTGGTCTGCACCCAGGCGAGCGCCGCGAACACCGCAAGCCAGACAGGCGGAAGATCCATCCATTTCAGCACGCTACGCAGCAAGTCGTATCCTTTGCCAAAAGAGGCAGCCGCGACCGAGCCGCCGGACCCGAAACAATATGTCGTGGCGCCTATCGTCATCAACCGAGCAGGTCAAATCCAATCGCTAACCCATGCGGCGGATCGGGATGGACGGGAAATCGCGCTTGGCATACACGGAAAGGCCAGTATCGGGACAAAATCGGGCATGTAGCGAGTGACCAAGTGACAGAACGCAGACCGGAGGCGCGGGTGCAACAGCGGCCGGAGACGGGGACAGCACCGATTCATGTTCGTCCATACCGCGAAGAAGATGCGCCCGTACTGGCCCGCATCTTCGACCGTGCGGTGCGCGAAGGTGCGGCCAGTGCCTATGACGCGACCCAGCGTGCCGCTTGGGCAGGTGCCATAGACGCGCCGCCCGAATGGTGCCAGCGGCTGAGCGAGGAGATCACGCTCGTGGCCGAGCGCGACGGCCAGATGGCGGGGTTCATGACGCTCGGGCGTGACGGGTTTCTCGATCTCGCCTTCGTTCTGCCCGAAGCGATGGGAACCGGCGTCGCGGCAGCGCTCCATGACCGCGTGCTCGCCGAGGCAGAGTCGCGCGGGCTGTTCCGGCTGACCACCGAGGCAAGCCACATCGCCCGGCGGTTCTTCATCAAGC
This sequence comes from Meridianimarinicoccus zhengii, assembly GCF_003254465.1. Taxonomy (GTDB): domain Bacteria; phylum Pseudomonadota; class Alphaproteobacteria; order Rhodobacterales; family Rhodobacteraceae; genus Meridianimarinicoccus; species Meridianimarinicoccus zhengii. The sequence continues at coordinate 59,306 of NZ_QDFI01000007.1, forward strand.
AGGGCTGGCGCGAGATGGGCGAGATCCAGGTGGACCTCGGCGGGACGACGCTGACCAGTTTCAGCATGGAAAAGCGGTTGCGGGGCGCGGGCGTCAGGCGGTCCTGAGCGCGGCCCGCCCGCCGCGCGCGGCCCAGTCGGCGACGGCCTGCCCGAACGCCGCGAACAGTGGCCGCGACACCGGGTCGGTGGCGGCGTTCCATTCCGGATGCCATTGCACCGAGAGCGTGAAACCGGGCGCGTCGCGCACATGGATGGCCTCGGGCGTGCCGTCCTCGGCCCGGCCATCGACCACGATCCGCGGCCCCGACCGGGCGATCCCCTGCCCGTGCAGCGTGTTGGTCACGACCGCCTCGGCGCCGAAGAGCCGGTGGAACACGCCCCCGGGCGTGAAATGCACCTTGTGACGCAGGGCGAACTTCTCTTCGAGCGTGCCGTCGGGGGGCATCCGATGGTTCATGCGCCCCGGCAGATCGCGGATCTCCGGGTGCAGCGTGCCGCCCATGGCCACGTTGACCTCCTGGAAACCGCGGCAGATGCCGAACACCGGCTGCCCGCGTGCCACGCAGGCCCGCACCAGTGGCAGCGTTAGCGCATCGCGGGCCCGGTCGAAGGCACCGTGGGCCTCCGTCGCTTCCTCGCCGTATTCTTCGGGGTGCACGTTGGGCCGGCCCCCTGTCAGCAGGAACCCGTCGCAGGTGTCGAGCAGGTCTTCAAGCGGCACGAGCGCGGGATCGGCTGGCACCAGCAGCGGCAGCGCGCCCGCGACCTCGGCCACGGCGGAACTGTTCATCTCGCCCCCCGCATGGGCGGGGTATTCATCGTTGATGAGATGGCTGTTGGTTATGATCCCGACGATGGGGCGCGGCATGGTGATCCTCGAAGACTACTGCGTTGAAGGTAAGCACGCGGCGCGGTCGCGTCGACAACCGACTTCGCACACTGCGCCGGAACTCTGTGCGCTGATGCAAAACCGGGCGGCGTCAGCGGGGGATGCTGCGCGCGGCAGCGGTCTTGCGTGCACCAGCGCATCGTTTCGAACAATGGCGCACGTTTTCCCAATCCCGTGCCCATTTCTTGCGCCACGAGAAGGGCAGGCCACAGGTTGCGCAGGTCTTGGTGGGCAGATCGGCCTTCTTCACACCGCGCGGCATCAGAACCCGAAGCTCCCCTGCCGGTCGTCCTGCGCCTTGGTTCGTTTGCGCGGTGCGCGGTCATTCACGAAATGGCCGACAGAATCCTTGCGGCTCGCGTGCTTGTGGACAATGCGCTGCGCCTCGTCGCGAAAAGCGCCGCCCTTGCGCACGCCCCAGACCTTGTCGCGGGCGGCGCGCGCGGCAGCCTGCACATCGATTATGGGCGCAGGGTAACGGCGGTCGAGCAATCTGCCGGCCCCCTCCCATGTCCACGGCGTTTGAAGGTGACGGTCGGGCACCTCCGCAAGCTCCGGCAGCCAGCGGCGGGTGAAGACGCCATCCGGGTCCTGGTCGTGCCCTTGCTTGACCGGGTTGTAGATGCGCACCGTGTTCATGCCTGTCGTGCCGCTTTGCATCTGCATCTGCGACCAGTGGATGCCCGGCTCGTAATCTGTGAAGGCCCGCGCAAGGTGCAGCCCCGTCACCCGCCAGTCGAGCCAAAGGTGATAGGACGCCACCGCCACCAGCATCGACCGCATGCGGAAATTCAGCCAGCCGGTATGGTTCAGGTACCGCATGCAGGCATCGACGAATGGGATGCCCGTTTCCCCCGCTTCCCATGCCGCCAGCCGCACCGGATCGGGGTCACGCGGGCGCAGCCCCTCATAGGCGGAATGCAGGCAGCGGTGTTCCAGCGCAGGTTCGTCCTCCAGTTTCTGCATGAAGTGGTCGCGCCACGCGAGCCGGGACTGGAACGACTTGAGCGACCCCGCCCAGCCGTCGCGGCTGCCGCGCACCTCGCGCTGGCGGGCACCTGCCGCCTGCGACGCCTCCCGCCCCGACAGGGCGCCGAGCGCCAGATGAGGCGAGAGCCGCGAACAGGCCCATTCGCCCGCCAGCGGCGAGGACATGGCGGCACGATACCCCTGCCCGCGTTCGGTCAGGAACCCGCCCAGCAGCGACAGCGCGGCACCCCGCCCGCCTGCCTGCCGACCGGGGCAAGGATCGGGGGCAAGACCCAGATCCGCGGCGGTGGGGATCGCGCCGGGGTCTTCGCCGAAGGTATCCAGCCGGGCGGCAGCGGCGCAGACCTGCGGCGCGCGCAGGAACCGGTCGCGCCGGGCCGACCAGCCGTCGCGGTGGTTCAGCCGCCGCACGACCCCGGATTGCGGCACCTCATCCCACGCGACCCCGTTCGCCGCGGCCCACGCGGCGACGCGCCGGTCTCGGGCATAGGTCCAGCCGTTGCCGGTTTCCTCGTGGCTCACGATCCGTGTGATGCCGTGGGCCCGGCACAGGTCCGCCAGAACCTCGACCGCATCGCCTACCAGCACCAGAAGCGGTGCGCCCTGCGCGGCACAGGCGGCCCGCAGGTCCGTCAGACACTCGGCGCTAAAGTTCCACTGGCGCCCGGACGTGTCGGGCTGCGCCCAGTAGCCCGGTTCCACGACATAAAGCGGCAACACGCGACCATCGCTCTGCCCCGCAAGGGCAAGAGCCGGATGGTCGAAAAGGCGAAGGTCGCGCTTGAACCAGAGGATCGCATCCATGCCCGTGAGATAGAGGACCGATCACGGCGGGAAAGCCCCTGCCCTTGTGCCGACCGTCCGAACCGATACATCTGCCACAACCCGATCGGAGGACATGATGCGCGACGCGACGCCCCAGACGACCCCGAAGACCATCCGCCTTGCCGACTATACCCCGCCCGCCTTCTGGGTGGACAGCGTGCACCTGACATTCCGGCTGGACCCGTCGGCGACGCGGGTCGTTTCGCGCATTGCGTTCCGGCCCAACCCGGACGCGAAAGGGTCTTTCTTCCTGCATGGCGAGGGGCTCAAGACGATCCGCGCGACGATCGACGGTGTGCCCGTCACGCCGGAACCGGCGGAGGGCGGCATCACCTGCGCCGTCCCCGACACGCCCTTCGTGTGGGAGGCCGAGGTGGAAATCGACCCGCAGGCCAACACCGCGTTGGAGGGGCTGTACCGCTCGGGCGGGATGTATTGCACCCAGTGCGAGGCCGAAGGGTTCCGCAAGATCACGTGGTATCCCGACCGGCCCGACGTGATGGCCCCCTTCACCGTGCGGATCGAAGGGCCTGACCCCGTGCTTCTGTCCAACGGGAACCCGGTGGGCGGCGGCGACGGATGGGCCGAATGGCACGACCCATGGCCCAAGCCCGCCTATCTGTTCGCGCTGGTCGCGGGGGATCTCGTGGCGCATCGCGACAGCTTCACCACAAAGACCGGCAAACATGTCGATCTGGCGATCTGGGTCCGGCAGGGCGATCTGCACAAATGCGCCTTCGGCATGGATGCACTGAAGCGGTCGATGGCGTGGGACGAACGGGTCTACGGGCGGGAATACGATCTCGACGTGTTCAACATCGTCGCGGTCGACGATTTCAACATGGGCGCGATGGAGAACAAGGGGCTGAACATCTTCAACGCTGCCGCCGTGCTCGCCAGCCCCGACACCGCGACCGACGCCAATTTCGAACGTATCGAGAGCATCATTGCGCATGAGTATTTCCACAACTGGACCGGCAACCGCATCACCTGCCGCGACTGGTTCCAGCTGTGCCTGAAGGAAGGGCTGACGGTCTTCCGCGACCAGCAGTTCTCGGCCGACGAACGCAGCGCGCCGGTGCAGCGGATCAGCGACGTGCTCGCCCTGCGCGGGCGGCAGTTCCGCGAAGACAACGGCCCGCTCGCCCATCCGGTGCGGCCCGAAAGCTTTGTCGAGATCAACAATTTCTACACGGCGACTGTCTATGAAAAGGGCGCGGAACTCATCGGGATGCTCAAACGGATTGTGGGAGATGACGCCTATGCCCGCGCCTTGACCTTGTATTTCGATCGCCATGACGGGCAGGCCTGCACGATAGAGGACTGGTTGCAGGTATTCGAGGACGTGACCGGGCGGGATCTCGCTCAGTTCAAGCTCTGGTACGCGCAGGCCGGCACACCGCGTATCGACGTGACCGAGGATTTCGCGGACGGGACCTATACCCTGACACTGCGCCAGCACACGCCGCCGACCCCCGGCCAGCCCGACAAGGCACCGCTTGTGATCCCCGTGGCGGTGGGACTTCTGGCGCGGGACGGTCATGAAATGGTGCCGACGACCCTTCTGGAACTGACCGGGTCGGAGCAAAGCTTCACCTTCGACGGGCTGCCCGACCGTCCGATCCCGTCGATCCTGCGCGGGTTCTCCGCCCCCGTGATCGTGACGCGCCAGCCGGACGCGGCGGAGCGCGCCTTCCTGCTGGCCCATGACACCGATCCCTTCAACCGGTGGGAGGCCGGGCGGTCGCTGGCCAAATCCGCCTTGGTGACGATGGTGACGGACGGGGCCGCGCCCGATCCAGCCTATCTGGATGCGCTGGGGCGTGTGCTCGACGATGACACGCTCGACCCCGCCTTCCGCGCGCTGGTGCTGGCGCTGCCGGGCGAGGACGATGTCGCGCAGACGCTGTTCGACACTGGCGTGACCCCGGACCCGACGGCGATCCGCGCAGCCATCGAGACGATGTCGGTTGCCATGGCCGCCAGCCTGGAACCACGTCTTGCCGCGCTTCACGAGACGATGCAGGTGCCCGGCGCCTACAGCCCCGATGCTGTATCGGCAGGCCGACGCGCGCTTGGCAATGCGGCGCTGGCGTTGCTTTCGCGCCGGGATGGCGCCGAGCGGGCGCGTGCTCAGTTCGACACCGCGGACAACATGACCCAGACTATGGCCGCCCTGTCGGCGCTGGTGCGCGCTGGCAAGGGCGATGGCGCGCTCGCCGCTTTCCGCGACCGCTGGCAGGGCGACCGGCTGGTGATGGACAAGTGGTTCGCGCTGCAACCGGCTCTTGCCCGGCCGGAGAACGCGGCCGCCACCGCCGAACGGCTCACCCGCGATCCCGCGTTCGACTGGAAGAACCCGAACCGCTTCCGCGCGGTGTTCGGCGCGCTGGCCGGCAATGCCGCCGGGTTCCACCATCCCGACGGATCTGGCTACGCGCTGATGGCGGACTGGCTGATCCGGCTCGACCCGGTGAACCCGCAGACCGCCGCGCGGATGACCACCGTGTTCGAGACGTGGCGGCGATACGATGCCGACCGCGAGGCGATGATGCGCGCGGCACTTGACAGGATTGCTGCCGCGCCGGGCCTGTCACGGGACACGGGGGAGATGGTCGGCCGCATCCTTGGGGCCTGAGCGCGGTCACGAAAGAGTCACACCGCCGTAAAGAACACGTCACGCTGCCGGGCTACCGGTAGCGTCCGTTAATCGTGTTCTCCCCGGGAGTCTCCCAATGATCCGTTCCCTCGTCCTTGCCACGGGCCTTGCCGCGCTGTCCCTGCCCGGTCACGCCGCCTCTTTCCTGACGCTCGACGGCGATGCGCCGCTGGTGATCGCCCATCGCGGCGCGTCCGCCTATCTGCCCGAGCACACGCTGGGTGCCTATGAACTGGCCATCCGGATGGGCGCGGACATCGTGGAGCCGGACGTGCAACTGACCGCCGATGGCGCGCTGGTGGCGATGCACGATACCTCGCTGGCACGGACGACCAACGTGGAGACCCTGTTCGCCGCGCGCAATGGCGGCTACGACGTGTCCGAATTCACGCTGGCCGAGATCAAGACGCTGACCGTCGAACCCACCGGACCCGCCGCCACGTCCTATCCCGGCTTCACACCCGGCACGGCCGCGCCCTTTGCCGTGCCTACGCTGCGCGAGGTACTGGATTTCGTGAACACGCATAACGCCGCGACGGGCGACAAGATCGGCGTCTACCCGGAGTCGAAGACCCCCAACCGGTCCGAACTGTCGCGCAAGATCGTCGACGAGATGGATGCCGCGGGCTTCACCGGCGCTGACCAGAACAGCTACATCCAGACCTTCAGCCATGATGGTGCGCTGGAAATCGCGCTCTACCAGGCCGGGCTGGGCATGGATGTGCCTGTCGCGGCTCTGGGCGCCGCCGTGGGCGAACCGGGCGCGTTCGGCGTGTTCGATTTCACCACGAGCACGATCAGCAGTCTTGAAACCCTCGCGGGCTTTGCCGGCGGCGTGGGCGTGACCCTGTCGAGCCCGTCCCTGAACGCCGACTTCATCGCAGCGGCCCACGCGCTCGGCCTCGAGGTGCATGGCTGGACGTTCCGCCCGACCAGCATCGAAGCTGCTCGGACGCAGTTCGGAACCTACTTCGCGCTCGGCATGGACGCGGTGTTCACCGACTATCCCGATCTCGGCGTGCGGGTCCGGAACGAGCTGACGGCACCGGTTCCGCTGCCCGCGAGCCTGCCGCTGGTTCTGGCCGGTCTGGGCGGACTTGCCATCCTGCGCCGGTCACGGCGCTGAACGCGGGTCGGTCTGCGTGACGCTTCGCCGGGTTGCTGGTCAAACGGCGGACAAATCGGTAGACTGTCACGAAGCTGTTGCCATCGTGGCAGTACTTGGTGGAGCCATGGAAGACCGACTCGATCCCCTCATTGCCGAACGGGCGCCATGGCTCTTCGCCGACCGCGTCACGTCGAAAACCGCGCGCGCCGTGCTGATGCGGATGCTCGGTTACGAACGGACCCTGCGTCTGGGCCGGTTCCTAGAAGACAAGAGCACGCTCGAGATCATGGCGATCATGGGCGGGATCCTTGCGAAGGACGTGGAAATCGACGGGCTGGACAACCTGCCATCACGGGGTGCAGCGCTGGTGGTGGCGAACCACCCGACCGGGATCGCGGACGGGATCATCCTGAACGCGATGATTGCCAAGGTTCGCACGGACGCGTTCTTTTACGCCAACAGCGACATCCTGCGCGTGTTGCCGCAGATGGAAAGCATGATCTGCCCGGTGGAATGGCGGCTCGAAAAGCGCACCCATGCCAAGACGCGCGAGACGATGGCCTATACGCGCAAGGCCGTCGATGACGGTCGGCTCGGCGTGATCTTTCCGTCCGGGCGGCTGGCCAAGCGGCGCGGGCTGCGGCTGTTCGAACGGCCCTGGATGGCTTCGGCCGCGATGATCGCGCGCAAGTTCGACCTGCCGGTCATCCCCGTCAACATCCGGTCGCGGAATTCGGCGCTGTTCTACCTGTTCGACCTGATCCACCCGACGCTGCGCGACATCACGCTGTTCCACGAGACGCTGAACAAGCACAAGCAGCCCTACCGCATCACGGTTGGGGAGGCGATCTCGGCCAGCGCCCTGCCCGCAAAATCCGACGACGGGATCGAGATGCTGCGCGCGGCCACGCTGGCGCTAGGGGGCCGCTATGCGCCCTCCGTGTCGCTGGTGCAGAACACGCGCCTGCCCGCATGGGCGCGCAAGCCCGCCATGCGGATCGCCTGACCGTCAGTCCCGCAACCGCCATCCGGTGCGGAAGATCCATGCGACTACCGCAAGGCATGCGCCCGTGAAGCCCGCGATGGCCAGCAGGCTGAACGCCACAGGAATGTCCTCAAGCCCGAAGAAGGCCCAGCGGAACCCCGACACGAGATAGACCACCGGATTGAACAGCGACACGGTCTGCCACGGCGCGGGCAGCATGGATATCGAATAGAAGCTGCCGCCAAGAAAGGCGAGCGGCGTGATAATCAGAAGCGGCACAAGCTGCAACTGTTCGAAGCTACGGGCCCAGATGCCGATGATGAATCCCAGCAGGCTGAACGACACCGCCGTCAGCACGAGGAACGCAAGCATCGCCATTGGGTGCGCGATCCGCAACTCCACGAAGAAGAATGCGGTCGCAAGGATCACCGCACCCACGATCAGTGCCTTGGTCGCCGCGGCCCCCACGTAACCCAGCAGAATCTCCGCATAGCTGACGGGCGCCGACAGGTGTTCATAAATCGTGCCGATGAATTTCGGGAAGTAGATGCCGAAGGACGCGTTGCTGACCGCCTGGGTCATCACGCTCAAGAGCACAAGCCCCGGCACGATGAATGCGCCATAGGGAATGCCCTCGACGGAGTCGATCCGCGATCCGAGTGCCGCGCCGAATACCACGAAGTAGAGCGCGGTGGACAGGACCGGTGACAGAAGGCTCTGCCCGAGCGTGCGGCGGAAGCGGGCCATCTCGTGGCGATACATCGTCCAGATGGCGATCCGGTTCATGGCGTCTCCCGCAGCAGATCGACGAAGATGTCCTCCAGCGAGCTTTCCTGCGTGCGCACGTCGCGCAGCCCCAGCCCCGCAGCCGCCACATCGGCCAGAAGCGGGCCGATATCCGTACCCGCGCCGACCGTGTAGCGATAGAGGATCGCCCGGCCGTCGTCGGACAGATCCAGCCCGCGGCCCTGCAGCGTGTCGGGCAGCCCGTCGACAGCCCTGTTCAGGTCCATCCGCAGCTCCTTCTGGCCCAGCCTGCGCATCAGGGCGTGCTTGTTCTCCACCAGCCCGATGCGCCCGCCATTGATGATGGCGATGCGGTCGGCGATGGCCTCGGCTTCCTCTATGTAGTGGGTGGTCAGAATTATCGTGACACCGCGGGATTTCAGGTCGCGCACGATCGCCCACATGTCCCGGCGCAGTTCCACGTCCACGCCGGCTGTCGGTTCGTCCAGGAACAGCACCCGCGGATCATGGGCCAGCGCCTTGGCGATCATCACCCGCCGCCGCATACCCCCCGACAATTCGCGCAGCATCGCGTCGCGCTTGTCCCACAGGGTCAGCCGCCGCAAACGATCCTCGATCAGTGCGGCGTCATGGGGCAGCCCGAAGATGCCGCGCGAAAACGCCACCGTGTCACACACGCGGGTGAAGGGTTCGAGCACGATTTCCTGCGGCACCAGCCCGATCAGCCGCCGCGCAGCGCGGAAATCGGTCACGACGTCATGCCCGCCGACGCGAACCTGCCCGCCAGAAGGCTGCGTGATCCCGCAGATGGTCGAGATCAGGGTCGTCTTCCCCGCGCCGTTCGGCCCGAGAAGGGCGAGGATTTCGCCGGTCTGGACGGTCAGGCTCACGTCATGCAGCGCCGTGAAGCCGCCCGCATAGGTTTTGGTCAGCCCATCGATGGAAATGATCGGCGCGTCGGTCATGCCGATATGTTCCTTAGCCGCTGCCAATGGTGCAACACGTCGCCACCCAGCGACCGGGTTTCCACCAGCGCGAAACGCGGCGCCTGCGCCAGCGCCGAAAGCCCCATCGCGCCGAAGGCGGGCCAGCCTTCGGCCCCCAGCACCACGCCCGCCGAATAGCCGATCAGGTCGTCCACCAGACCGGCGCTTAGCAGCGATGCCGCCAGCGCTCCACCGCCTTCACAGAAGACAGAGTTGATCCCCGCAGATCCGAGCGCCTGAAGGCAGGCCAGCGGGTCGAGTTGCCGGTCCGCACCGGCGGCCACCACCATGCATCGCGCGCCACGCGCCTGCCATTGCGCGATGCGGTCGGCGGGTGCGTCGGCACCGTGCAGCAGCCACAGCGGTACATCGGCGGCGCTGCCGGCCAGCCGCCCATCTTCGGGCAGGTCGAGACGGCGAGACGCCACGACGCGCACGGGCTGCCGGGCCACGCCAAGGTCGCGCACCGTCAGCATGGGGTCATCCGCCCGCGCCGTGCCACCGCCCACCAGCACCGCGTCGTGGCGCGCACGCATCAGGTGCACGTGGCGGCGCGCGTCCGGTCCGGTGATCCAGCGGCTTTCCCCGGACGCCGTGGCGATGCGCCCGTCGAAGCTCGCGGCCAGTTTCAGGGTCAGCGCGGGGAGCCCCGCCCGCTGGCGTTTGAGAAACCCGGCATGGACCTGTTCGGCCCGGTCCGCCAACAGCCCCTCGGTCACAGCGATGCCCGCGGCGCGGATGCGCGCGACACCTCCGCCGTTCACCCGCGGATCAGGATCGCGCAGCGCGATCACGACACGGCCCACACGCGCGGCCACGAGCGCGTCGCAACAGGGCGGTGTCTTGCCGTGATGGGCGCAGGGTTCGAGCGACACATAGGCCGTGGCCCCCGCCGCCGCGCCCCCGGCCTGCGCCAGTGCCTCGGTCTCGGCGTGGGGTCGCCCGCCGGGCTGGGTCCAGCCGCGCCCGACGATCCGGCCATCCTTCACGATCACGCAGCCCACGGCGGGGTTGGGCCAGCACGACCCCTGCCCGCGGGCGCCAAGCGCCAGCGCGAGCGCCATGAACCGCGCATCGGCCCCCGTGCCGGTCACGATCCGGAGGGCGCCTCGGGCCGCAGTTCCGCCACGAACCGGTCGAAATCGTCCGCGGCCTGGAAATTCTTGTAGACGCTGGCAAAACGCACATAGGCCACCGTGTCGATCCGCGCGAGCGTCTCCATCACGATCTCGCCGATGGTACGCGACGGGATGTCCTGCTCGCCAAGGCTTTCGAGCCGCCGCACGATGCCGGAAATCATCTTGTCCATGCGCTCGGGTTCGATGGGCCGCTTCTGCAGGGCGATACGGATCGACCTTTCCAGCTTGTCGCGGTCGAAATCCTCGCGCCGGCCATTTGTCTTGATGACCACGAGATCGCGCAGCTGCACCCGTTCATAGGTGGTGAAGCGCCCCCCGCATTCCGGGCAATACCGCCGCCGCCGGATCGCCACGTGATCCTCGGCCGGGCGCGAATCCTTCACCTGTGTGTCGACATTGCCGCAGAAGGGACAGCGCATCGAACATCTCCTGTCGGGGTTCCGCCCCCATTGGCCACGACTATATGCAGATCACCACAGGTTGGGTAGCCCCGAATTTCTGCCGCTATATGCGCCAAGTCAGCTGATGGTATGGGGGCTGTTGCGATCCGGGCGGCAAAGCGCCTGCGCCGAGGCGACGGGCAGCGACGCCCCCGCCTGACGCATGGGCACGGTGGAGATCAGGGCTTGGGTGCGCGGCCCCGGCGGTCCCACTTCGAAGATGGCCGACCGCGCGCCCGGAATGTTGCCCGACGGGCCGTCCGGCCGCACCATGATGACCCGGTCCGTGGCCCGCGCGCCAAGGCGGACACGCGCAAAATCGCCCGCCGCGCAGAAATAGGCCGGCCCCGCGGTGCCGGGGCGCGCGACGATTTCGAACGCGCCGTTGGGTCGTTCGTAGATCAGAAGCCCGTTCCGCGCGACATGATCCTGCGGCGGCGGTAGGCTTGCGCATCCGACGAGAAGAGCGATGGCCCCGAGGGCTGCAGGCTTGAAGAATGCACCTATCATGGACGCGAACCTAGCGCTGCGGCCCTTCATTGAAAAGCGCCGCCGGAGCCCGTGGACACATTCGTGCCAAGTACAGGTGCGATGGGTCCCGCAACCGGCCCCGAACCTTGGATTGCGCCCTGCATGGATGTCCAACGCGCGGCACGCGAACAGGCAAGTCAGGCTGTTCATGGCGGTCCTCGGCGCCGGAACATCGCAACCCGGAAACCGGACGGCATTCGATCAATCGCGCCAGAATTGCGGGGTCAGGATCACCAGCACCGCCATCAGTTCCAGCCGCCCCAGCAGCATCGCCGCGCAGAGAAGCCATTTGGCCGTATCGTTGAGCGTGGCGAAATTGCCGGCGGGTCCGATGATCGGCCCGAGGCCGGGCCCGATATTCGCCAGCGCCGTGGCCGCACCCGAAACCGATGTGATCAGATCGAGCCCTGTCAGCCCGAGCGCCACGGAAAACAGCCCCAACAGGAGCACGAAGGTCACGAAGAAGATCATCACCGACCCCAGCACATCGTCCGACACGGGGCGGCCCTCGTAGCGCGGGACGAACACGCCGTTCGGCGCGTGGATGCGCCGGATCTGCGCCTTGAGCGACGCAAAAAGAAGCTGGTAGCGGAAGATCTTCACCGAGCATGCGGTGGACCCGGAACACCCGCCCACCAGCCCGGTGAAAAAGATCAGCACCACCGGGAACGCCCCCCATGCGCCGTAATCCGCACTGGCATAGCCCGTGCCCGTGATGACCGACACGGCGTTGAACAGCGCCTCGCGGAACGCGATCTCGCTCGCCCCGTCGCGCGACCACAGATGGATGGTCAGAAGCCCCGTGACCGTCGCGATCACGATCAGGAAGGTGCGGATCTGTCCGTCGCGCCACAACGGGTTCATGTCCCCCGCCACGGCCTGCACGTAGCGCACGAAAGGCAACGCCGCGAGGATCATGAAAATGGTGGCGACATAATGCGCGGCCCCGCTGAACGCCACGAAGGACGCGTCGTAATTGGCAAACCCGCCCGTCGAGATCGTCGTCATCGCATGAACCGTGGCGTCGAAACCGGACATCCCGAGGGCTGCGTAGATCAGCCCGCAGGCGAGCGTCAGCGCCACGTAGATGACCGAGATCTGCGCCGCGATCGCCTTGGCCCGTGGCAGGATCTTGCCGCCTGTTTCGAACCCTTCGGACTTGAAGATCTGCATGCCGCCCACGCCGAGTTCGGGCAGGAACACCATCGCCACGACCACGATCCCCACACCGCCGAACCATTGCAGCATGCCCCGCCACAGCAGGATGCCATGGGCGGTGTCGTCAAGCCCGGACATCACGGTGGAACCGGTCGTGGTCATGCCCGACATCGCCTCGAAGAAGGCATCGACCACGCGCAGTTGTGTATCGCCGAAGAACAGCGGCATCGCCCCGAACATCGGGGCCACCACCCAGATGCCCGTGGTCAGCAAGAAGATCTGTTGCAGGCTGAGCTTGTCGCGCGCGCCGTTGGCGCAGGCGATGGCCGTGGTCCCACCCGCCGCGACGGAGATCGCACCACTCATGAGGAACGCCCACCAGTTGCCATTGCCCATGCGCAGGTCCAGCGCCATCGGCGCCAGCATGGTGACCCCCAGCACGGCGGTCAGCAATCCTATGACATAGCCCACCGGCCGGAAATCGATCATGGCAAAGCCATGGGCAGCGGCGTCACGCCTGTCAAGCGGACCCCCTTGCCAAGCGGTGCGCACTGCGATCTTGCTGAAACAGCACCGAAGCCCGGGAGACACCGCCGATGCAGCGTTTCGCCTGCCCTGCCTGCGCGGCAGAGGTCTATTTCGACAACACAGAATGCCTGAGCTGCGGCGCCATGATCGGCTACGATCCGCGCGCGGCGAACTTTGTCCATGCCCACGCGATTCAGCCCTGCGCCAACCGCGACAGCGCCTTCTGCAACTGGGCCGCTGCCGACGACGGCCCGCTATGCGTCGCCTGCGCCCATAACCGCACGGTGCCCGATCCGGATCCGCCGGGGAACCTCGACAACTGGCGCGCGATCGAAGGGGCGAAGCGGCACCTGTTCTATTCCATCCTGCGCTGGGGCCTGCCGCACCCGACCCTGACCGAACGGCCCGAAAGCGGCCTCGCCTTCGACTTTCTCGCCGATGGCACGGACGAGGACGGAAAGCCGACACGGGTGCTGACAGGCCATGCGGGGGGTCTCGTAACGCTCAACATAGCCGAAGGCGACGATGCGGAGCGCGAGGCACGCCGCAGCGCCATGGGCGAACCCTATCGCACGCTGATAGGCCACATGCGACACGAGATCGGTCATTACTACTGGGACCTGCTGGTGCGCGACGGCGGGCGGCTGGACGATTATCGCGCGCTATTCGGAGACGAACGCGCGGATTACGGCAAGGCGCTGGAACGCAACTATGCCGAGGGACCGCCGCCGGACTGGGCCGACCGTCACATCAGTGCCTATGCCTCCGTGCATCCGTGGGAAGATTTCGCGGAAACATGGGCGCATTACCTGCATATCGTGGATGCGTCGGACACCGCGCGCGCCTTCGGGATGCGCCTGCGCAGCCGCGGCACCCATGTCGTCGTGGACACCGATCCCTATGCGCCGGGGAACCTCGACGGCACGATCGAGGACTGGGTCCCGCTGACATTGGCGATGAACTGCCTGAACCGGGCCATGGGCCAGCCCGATCTTTATCCGTTCGTGCTGAACGATCCGGTGCGCGCCAAGCTCGCCTTCATGGATTCCATCGTGCACCCGGCGCATTCTTGAAAATGACGCGCAGGCGACCCGGCGCACGCTGGGCAGGCATCATGCGGACCAACTCTGCTCTGCGTGATGCGCAAGCGGCATGAACGGGTGCCGCGCCCCGGCGCGCCGTCAGCCGACGTGGAACAGGCTGGTGAAAAGCCGCGGATCGATGCTGTCGGCTGCGAAACTGTCGCCTTCGGTCAGCACGCTCACGGCGTCATGGCTGTGGAGACTTTCCTGGTGGCTTGCGACCACCCGAAAATCCCCGATCCGCGCATCTGCCAGAAGCCCCGCGCAGAACAGTCGTGCGGCGTCTTCCACGAAAATGGGGTTGGCGGCATTGAGTTCCGCGAAAGCCTGCTCGTCCTCGCGCTTCACCATGACCTGCGTTTCCGTGGGCACCGCGGCGCGGCACAGGTCCACAAGGTCCTCGAACCACAGAACAGGTGCGTCTTGGGCCAGTTCCACGGAAATCCGGGCCACGGACCGCTGCGAATGGGGCGTGGCAAGCTGGCCGCGGCTGCGGCGCGCATGTTCCGACAGTTCCAGCGAACAGGGACAGGTCGACGAGTAGACGTAGTCGAGATGCAGGAACCGCTTGCGCTGCCCGTTCTTGTCCACGACCTCCAGCGCGATGTCATAATACTGGTAGCCGGACAGGCCCGACCGCAGGCTTGCCACCTTCATCGGGAAGGAAAACCGCATCTGCAGGCGCGCATCGAAGCTGTCGAGATCGGTCTTGTAGGCGTCAAGCGTGGCTTCCATCACGTCGAAGCTGAAGGTTTCTTCGGCCTTCGTGTAGAAGGTCCGCATGATCCGGGACATGTTGATGCCCTTCTTCTCGGCCTCAAGGCTCACGGTGCCGGTCACGCTGGTTTCTAGCGTCACGTCGCCGTTGTCGCGGGTCCGAAAGCGGATCGGCAGGCGGAAGTTGGAAATACCCACGTGCTGGATCTGCGCCCGCGCCCCCTTGATGAGGCTGGCGGGACCGTTCTGAAGGTCCGGCAACGCTGCCTTGTACTCGGGCGTGACCTCGAACGTGTCGGGGTAGAGCCGGGACAGGTCCGGGTAGCCGTCCCCGCCGCGATCCCCCGCCAGACGCGCCACTGCCGGGTCGAGCGTATCCACTTCGGCCGGCGACGCCTGCGCGGCCCAGCGGCGCAGCACGGCCAACGCCTCGGCGGCCTCGTCACGGGTCGGGTCACGGTCAAGCACGGGCGAATGGATGTTCATCTCGGGGCTCTCCTTGGATCGGTCGCCCTTAGATGGCGCGCGCCGAGGGCTTGTCCAGTCGCAGGAATGCACGTCCTTGCCGGCGTCTCGGCACAGTCGGCGGGGCTGACCGATCGGCTCAGGCCACGTCCAGCGCCGCGCGCAGATCGGCCAGCAGGTCGTCCGGATCTTCCAGTCCCACAGAGATCCGGATCAACCCTGACGTGATGCCAAGCTGCGCCTTGCGGTCGTCGGGCAGGCGTTGATGGGTCGTCGTCGCAGGATGTGTCACGATGCTCTTGGCGTCGCCGAGATTGTTGGAGATCGTGAAGATCTCCAGCGCGTTGAGCACCCGGAACGCGGCATCGCGCCCGCCGGCCACGTCGATGGAGAGAACGGTGCCGCCACCCTGCATCTGGCGCGCCGCAAGATCGTGCTGGGGATGGTCCGGCAGACCGGGGTAGATCACCCGCGCCAGTGCCGCGTGCCCCTGTACCCCCGTCGCCAGTGCCTGCGCGGTCGCGGTCTGCGCGCGCACGCGCAGATCCATCGTCTCCAACCCCTTTAGAAGCACCCACGCATTGAACGGGCTCATGGAGCCACCCGTATGCTTCATGTAGGGTTCGACTACCTTGCGGACATAGTCGCGGGTGCCCAGGATCACGCCCCCCAGCACGCGCCCCTGCCCGTCCATGTGCTTCGTCGCCGAGTAGATCAGCGCGTCGGCGCCCAGATCGAGCGAGCGCTGCAGGACCGGCGTAGCGAAGACGTTGTCCACCAGCACCATGGCCCCCTTGGCATGGGCGATGTCGGCCACGGCGGCGATGTCGATCACCTCCAGCGTGGGGTTGGAGATCGCTTCGAGAAAGACCGCCTTCGTGTCGGACCGGACGGCCGCACGCCACTGGTCAAGATCCGTGCCGTCGACAAAGGTGACCGCCACCCCGTAGCGGGTCAGCACCTCTTCGAGAACGTAGAGGCACGAACCGAAGAGCGCCCGGGACGCCACGACATGGTCGCCCGCACGCAGAAGCGCCATCAGCGCACCACTGACCGCCGCCATGCCCGAGGCGGTGGCGAAACCGTCCTCCGCCCCTTCCAGACCGGCAATCCGGTCCTCGAACATGCGCACGGTCGGGTTGCCGTAGCGGGCATAGATGAATTCGTCCGGCCCGGCCGCGATGAACCGCGCCTCGGCCTGTTCAGCACTGTCGTAGACGAAACCCTGGGTCAGGAACATCGCCTCGGACAGTTCGCCATACTGGCTGCGCCGGACGCCGCCATGGACCAGCTTGGTCCGGTCGGCACGGGGCCTGACCGCGCCTTGGGCGTGGGGGGGGCGTGAACGGTCGTCGGGCATCGGGGCGCTCCTCTGGCGGACAGCGGACAGGTCGGGCGCTAGACCAGCCCCGTCGAGCCGTCAAGCCCGGCTGCGGCGCAAGAAATGCGGGTGGCGCAGCCTGCGATGCAGTGGCGGCGGCCCAAGGAGCGGGACCATATCGACAGGGTGCAGCACAACTCGGCGCTTGTCCAACGGTGGTGGAAGATGGTCATCGCGGCGCAGGAGACATCGAGACACCGCAAGGCGGACGCGCCCGTGCCGGACATGGCTGTACCGGACCACTCGGACTGAGTCGCCCTCTGATCAGCCCTGCAATCCTGAATTGTGCCACGCAGCCACGAAGAAACGTGTGCTCGCGTATTGCGTGCAAGCCCCAACCTTGGCCCCGCAAGAAATCGCTTATTTCGGCAACCCCAGATTGAAAATTAACCGGTTTTCAAGGAATACTCTACCGGCGCGGGGCCGAGATTGGTAAACATCTAATTATCAAGCACTGGAGCCTTTGATGAATATCTCGCTTTTTCTCAAGTCCGGAGCGACAGCAGCGGTAATGGCCGTCGCCTACGCGGGCGCAGCGGCTGCCGCAACGGCTTGCAGCGGTGTGCTGGCGGCGGATGGCATGACGCAATGCGTCGAATACAACGTGGGTGGCGGCAACCCGGTCGGCGGCCCTGCCACAGAGGCCGAAGACCTCTTTGGCGACTCGATGGACTGGTACAAGCTGAGCGATCAGCTTGAAGGGGGAACGGGCGGGACGATCAGCTTCGGTGCCTTCGACGCGACGTTCTTCGACGGGGCCTTCGATGGCGCGGCCAAGAGCGGCGACTGGTCCGTGAATTACTGGCCTGAAGAAGTGGTGCCGATGATCGAGATTGCCTTCGTCCTGAAGGCGGGTCCCGGCTACGTTGCCTATCTGATGGACCAGGTCGCCGGCAGCTTGAGCGGCGAGTGGAATACCGTCCAATTGGGCGACAGGGGAATCTCGAACATCTCGGTCTGGGCGAAGACCGTCGACGGCACTGTGCCGGATCCTTTCGACTCGCCCGAACCGATCCCGCTTCCGGCGGCAGCGTGGCTGCTTCTTGGCGGTTTGGGCGGGCTAGCTGGTCTGCGACGCTTCAAGCGCTGATCGCACCAGCAAGACGACATGAAGGGGTGGCCAAACTGGCCGCCCCTTTTTCATGTCCGATGGTTCGCGCAGCGGGCCAAGGCGTCGTCACGATGCCGCGGACCGGCCATGGCGGCGGTCCCGGACACCCTGCCGCCGATCACGGGACTGCGGCCCGATGGCCCTTGACAGACCGGACCGCACGGATGGACCTTGAAACGAGGACGCTTTCCCGGAGGAGGAGAATACAATGCGCGTGCAGCAGATCCTGCAACAGAAGGAAAACAACGCGGTCGAAACCGTCCGTCCCGGCTCCAGCGTCGAGGATGCCGCGAAGCTGCTCTCCTCCAAACGCATCGGGGCCGTGATCGTATCCGCCACCGGTGACACGGCAGATGGGATCGTGTCGGAAAGGGACATCGTGCGTGAACTGGGCGCCAAGGGGGCGGCCTGCATGGGGCAGACCGTCAACACCATCATGACCGCCAACCCGATCACCTGCGGGCTTGACGATCGCAGCGACGACATTTTCCGCAAGATGACCGAAGGCCGCTTCCGTCACCTGCCGGTCGTGGACGATGCGGGCAAGATGGTCGGCCTGATTTCCATCGGGGACGTGGTCAAGACCCAGCTTTCGCAACTGGAAATGGAAAAGGACGCGCTGCAGGGCATGATCATGGGGTTCTGACCTGCGGGTCACAGGCGTTGGCGAATTGGCGCAGACCGGCCCGGACCGCTTGCGCAGCTGCGCGCAATATCGTTGCGTGCCGCGGGAGCAGGAGAACAGGGAAAGGCCAGCATGCGCATCGGGCTCTATCCGGGGACATTCGACCCCATGACGCTGGGACATGCCGACATCATCCGACGCAGCTTCGCGCTGGTGGATCGACTGGTGATCGGCGTGGCGATCAATCGCGACAAGGGTCCGTTGTTCGATCTGGACGAACGCGTCGGGATCATCCGCGCCGCATTCGAGACCGAAGCCCGCGATGCGGGCTGCGAGGTCGTCGTGCACCCGTTCGAGAACCTGCTGATCGATTGCGCCCGTGACGTGGGCGCGACCGTCATCATCCGCGGCCTGCGCGCCGTGTCGGATTTCGAATACGAATTCCAGATGGTCGGGATGAACCGCGCGCTGAGCGACGAGATCGAGACCGTGTTCCTGATGGCCGAAGCGCAGCACCAGGCCATCGCATCGCGTCTGGTCAAGGAAATCGCGCGGCTTGGCGGCGACGTGTCCAAGTTCGTCACGCCCGAAGTGGCGGCGGCCCTGCGCCTCAAGTTCGCGTCGTGACGGGCCCGCGCCCATGAAAAAGGGGCGCTCCGATCATCGGGCGCCCCTTTCGGTCGGCATCGTGTCGCACCGGGTGCCGGCCCGGCTGGCCGCATCGTGTCATTGTCCGTACACGGCAGAACGGGCGATGCGGTCGAAATCGTTGGGTGCGATGTCGAAATCGATCATCGTTTGCAGGGGCATGGCGCGAAGCTCGGCCAGCGTGCGGTTGTATTCGGCCCGTTTGCGGGCGCGGTCGCGGAAGCTTGCGATCAGGTCGGTCATTTTAGCGTCTCCCTCAAGGGTGTGGCTGTGTGGCGTGGCCATCAGCCTCCCCGATCCGGGTCAGCGCAGCCACAGTTCGAAGATGGGGCATCCCCCGGCATGCCACAACGGCCGATGCCGCAGTGCCGCATTGCACTGACTGCAAGGCGGCGGGCAGCCGTTCAGCCCTGCGCCAGTGCCTTGCCGAGACGCGGCAGCCCGGCCCGTTTCAGCACGTCGCGCTGCGCGATCCCCGCTGCCTGCGCCATGGCCCTTACGACCGGACCCGCGATGGCCGCGACCGTTTCGGGCTGCGCAGCCCACAGTTCAAGGAACAGGCTGTCCGGGGCGCGCGGCGAAATCCCGTAACGTGCCAGTGTCCGTGCCGGGAAATCGCGCATGTTTCGGGTCAGCAGAAGCTTGGCCTGTCCCGCGATGGCCGCGGCCAGCACATGCCGGTCATCCGGATCGGGCAGCGACAGGGACTCTGCCAGACCTTCCGGCACGGGAATTTCGGCTTGCGGGCAGGCGAGTCGCGCCAGCGCGATCTCGGAGGCGACCTGCGCCGCGGCTGACGCCCCGTCCCGCGCCACGGCCCGGCGCCATTCCCCAAGAATGCGGTCCGACCAGAGCGGAACGATCACCCCTTCTTCCGCGGCCCCCAGCACCAGCGCACGCGGCACGGTGGAATACAGCACACAGGCATCCACGAGCACGCGCATCGGACATCCCTTCCCCTTGCCTTGCGGGCTTGCCACGCCACACACGCGGTGCGCAAGCGCCGCGGGCTGGCTGGCGGTTTTCCGGTGGCACTGGTATCGCTAACAGATTATGCTTTCCCGACTCCCGTCTGACCGTCAGAGGAGACGACATGCCACTGAATGCCACGATCGACCGCGTCACCGACCGGATCCGCGAACGCAGCCACGCCACCCGCAGTGCCTACATGGCGCAGATGCGCCGCGCGGGCGACGACGGGCCGGTGCGCGCCCATCTGAGCTGCGGCAACCAGGCCCATGCCTATGCCGCCATGGGCGAACAGAAGGACACGCTGGCCGAGGGGCGCGCGCCGAACCTCGGGATCGTCACGGCCTATAACGACATGCTCTCCGCCCACCAGCCGTTCGAGGATTTCCCCAAGCTCATGCGCGCGGCGGCGCAGGCCGCGGGCGGCACCGCGCAGGTCGCCGGCGGCGTGCCCGCCATGTGCGACGGCGTCACCCAAGGGCAGCCGGGGATGGAGCTGTCGCTCTTTTCGCGCGACGTGATCGCGCTCGCCGCCGGGGTCGCGCTGTCGCACAACTGCTTCGACGCGGCGGCCTATCTGGGCGTGTGCGACAAGATCGTGCCGGGTCTCGTGATGGCCGCGGCGACCTTCGGGCATATCCCGGCGGTGTTCGTGCCCGCGGGGCCGATGACGAGCGGCCTGCCCAATGACGAGAAATCCAAGGTCCGCCAGCAATTCGCCACCGGCGAGGTGGGGCGCGACAAGCTGATGGAGGCCGAGATGGCCTCCTATCACGGGCCGGGCACCTGCACATTCTACGGCACGGCCAACACCAACCAGATGTTGATGGAATTCATGGGCCTGCACCTGCCCGGCGCGGCCTTCGTCAATCCCGGCACGCCCCTGCGCACCGCCCTGACCGAGGCCGCGACCCAGCGCGCGCTGGCGATCACGGCGCTGGGGAACGACTACCGCCCCGCCTGTGATATCCTTGACGAACGGGCCTTCGTGAACGGCATGGTCGGGCTGATGGCGACGGGCGGGTCCACCAATCTTGTCATCCACCTGCCGGCCATGGCGCGCGCGGCAGGGATCATTCTCGACCTGAAGGATTTCGAGGAGATCTCGGACGCCACACCGCTGCTGGCCAAGGTCTACCCCAACGGGCTTGCGGACGTGAACCATTTCCATGCGGCGGGGGGTCTCGGATTCATGATCGCGCAGCTTCTGGGCAAGGGGCTGCTGCACGAAGACGCCAAGACCGTGGCGGGCGACGGGCTGGAACTTTATACCCGCGACCCGCAACTGACCGAGACCGGGCTCGACTGGGTCGAGGGGCCGAAGGAAAGCCTGAACGACAGGATCCTGCGCCCCGCCGCCGATCCGTTCCAACCCAAGGGCGGATTGAAGCAACTCTTCGGCAACCTGGGCCGCGGCGTGATGAAGGTGTCTGCCGTCGCGCCCGAGCGCCACGTGATCGAAGCGCGCGCGCGCATCTTCCACGACCAGCACGCGGTGAAGGCAGCGTTCCAGGCGGGCGAATTCACCGAGGACACGGTGGTCGTCGTCCGCTTCCAGGGTCCGCGCGCCAACGGGATGCCCGAATTGCACAGCCTGACACCCACGCTCGCGGTGTTGCAGGATCGCGGGCTCAAGGTCGCGCTCGTGACCGACGGCCGGATGTCGGGCGCATCGGGTAAGGTGCCCGCCTGCATCCATGTCGCCCCTGAAGCCACCGAAGGCGGGATGCTCGCCAAGTTGCAGGACGGCGACCTCGTGCGGGTCGACGCCACCGCCGGCACGCTTGACGTGCTGACCGAGGGCGTGGAAGACCGCCCCGCCGCCACGCCTGACCTGTCGGCCAACGGCGTCGGCATCGGGCGCGAACTGTTCTTCGCGTTCCGCGACCGCGTCGGCCCGGCCAGCGCCGGGGCCAGCGTCGTGGTGCCCTGCGAAGATCCGGAAATCGCGTGAAAGCACAGAACCAAGGACGACCGACATGACCCCCGAACATGCAAGTGAACGCCTGATCGCCGTGGCCCGCAAGGCGCCGGTGATCCCGGTACTGGTGATCGACGATGCGGGCAGCGCCGCCGATCTCGCCAAGGCCCTTGTGGATGGCGGGCTTTTCGCGTTGGAGATCACCCTGCGGACGCCCGCCGCACTCGATGCGATCACGGCCATGGCGAAGGTGCCGGGCGCGATTGTCGGGGCGGGCACCGTGCTGACACCGGATGACGCCCGCCGCGCGCAGGATGCCGGGGCGACCTTCGCCGTCTCGCCCGGCTCTTCCGACCGTCTGATGGATGCGTGCGAGGCGACGGACCTTCCGCTCCTGCCCGGCGCCGCAACGGCAACCGAGGCGATGCGCCTGCTGGAACGCGGCTACCGCTTCCAGAAATTCTTCCCGGCCGAAGCGAACGGCGGTGTACCGGCGCTGAAATCGCTGGCCGCGCCCCTGCCCCAGATCACCTTCTGCCCAACCGGCGGCGTGTCGCCCGACAACGCCGAAGACTATCTCAGCCTGCCCAATACGGTCTGTGTGGGCGGGTCGTGGGTCGCGCCCGCGGGCATGGTCAAGTCGGGTGACTGGGCGGGGATCACGGCGCTGGCCCGCACGGCGGCTGCGCTGACGGTATCCTGACGCGATCGGGGCGGCGTCAGCGCGCCAGCCGCGCCGCACGTCCCCCGCGCCGTCCCCGCCGCGGCGCATCCTGTAGCCCCGCGCGCAGCACCCCTGTCATCGGGTGATCGGGATGGCTATCGCCATGGCGCGTCAACAGCGCAATTATGGCCGTGGCAGGTCCACCCGAAGGCATGTCCGTGGACAGAACCCAGTCGAGAAAGATCGACCGGCATTCCGCCGCGCCGATACCGTCGATCCGGTAGCTTTCCGCGATCACGCCCTTGGGATCGATTCCGTCGCGGCCGCTCCCGACAGCCGTGGCACAGGGCTGCACCTCCGGCGCTGCGCCATGAACCGGCATATCGGCGGGGGGATCAGCCTGCGTGACCATGGCGCGACTCCTTGCTCGGCTCAGGGTTCCCCGACAGTCCATCGGCGTCAAGCCCTGTCTCGAGGCCGCACGCAATGGCTGCCGCGGCTTCGTTCCGGGCCGCTGCCACGGCCGCCTGCAGGGCGTCGAGATCCGCCGCCGACGTGTCGCGCAAGAGCATCTGCCGCCCACCATGGCCCAGCCGTTCCGGGTCGAGCGGCTGATCGGTCAGCAGCCGCGCCACGGCCTTGATGCGCGCGAACAGGTCACGCGCCGCGGATAGCCGCCGGCAGTCCGCGCCATTCGCCAACGGTCCCGGCAACGCAAGCTGGTCGGGAACCTGCCGCAGCGGCGACCCGCCGACAAGCGCCAGCAATTGCCCGAACAATTCGATATCCTGCAAGCCCCCCGGCCCGTTGGTCACGTCCCATGGCCCTGCCTGCGGCTTGGCGGACGCCAGCCGGGTGCGCATGTCCGACAGATCGGCACAGAGCTGCGGCAGGCCGCGCGGCTGCTCTGCCAGCATCGTGCGGCGGAAATCCTCGAGATCCGTGCCCAGCCCCGCATCGCCCGCGATCACCCGCGCCCTTGTCAGCGCAAGATGTTCCCAGGTCCAGGCTTCGGTCTGCTGGTAGTTGCGAAAGGACACCCAGGACGCGGCCGCAGGCCCCTGGCGCCCCGACGGGCGCAGGCGCATATCCACCTCGTAAAGCGCACCGGCGGCGGTCTTGGCCGACAGCGCCGTAACCAGCGCCTTGGTCAGCCGCGCGTAATACGCCCGCGCCGCCAATGGCTTGCGCCCGTCCGATTCGGCATCCGGGTCTGCGTCATAGACCACGATCAGGTCCAGATCGGACCCCGCCGACAGGGTCCGCGCGCCCAGCGAACCCATCCCGAGCACAACCGCGCCGCGCCCCGGCAGCGGCCCGTGGCGGCGGGCGAACTCGGCGCAGGTGGCATCCCAGATGCCCGCCACGCAGGCTTGCGCGAGGTCGGAGTATTCCGCCGCGGCCTCGTCCGGGCCGATCAGCCCGCGCAGATGGTGCACGCCCACGCGGAAATGCCAGTCCTTCTGCCAGTAGCGCGCGGTATCGAGCTGCCGCTCGTAATCCAGATCGGGATTGGCCAGCCGTTCCGCCAGATCGGCGGTCAGCGCGTCGAGGCCCGGCCAGCCTTCGAAGAAAGACCCGCCGATCACCGCGTCGAGCACGCCGGAATTGGCCGCGAGGTATCGCGCAAGCGCCGGGGCCGTAGACGAGATATCTACCATCAGATCGATCAGCGTGGGGTTTGCGTCGAACAGTGAAAACACCTGAACACCGGCGGGCAAACCCTTGAGAAAACCGTCGAACTGCACCATCGCCTCGTCGGGATGCGCGGCGCGTTCGAACCCTTCGATCAGCCGCGGCAGCAGCCGTTCGAAAATGCCGCGCGCGCGTTTCGACCGCAGCGCCGGGTAATGCTGCCACTGCTCGACCAGCCGTTCGGCCGTGTCGGACAGCGGCGGCGGGGGTGCGGTGGGTTCGGGGGCGAAGAAATCCTCTGTCCGCTCGAACACGCGCGCCATCAGGTCCGTGATCTCGGCCCGCAAGGCCGCCACGTCGCCGCCGCCGGTGAAATCGGCCAGCCGCTGCCAGTCGTCCGACCGGGTTGGCAGATCGTGGGTCTGGGCGTCCTGAACCATCTGGACCCGGTGTTCCAGTTCGCGCAGGCGCGCGTAATCGGCATCCAGCCCCTCGGCCTCCGCCTGTCCGACCCAGCCGTGGTCCGCCAGCCGCGCCAGCGCCGCGCGGGTGCCGCGCAGGCGCAGCTTCGGGTCGCGCCCGCCCGCGATCAACTGACGGGTCTGGGTGAAGAACTCGATCTCGCGGATGCCCCCGGGCGCGAGCTTCAGGTTGGTCCCGTCGAGGCCAGCGCCGCCCAGCCCCTTCTGCGCGCGGATCTTCTGGCGGATGTCATGCACATCCTGCACGGTCGTGAAATCCAGGTGCCGCCGCCAGATGAAGGGCCGGATGTCGCGCAGGAACCGCTTGCCCGCGTCGATGTCGCCCGCGGCGGGCCGCGCCTTGATGAAGGCCTGCCGCTCCCATGTACGCCCCAGCGCTTCGTAATACCGTTCGGCCGCGGCGAAAGACACGACGATGGGCGTGGCGGACGGGTCCGGGCGCAGCCGCAGGTCGGTGCGGAACACGTATCCGTCGCCGGTATTGTCGGACAAAAGCGCCATGGCCCGGCGCGCGGCCTTGAGGAACACCGACCGCGCCTCGGCCAGGTCCGCGCCGTCGAAACGCGCGTCGTCGAACAGCAGGATCAGGTCGATATCGCTGGAATAGTTCAGCTCGAACGCGCCCATCTTGCCCATGGCCAGCGCCACAAGCCCTGCCGCGGTATCAAGATCGTCCAGCGTCTGCCCCGGCAGCTTGCCGCGGGTAAGGTCGGCCAACAGTGCCGATTTCAGCGCAACGTCCGTCGCCGTGTCCGCCAGCCGCGTGAGCGCGCGGGTCACGTCATCGAGCCCCCACACACCGCCGAGATCGGCCAGCCCCGCCAGCAGCGCCACCCGCGCCTTGGCACGCCGCAAGGCCGGTGCGATGTCCGCGGCGGGACCAGGGGCCAAGTCACCGAGCACGGCATCCAGTGCCGTGCAGGGATCACCCGCGAAAGCGCCCTCCAGCCAGTCGCCTTCGCGCGCCATCAGCCCGGCAAGATAGGGGCTGCACCCCGCCGTACCTGCGAGCAGGTCGCGCAGCGGGCCATTCCCTGCCCAACCCAGTCCCCTCAGCGCCTCCGCGGCGCGGTCCGGGTCATGGGGCAAGGGTGTGCGGGTGATGCGTGCGGCGAAATCCATGGGCGCAGGATGCGCCGCACGCTGCGGCAGGGTCAATCGCGTTCCGGTCGGCCCCGCTCTGTCACGCCCATGGCCCGGACCCGCCGCGGTCGCGCCCGGTGCGCGGCATCATGGTCGGGCGTTCCACCCGCCTTGGCATGGGCTGCGCAGGCCCGCCTGCCATGGCCCGCAGCCGGGCCACGCGGTTCTCGGTCGCCGGGTGGGTGGCAAACAGGTTATCCATCTTGCGGCCATGCAGCGGGTTGATGATGAACATATGCGCCGTGGCCGGGTTTCGCTCCGCCGTCTCGTAATCGATCCTCGCACCCGCGCGCTGGATGCCCTCCAGCGCGGAGGCGAGCCGGATCGGGTTGCCGCAGATCTCGGCCCCGATGCGATCGGCCTCGTATTCGCGCGACCGGGAAATTGCCATCTGCACCAGACTTGCAGCGAGCGGCGCAAGGATCATCAGCGCGAGCGTGCCCACGATGCCAGCGCGTTCGCGCGACCCGCCGAAGAACAACGCAAAGTTCGCCAGCATGGAGATCGCCCCGGCGAAGGTCGCGGTGACGGTCATGATGGCCGTGTCGTGATTGCGGATATGGGCGAGCTCGTGCGCGATGACGCCCGCGACCTCTTCCCGCGACAGCCGCGCAAGAAGGCCCGTGGTGACGGCCACGGCGGCGTTCTGCGGGTTGCGTCCGGTGGCAAAGGCGTTGGGCTGGTCCGTGTCGATCAGATAGACCGCCGGCACCGGCATGTCGGCGCGGCGGGCCAGATCCGCGGTCAGGTCGTGTAGGCCCCAGCTGTCACCGGGCGCAAGGAACTTCGCGCCGTGCATCCGCAGGACCATCTTGTCGGAATTCCACCAAGTCAGCAGGTTCATGCCCGCCGCCACGACGAACGCGATCATCGCGCCGCCCGTGCCGCCAAGCAGCGCGCCCACGCCCATGAAGAGCGCGGTCATCGCCGCCATCAGGATCGCCGTGCGCATGTAGCCGCCCATCAGAACCTCCGGTTTGTGTCTCCGCAGAGCAGATGGGGCGCGGCGGGCATGTCCGCAAGATCAGACCCGCAGGCTTTGCGCGACAGGGTATTGCGCAAGAAACCGCGCGCGGATGATGGAAACCCAGAGGGCTACGGCCAGAAGCTGGTGCAGGATCGCCAGTTGCCAGGGTGCGGCATACCAGACCGTCGCAATGCCGAGCACGATCTGGCCAACAAGAACCAGCGCCATCAGGTCGAACGCGCCCGCAGTGACCCGGTTGGCCGACCGCCGCCCGCGCAGCCAAGCGACAATGCCGAAGGCCAGCAGCGCATACCCCGTCACGCGGTGGATGAATTGCACGAGACCGGGGTTTTCGAAGAAGTTGCGCCAGATCGGTTCGATGACGAAGGCACTGGAGGGGAAAACCTCGCCGCCCATCAGCGGCCAATCGGTGTAACTGCGGCCCGCGTCGATCCCGGCAACGAGTGCACCGAGAAGAATTTGCAGGAATGCCAGATGCATGAGGCCCGTTCCTGAAGCGAACAGGCGCGCGTCCCGGCTGCGGCGCGCGGTCATCAGCGCTGGTGAAGTACGCCCCAGTAGAAATGCGAACCACGCGATCAGGCCGAGGATCACGAAGGCCAGCCCCAGATGGGTGGCGAGGCGATAGGAGGCCACGTCAACCCTGTCGCCGGTCAGGCCCGAGGCAACCATCCACCAACCGATGGCCCCTTGCAGGCCGCCGAGCGCACCGAGCAGCAGCAAGCGCCCAGTCCAGCCCGCCGGGATCTTCCGGGCGGCAAGAAATCCAACGAATCCAACGGCCCAGACCAGTCCGATGACGCGGCCAAGCTGCCGGTGGCCCCATTCCCACCAGTAGATGACCTTGAACTCGGACATGGTCATGCCCTTGTTCTGCAATTGGTATTCTGGAATATCCCGGTACTTGTCGAACTCCGCCTGCCATGCCTCGGCGGACATGGGC
Source organism: Meridianimarinicoccus zhengii (assembly GCF_003254465.1). Lineage (GTDB taxonomy): Bacteria > Pseudomonadota > Alphaproteobacteria > Rhodobacterales > Rhodobacteraceae > Meridianimarinicoccus > Meridianimarinicoccus zhengii. Next base: position 87,067 of record NZ_QDFI01000007.1, read on the forward strand.
GGCAGCGCGCCGGTGACGGGGCGCCATTCGGTGATCGACAGCCCGCTATCGGTGAGCCGCGTCAGCCCGCCAACGGCGATCATCAGCACCACCAGCGCGAAGAGGATCATAAGCCAGATGCGGATCGCGTTGCGCGCACCGCCGCCCGCGCGGTCGATCAGGCCGCCCGCGGGCTTGGCCGCAGGTGCGGAAGGGCTGGCAACCTCTTCGAAAAGCTGGCGTTTCTTCTGGCTCATGGCATCCTCCGCATGGCGGAATTAGGGCTGGGGCGGCGTGTCGGACACGGGCTGCGGCGCCGCGTCGCTGCGGGTCTTCCAACGCACCATCTGGCGCATCACACCGTGCAGGATCTGCACGTCAGCGCGGGTCAGCGGCATGCGCGACCACAGGTTGCGCAGGTTGCGACGCATATGCGCGGCCTTCACCTCGGGGAAGAAAAACCCTGCGTCGTCAAGGCGTTCTTCGTAGTGCTTGGCGAGGATCTCGACCTCGGCGCCCGTGGCCCAGTCGGTGCCGGCCAGTTCGGTGACATGGCCGGGGGCATCATGGGTGGCGCGGCGCCATTCGTAGCCCGTCAGAAGCACGCATTGGGCGAGGTTGAGGGACGGGAAATCCGGGTTCACGGGCACGGTGACGATGGCATTAGACCTTGAAATGTCGTCGTTTTCCAGCCCCGCGCGTTCGGGGCCGAACAGAACGGCGACACGCTGGCCCGCGGCCATGCGTGCCGAGGCGTCGGCCATGGCGGATTCAGGCGTGAAAACCGGTTTCGTGAGGTCACGAGCGCGCGCCGTGGTGGCGTAGACATAGTGGCAATCCGCGACCGCGCCGGGCAGATCGTCATGCAGCGTGGCGGCGTCGAGAAGCCTGCCCGCGCCGCTCGCCATGGCCACGGCGGCGGGATTTGGCCAGCCATCACGTGGACTTACAAGCCGCATCCGATCTAGCCCGAAGTTCAGCATGGCGCGCGCGGCCGCACCGATATTCTCGCCCATCTGGGGGCGGACCAGCACGAAGGCGGGCTGTCTGAGGGTGGCTTCTGGCGCTGTCATGGCGGGGGTTTAGGCCAGCCGGAAGGGCGGTGCAACGTGCTGCGGTCGTGTGCCGACGTTCTGGAGGAGACCTGTCGGACTCGCGTATGACTCCCGTATGACTTTTGTATGACTCGCATGTCACCGCCGTCACCCGTGATCTGGCTTGCCGCCGCCCCTTTCCACCCGCCGCGCCGCGCGGTATGGCACGCAGGCTCCAGACCCGAGGCCGCCATGACCGAACCCACCGCCCCCGACCGCCCGCAGATCTACCTTGTCACGCCCGCCGACCCGTCGGGGGACGCGTTCACCGACGATCTGGCGCGGATGCTGGACGCGGTGGAGATCGCCTGCCTGCGCCTGCGCATGGCGAGCACGGTGGAGGACGACATCGCGCGGGTCGCGGACCGGCTGCGGCCCATCGCCCATGCGCGCGACGTGCCGCTGGTGATCGATACCCATCTGGGGCTGGTGGACCGGCTGGGGCTGGACGGCGTGCACCTGACCGACGGGGCACGGTCCGTCCGCAAGACGCGCAAGGCGCTGGGAACGGATGCCATCGTGGGCGCGTATTGCGAGGCGTCGCGCCACGAGGGGCTGAGCGCGGGCGAAGCGGGCGCGGATTACATCGCCTTCGGGCCCGTGGGTGAAACGGTGCTGGGCAGCGGCGTGCGTGTGGAACGCGACCTTCTCGCGTGGTGGTCCGAGGTGATCGAACTGCCCGTCGTGGTCGAGGGTGCGCTGGATACGGATCTCGTGCGGGATTTCGCGCCCGTGACGGATTTCTTCGCGCTGGGGGACGAGGTGTGGCGCAGCGCAGACCCCATGGCGACACTCAGGGGCTTCGCCGCGGTTCTGGCGGGCTGAGCGCCGCGGTGTGACCGGCGCGCACTACGTGTTCGGCGGCGCCCGACAGCGCCTTGCGCCCGGCGAAATCGGCCACGGGCAGCGGCGGGTGCCAGATCACCGTGACCGATCCGGGCCCGCGATGGGCAAGGATCTTCAGCAGATGCGCGGCGAAGTCCATGTCGCCCCACCAGCCGTAGAGCTTTGGGTCGGCACCTTCGGGCGCATGGTAGGCCACGGAGACGGGCTGCACCCGCAGGCCCGGTGCGAGATCCGGGTCGAAGAACGCCTGGAACAGGGTCGGCTTGAACGGCAGCACGCGGCGGCCGTCGGTGCTGGTGCCTTCGGGGAAGAACAGCAGGCGGTGGCCGGCGGCAAGCCGGTCACGCAGCGCGGCGGTCTGGGCCGCGGCCTCGGCCCGGTCCCGGCGGATGAAGAGCGTGCCGGTGGCGCGCGCCAGCCAGCCGATCCCGGCCCAGCCCGCGACCTCGGCCTTGGCGACGAAATAGATGCGCGCGCAGGCGTTCAGCACGAAAATGTCGAGCCACGAGCCGTGATTGGCGACGATGGCACCGGGCCGGCGCGCGGGATCGTGGCCGCGATCGGGCATGGGCGCGCCCTGCTGGTCCAGACGCAGCCGCAGGATGCGCAGCGACAGGCGGCAGACGGTGCGCGTGATCGAGGGCGTGACCGGCCGGTGCAGACCGAAAACCGGGCGTTCGACCAGCCGCACGGCCAGCAGGACCACCAGACCGCCGAAATTCACGAGCCCGAGCGCCAGCCCGCGCAGCGCGACGCGGACCCAGCCCGCGGGCGTGATCGGTGGCGCGGGCGGCGGGGGCGCGCCCTGCCACGGCCCGGTCATGTGCCGTTCATCCCGGCAGGCCGCGGGTGTAGATCGTGCGCTGCCGGTCATTCATCCGCGCGGTGTCCAAAAGCAGGCACACGTCGATCGTGTTGAACTCGTGGTCCACGAAGCCGCCGTCGCCGATGAAGCCGCCCAGCCGCAGATACGCCTTGATGAGCGAGGGCATGGCCCGCATCCCCGCCGCCGCGTCGATCGCGTGTTCGGGCAGCAGGTCGAGCGGCAGGTGGTGGCCGGGCAGCGCGCGCACGCGGATATCCGGCGGCGCGAGGTAACGGTGATGCAGCAGCGACAGGGGTTCGGCCAGCGGCGCGGGGTCGGTGCCGTGAAAGCTGGCGACGCCGAAGAGCACGTCGATATCGTGTTCCAGCGTATAGGCGGCAAGCCCGTTCCACAGGTGCCACATCGCCTTGCCGCCGCGGTATTCGGGCTTCAGGCAGGAGCGGCCGAGTTCCAGCAGCCGCCGTCCGCTTTGCATCAGCACCGACAGGTCGTATTCGCCCGCGGTGTAGAAGCCCCCCGCGCGCGCCGCGTTCTCGCCCCGCATCAGGCGGTAAACGCCGATCACGTGGTCAAGGCCGGTCCCGTCGTCGCGGGCGGGATCGATGGCGAGCATGTGGTCGTAGAACGGGTCGTAAGCGTCCCTTTCGAAACGGTTTTCATGGTCCACCAGCGGGCCGTCGCCGCCCAGTTCCTCCACGAACACGGCATAGCGCAGGCGCTGCGCGGCCAACAGGTCGCGGTCGTCCCGCGCCAGCCGCACGGTTATGGGCAATGGCGCGATCATGCGCGGGTGGCAGGGTGCGGGGGCACGGTCATGGACGGGTGATAGAAACCGCGCCGGGGCGATGCAAGCGACTTTGCCCCGGGTGCCGCGATGGCACGATTTGACACACGTTTAAAGTGTGCTAGCGTTTCCCGACGGTGGCGGACCTGACCGTCACTCCGTAAACACAACCTGAAGTTCGATGCGTGCGGTATCGATGACCACTTTCCCGGCATTGCGGAAATTCACGGTCACGCGGCCCTGCACATTGGACTGAACCTGCCCGGTCCCCCAGTCGGGGCATTGGGGATGGCGCACGAGGACGCCCGGCTCCAGCAATGATGACATCTTCTTTCCTGCCTTCCATCCGGTTCCTGGCAATCCGCGGCATCTGGCGATGAGCGGAGACGCGTACCCGGATTTGCCGGGTCTTCTGGGCTCGCGCCTGTGTCACGACCTGATAAGCCCCGTGGGGGCGATCGGCAACGGTCTTGAATTGCTGTCCATGTCGGGTTCGGGCGGACCGCGGCGGGAGGAAATGCAGCTTGTGGCCGACAGCGTGGCGCAGGCACAGGCGCGCATCCGCTTCTATCGCGTGGCCTTCGGGCTGAGCCGCGAGGACCAGGCGATGGGGACCCCGGAGCTGTGCGACACGCTGGACGGGGTGTACGGCGCGGGCCGGTTGCAGGTCGCGTGGGACGTGAGCGGCGAGGTGCCGCGCCCGGCGGCGCGGCTGGCCTTCCTGATGGTGCTGTGCGTGGAGGCGGCGCTGGCACGCGGCGGCCGGGTCACGGTGGCGCGGGACCGGCGGTCATGGCGCGTGGCGGGCAGCGGGCCGCGGCTGCGCGATCTTGGACCGTTCTGGGCACTGCTCGAGGGCCAGCCCTGCGACGAGCCGCTGACGCCGGAACGGGTACAATTCCCGCTGCTGGCCCGGCAGGCCGAGACGATGGGGCTGCGCGTGGCGGTCAGCGCGGGCGAAGGCGGCGTGACGCTGAACGCGGTGCCGCGCTGAAGGCCCCGTCAGGCGCGGGTCGTGCCCGCGCCGTCGACGAGATACTTGAAGCTTGTCAGTTGTTCGGCACCGACAGGGCCACGGGCGTGCAGCTTGCCCGTGGCGATGCCGATTTCCGCGCCCATGCCGAATTCGCCCCCGTCCGCGAACTGGGTGGAGACGTTGCGCATGACGATGGCGCTGTCCACCCGGTCGAAGAATGTCCGCGCGGTGGCGTCGTTGGCGGTCAGGATGCAGTCGGTGTGGTTGGACCCGTAGCGCGCGATGTGGTCGATGGCGCCGGTGACGCCGTCGACCACGGTGGCGGCGACGACCATGTCGAGAAACTCGCGCCCGAAATCGTCCGGGGTGGCGGGCGTCGTGCCGGGGATGTCCGACAGCGCGCCATCGGCGCGGACCTCGACGCCCGCAGCGACCAGGTTGGCGATGAAGGGCGCGCCGTGGGCCGCGAGGTAGGCGCGATCCACGAGCAGGCATTCGACCGCGCCGCAGATACCGGTTCGGCGGGTCTTGGCGTTGACGATGACCTTGCTGACGATCTCCGGGTCGGCGTCGGCGTCCACGTAGATATGGCAGATACCTTCGAGATGGGCGAAGACCGGCACCCGCGCCTCGCGCTGGACCAATCCCACAAGCCCCTTGCCCCCGCGCGGCACGATCACGTCCACGTAGTCGGTCATGCCCAGCAGGGCGGACACGGCGGCACGGTCGCGCGTGGGCACCATCTGCACCGCGTCGGCGGGCAGGCCGTGGGCGGTCAGGCCATGGGTCAGGCATGCGGCGAGAGCGGCGGAGGAATGCAGGCTTTCCGATCCGCCGCGCAGGATCACCGCGTTGCCGGATTTCACGCACAAGGCACCCGCATCCACGGTCACGTTGGGGCGGCTTTCATAGATCACGCCGATCACGCCAATGGGCGTGCGCACCCGGCGGATATGCAGGCCCGAGGGCTGGTCCCAGTCCGCGATCACCTGCCCGACCGGGTCGGGCTGGTCCGCGACGGCGCGCAACCCGGCGGCGATCCCCTCCAGCCGTGCGGGGCTGAGTTCCAGCCGGTCAAGCATCGCCGCCGACAGGCCCTTGTCGCGGCCGAAATCCATGTCGCGCGCATTGGCGGCGAGGATCGTATCGGCCTGGTCCATGATCCGGTCGGCAGCCGCGTGAAGTGCCGCTGTCTTGGTCGCAGCCGGGGCGATGGCCAGCGCGCGGGCGGCCACGCGGGCGCGGCGCCCCAGATCGTCCATCAGCGCGGCGATATCGGTCTGTTGTCCATCCATCGGATCAATCCTCATAGCACCATGTCGTCCCTGTGGATCAGCGCGGCACGGCCCGGATAGCCCAGCACCGCTTCGATCCTGTCGGAGCGCAGGCCCGCGATGCTGCGCGCTTCGTCGCTGGTATACCGGATCAGGCCCAGCCCCAGTGCGGCGCCATCGGGGCCGTTGATCGTCACCGGCTCGCCGCGCCCGAAATCGCCCATGACCGCGGTGACGCCCGCGGGCAGAAGCGACCGGCCCTGCGCCAGCGCGCGTCCGGCGCCTGCATCGACAGTGACCCGGCCCGCCGGTTTCATCGCGGCGATCCAACGCTTGCGCGCGACCTGCGGATCGTCGCCCGCGCGGAACCATGTGCAGGGCGCCCCCCGTTCCAGCGCGCGCAGGGGCCGGTCGGCATTGCCCTTGGCGATGACCATGGCGCAGCCCGCGCCGGTGGCCATCTTGGCCGCCATCAGCTTGGTGACCATGCCGCCGCGGGACAGGCCGGATATGCCCTCGCCCGCCATCGCCTCGATCTCGGGGGTGATGCGGTCCACCACGTCGAAGCGCGTCGCGGCCGGATCCAACCCTGGATTGGCGGTGTAGAGCCCGTCAACGTCGGACAGCAGCACAAGCTGGTCGGCGCCGATGGTCGCGGCGACCTGTGCGGCCAGCCGGTCGTTGTCGCCATAGCGGATCTCGTCGGTGGCCACCGTGTCGTTCTCGTTCACGATGGGCACGGCGCGCAGGGCGATGAGCTGGCCCAGCGTGGCGCGGGTGTTGAGATAGCGCCGCCGGTCGGTGCTGTCCTCGCGCGTCACCAGCACTTGTGCCGTGACGATGCCGTGGGGGTTCAGCGCGTCCTCGTAGGCGCGGGCGAGCCGGATCTGGCCGACCGCCGCCGCGGCCTGGGACTGTTCCAGCGGCAGAGGACCGGGCGGCAGTTCGAGCACGCGCCGCCCCAGCGCGATGGAACCGGACGACACGAGCACCACATCGACGCCGCGCGAACGCAGGTCGGCCACGTCGGCGGCCAGCCCGTGCAGCCAGTCGCCGCGCAGGCCGCTGGACTGGTCCACCAGCAGGGCCGAGCCGATCTTGACCACCACGCGCGCGCCGGGCGTGGTGGCGAGGCTGAGCCGCGCGTCGGTTTCGGTCAGGGCCGCCACGGCGCGTCATCCCCAGATCCGGGCGCGTCGGGCGCGGGGTCGAGCGCGCGGCGGCGCAGGCGGTCATCCGCGATCTCGGCCCGCAGCGCGCGGAGCACCTGGGTCAGCCCCTCACCCGACACGCCGGACATGGGGTAGACGCGGGTGCCCGCGGCCTCTTCCAGCGCCGCGCGCGCCTCGGCCAGCATGTCCGGCTCCAGCGCGTCGATCTTGTTGAGACCCGTGACGCGCGGCTTGTCGGCCAGATGGCCGCCATAGGCCTCCAGCTCTTCGATGATGGTGCGGTAGTCCTCGACCATGGTGGGCGAGGTCGCGTCCACCAGATGCAGCAGCACCGCGCAGCGTTCCACATGGCCGAGGAACCGGGTGCCCAGCCCCCTGCCCTCGTGCGCGCCTTCGATCAGGCCGGGAATGTCGGCGATCACGAATTCCGCGTTGTCCACGCCGACGACGCCGAGGTTCGGGTGCAGCGTGGTGAAGGGATAATCCGCGATCTTGGGGCGCGCGTTCGACGTGGCCGCGAGGAAGGTGGACTTGCCCGCGTTGGGCAGGCCCAGAAGCCCCGCATCTGCGATCAGCTTGAGCCGCAGCCAGATCGTGCGTTCCACCCCCGGCTGGCCCGGATTGGCCCGGCCCGGCGCCTGGTTGGTGGCGGTCTTGAAGCGCAGGTTGCCCCAGCCGCCATTGCCGCCCTCGGCCAGCACGACGCGGTCGCCGGGATTGGCGAGGTCCGCGATCACGGTTTCCTCGTCTTCATCGAGGATCTCGGTCCCCGCGGGCACGCGCAGGGTGATCGTGTCGCCCGACCGGCCCGTGCGCTGGCGGCCCATGCCGCCCTGCCCGTTCTGCGCGAAGAAATGCTGCTGGTAGCGGAAATCGATGAGCGTGTTGAGCCCGTCCACGGCCTCGGCCACGACATCACCGCCGCGCCCGCCATCGCCGCCGTCCGGGCCGCCGTATTCGATGAACTTCTCGCGCCGGAAGCTGACCGCGCCGTTGCCGCCGCTGCCCGAGCGGATATGCACCTTGCAGAGGTCGAGGAATTTCATGGCGGCGGTCCTTAGGGGTCAGGGGCGGCGATACTGCGAAACGACCCGCGGCTCAAGCCCGCTGACCCCGCGCGCGGGGTCAGGCCAGCTTGCGCAGGTAGGTCCAGATCGGCACGGTGCAGTTCTGCGCGACCGAGAACGCCTCGGCATCGCCGATATAGTCGAAGCCCGCGTTGGTCAGCACGCGCGCAGAGACCGGGTTGGACTGGAACACCTCGGCGAAGAGGGTCTTCACGCCCTGCGGGTTGGCCGCAATGATGGCCTGCACGGCTTCGGTGGCGAAGCCGGTGTTCCAGAAGGCGGGCGCCACCCAGTAGCCGATTTCCGACCGATCGTGGGACAGCCGCTTGAGCGAGATGAGGCCCAGCAGTTCCGCAAGACCCGTTTCGGACGCGTCCATCGCCCAGATATCCTCGCGCCGGTCGTCGGCCACGGCGCGGGTCACCAGCGCCTCGGCAGCACCTGGCGGATAGGGATGCGGGATGGACCGGGTGTTCTGCGCCACGCGCAGGTCGCCCGCATAGAGCGCGATCAGCCCCTGGTCCGAGGGACGCAGCGGGCGCAGCGACAGGCGTTCGCTGGCGATGACGGGCTGAGCGGTGGTGAGGTCATGGGCCATGGCTTCCTCCCTGAAGCGCATGAGATGTGGGGCGGCGGCGACTGCCGCGCAATGGCGCCGCGTGCGTGCCGCCCCGAATAGACCGGGGGGCCGGCGTGTCCGCCGACCCCCCTTTTGTGACCTTGCGGTCCGATCCGGGTGCGGCTTACTCGGCGGCCTCGGCCGCTGGCTGCACGGAAATGAAGGTACGGCCCTTGAGGCCCGTGTGGAACTTCACGGCGCCTTCGACGGTGGCGAAGATCGTGTGATCCTTGCCCATGCCGACATTCGTGCCCGGCCACCACTTGGTGCCGCGCTGGCGCGCGATGATGTTGCCGGGGATGACGGCTTCGCCGCCGAATTTCTTGATGCCGAGGCGGCGGCCTGCGGAATCGCGGCCGTTCCGGGACGAACCGCCTGCTTTCTTGTGTGCCATGCTGTCGGTCCTTTCTTATTCGGCCGCGGCAGCGACGGGAGCTGCGCGGTTGGTGGCGGGCTTGACGCCGCTGGCGTCCGCGCCGGAGGCGAGGATTTCGGTGACGCGGATCAGCGTCAGTTTCTGGCGGTGGCCACGGGTGCGCTGCGAGCCGTGCTTCCGGCGGCGCTTGACGAAGGAGATGACCTTGTCGCCCTTCACGTGGTCCACGACCTGCGCCTGCACGCCGGCGCCCTCGACGCGGGGGGTGCCGAGTACGGGGGCGTCGCCGCCCACCATCAGCACCTCGTTGAACTGGACGGTGTCGCCCGCTTCGGCGATCAGCTTTTCAACGCGCAGAACGTCGCCGCTCTGGACCTTGTACTGCTTGCCGCCGGTCTTGATTACCGCAAACATCGTGTGTCGTCCTTGTTGTCGCGCCCTGTGGCCCCGCAGCATGGCGGTGTTGCGGGGGCGATCCCCCTGCCGTCGGACAGCGCGCCCTTGCCGGGCGGATGGATTGGGTCCGGCGTTTGATCCGGAGCGCGCCTGATGCGCGAGAACGGGGGCAAAGTCAAGCCCGCCGCGATCAGAGATCCTCTGACGCGAGAAGCCGCGCCAGCGCAGCGCCCGTATCGTAGGACAGGTCCGTGAGCACCGTGTCGAACGCCGTGAAGATGGCGTCGTTGAACGCCTGCCCCGCGGGGGATTCGGAAAAGGCGATATGGGTCTGCAACTCGGCCGTGTCGAGCGGACCGTAGGCGAGCGACACGAAGGCATCCAGCCAGTCCTCGGTGCTGGCGCGGATCGCGGGTTCCTGTTCCCAGACATCGGCCAGCACGTCGCCAGTGCCCATGGTCCCCGGCGCGTCCGCGCCCTCCTGAAGGCCGGTCAGGAAGGCCGCGTTGGCGGCCAGCGCGCCGGTGACGTTGCGGTCCACGAGATCGTTGATTGCGATGAAACGGTCCACCGCCGTGGCGAAGTCGCTGCCCGCCGCCCGGTCCACCTCGAAACGCGCGAGCACCGCCTCCTCGATCCCAGGTTCGTTGAGCGCGGCGCGGGCCGACAGTTCCAGCCCGACGATCCGGTCGCCCGGCGGCGTGGTCAGATAGGTCAGGATCGCCGTGCCCTGCGCGTCAGACCCGCCGGGCGCCGCGTCGAGGGCCACGGCGAAGGCATCGCGGAATTCCGGCAGCACCGTGTCGGGATCGTTCAGGCGCGCTAGCGTGCGTTCCCACCCGGCGAGATCGCGGCCCGGCATCATCTCGGCCCCCAGATCGAGGCCGGAGGCGACGGCTTCCTGCTGCAGCATGTCGAACAGGGCCGCGACCTCCATCGCGTCGAGTACCCGGTCGGACAACCGCTGCGCCTGCGCGCCGAACGGAAGAAAGCAGAAGAGCAGGACGATGACCGTGCGCATGGGAGTCTCCGATCTGGATGCCCGGAAAAAGATGGGGCGCGCGCAGGGTATTGTCCATGGCGATTGCCGCGCGCGGGGTTCCGCGGACGGCCAGAAAACCGCTTGCACCCCTACCCCGCTTTGACTAAACGGCCCCGGTGACCCTTCGCGGAGAGGTGCCGGAGTGGTCGAACGGGGCGGTCTCGAAAACCGTTGACCCTTCACGGGGTCCCAGGGTTCGAATCCCTGTCTCTCCGCCATAAATCCCTGATAACATGGAAAAACTGCAGAACGCGCGCCAAACGCGTTGATCGCGTATCGCGCGCAGAGTCGGCATACTATGCCCCATTTCTCTCTCGCGGCGGGTACCGACTATGCCGCATCGGGGCTGGCCCTCACCCGCCACGGCCTTGATTTGGCGCCCGTGAAACGACAAGAGCCCCGCCGTTTCGGCTGAGGCTCGCATCGATCGGCGTCGGGCGAAACGACAGCCCGACATTGCCGTTTTGGGATGGCGCTCTGGTGTGGCGCGTGAGTAAGGCAGCGGAAGCCGCGTCGCCCGGTCGTCTTCACCGAGCCATGCGCGATACTCCCGGGGTCGGCATACTATGCCGTGTTTCTCCCCCATGGCGTGTCCGGACTATGCCGCATCGGGGCTGGCCGCGGAGTTCGGGATCGCCATCGCTCGAGGCGTCGCGCGGGCCATCGATTTTGCGAAAGGGATCATCGAGGGCAAGCCGTCCGGGTTACCCGAGCTCGCCCAAGACGTTCTGCGGGTCCTCAGCCGTCAGCTGGTCGACCTGCACAACCGCCTTGGCTGGTACGAGATCACGATGCGCATTCAGGCCCGTCTCAGCCATCAAGCGCAACTCTTGCAGACCATTCCCGGTGTTGGACCGGTGACGGCCTCGGCCGTGGCCGCTACGATCGGGTCGGGTCACCAATTCAAGAGTGGTCGGGAATTTGCGGCTTGGCTTGGTCTGATAGCGTCCGTCAAGCTGGTGTAATTTCCCTGATGGCCTGAGGGCATGATCAGGCGGCTT
>NZ_QDFI01000070.1 GCF_003254465.1 Meridianimarinicoccus zhengii
GCGGCGGCCGGGGCTGCCGCCGCTGCGGCGGAGCCCGCGACCGAGGCCGCCGTCACCGGCTGGCGTGCGGTCACCGCCGCGCTGTCGGACTACGCCAGTAAGGCCCGCGAGATCGGCGGCGATATCGGCCAGAGCCTTGTCGGCGCCTTCCAGTCGGCCGAGAATGCCGTCGGCGAGTTCGTGAAGACCGGCAAGCTGAACTTCCGCGACCTGGTCACCTCGCTGCTCGCCGATCTCGCCCAGCTGGCGGCGCGGCGGTTCATCCTCGGGCCGATCGCAAGCGCGCTCTCCGGCGTGTTCTCCGGGGCGGGCGGCATGTCTGCCAACGTCCTGCATGCGGGCGGGATGGTCGGATCGGCCGGACCCGCGAGGATAGTCCCGGCCATGGCCTTCGCCGCTGCCCCCCGGATGCACGTTGGCGGCATGGCCGGCCTCCGTCACGACGAGGTGCCCGCGATCCTGCAGCGCGGCGAGCGGGTGCTGTCGCGTCGGGAGGCCCAGGCCTACGGCGCGGGTGGCGTCAACGTCACCATCATGGCCCGCGACGCCGAGAGCTTCCGCCAGTCCCGCACGCAGGTCGCGGCCGACATCGCCCGCGCGGTCTCGCTCGGGCGCAGGGGGCTTTGAGCCATGGCGTTTCACGAGGTCCGCTTTCCCGACAACATCAGCCGCGGCGCGCGCGGCGGGCCGGAACGGCGAACCCAGATCGTCGAACTCGCCTCGGGCGACGAGGAGAGGAACGCCAGCTGGGCCAATTCGCGCCGCCGCTACGACGTCGCCTATGGCATTCGCCGCGCCGACGATCTGGCGGCAGTGGTCGCCTTCTTCGAGGCCCGGAACGGGCGGCTGCATGGCTTCCGGTTCAAGGATTGGGGCGACCACAAGTCCTGTCTTCCTTCGGGCACACCGGCGCCGACCGACCAGCTCATTGGCACCGGCGACGGCGCAACGACCGCCTTCCAGCTGGTGAAGCGCTACGCTTCCGGCAGCCAGACATGGGTGCGGACGATCACCAAACCGGTCGCAGGCACCGTGCGCATCGCCCTCGATAGCGCGGAGCAGCTCAATGGCTGGTCGGTCAACACGGCAACCGGCGTCGTGACCTTCGACAGCGCGCCCGCTGAGGGCGTCGCCGTCACCGCGGGCTTCGCTTTCGACGTGCCAGTCCGTTTCGACACCGACGCGCTCGACGTGACGCTCGACCTCGAGCGGCTCGGCTCGATCACCTCCATCCCACTACTGGAGATCCGGCGATGAACGACACCGGCAGCTTCATTGCGGCCGTGCTACGCGAGCTCGCGGCCTCGACCGCCGTGATCCTCGCTGCCTGGGGCGCGCTCGGCGGCGCCACGAACGCATTGACCACGAAGATGCGGCTGCGGGATGCGCTCCGGCACATCCTGCTCGGAGGGCTGATCGCGGCCGGGATGGGCAGCCTCTCGATGGCTGTCATCACGGCCTGGCTCAGCCTGCCGCCAGAGGCCATCCCGGCGGGAGGCGCAGCAGGATCGGCTGCCTATCTCGTCGGCGTCTTCGGGCCGGCCTTCATCGAGATGCTGCTCGCCCGCCTGCGTCGTGCCAAGCGGGGCGACGGCGATGAATGAGATCCTTCGCCTCGCGCGCTCCCTCCGCTGCGACCCGGCCGACCCTGGAGCGGCCTTTACCCATCGCCTGCGCATCGGCCTCGCCGTCGCCGCCCTGATCCTGATCCTCTCGCTTCTCCGGTAATCCCATGCACATGACCGATCGGGGCCTCTTGGCCCTCGTCCGGCACGAAGGACTCGTGCCCGGGCCCTATCTCGATGTGAAACAGGTCTGGACCTTCGGCATCGGCCACACGGCCGCGGCCGGACCGCCCGATCCGGCCACCATGCCGCGCGGTATGCCCGCCGATCTCGACGCCGGGATCCGCGAGGCGTTCAGGGTCTTCCGGGCGGACCTGGCTGCTTACGAGGCCGCCGTCCTGCGCGCCGTGAAGGTGCCGCTCAAGCCGCATGAATTCGATGCGCTGGTTAGTTTTCACTACAACACCGGCGGTATCGCGAAGGCCGCGCTGACCCGGCACCTCAATGCCGGCAATCGGGTTGCCGCCGCTGACGCATTTCTGAATTGGCGGCGCCCGGCATCGATCATTCCGCGCCGGGAATCGGAGCGCGACCTGTTCCGCCATGGTCGCTATCCCGGCGGAACCATCCCGGTCTGGTCCGTGGATCGCACGGGCCATGTGGACTTCTCGCGGTCGATCCGTCGCCTGACCGAGGATGAGGCGCTGGCGCTGCTGCGGCGGTCGCCGCTGCCGAGGCCGCCGCTCCTCGATCCTGAACCCGATAAGCCAACCAGCTGGCTCGCCCGGCTGGTGGCCTTCTTCTCCACCCTGATCCGGAGGGCCTGATCCCATGCGCTACGTTCGTCCCAACTCCATGACCTGGTGGGCGGGGCTTCTCGCCATGCTCACCGGCATAGCGTCTCTCGCGCTGCCCGCCACCGGGCCGCTCGGCGAACTGTCCCGCCTCGTCGCGCTGCTTGCCGGTTCGGGCGATGCCTCGCCGGCCGGGCTGGTGTTCCTCGGTCTGGGCCTGATCGGCCTGCGGGACCGGATCGAGCGCGGGTTCCGCGGCGGTGCTTGAGTTCTTCGCAGGTGTCGTCGCGGGCGGCTGCTTGGGCGTCTTCGTCGTCGCCCTCTGCGTCGCCGCCGCGCGCGGGGAGCGGGACGATGGCTGATCTCCTGATCTGGCTGGTCGCGGCCTTGGGCGCGGTCGGGGGCGTCGTCCTCGCCCGGGTCTGGGGGCGTGTGGAAGGCAAACGCGCGGGCAAACGGGAGGCGGAACGTGATGCGATGGAAGACACGGTGGAGAAGGTCGAACGCGGGCGCGACGCGGTTCGTGACGGCCGCGGTGTCGGCGATCCTGCTGAGCGGCTGCGCCGCAACGATGGGCGCTGGTGATGCCGGCTGCGCCTCCTACGCCGAGGCGCGGCTCGCCCGGCCGTCCGCCGAGACTGTCGCAACCATGCCGCCGGACTGGGCGAGCTGGATCGCGGATCTCGACGACCGAATGACGGGAACCTGCCGATGAAGACCCTCGATCCCGCTCTGCAGGCCCATCTCGACGAGGGCACGACCACGCTCGCCTGGTGCTGGCGCATCACTCGCGCCGACGGCACGAGTTTCGGCTTCACCGACCATGACCGGATGCTTTCCTTCGACGGCACGGACTTCGAGCCAGAAAGCGGGCTGACGGCCTCCGAGGTTCGCTCCGGCTCCGACCTGTCGGTTGATGCGCAGGACGCCGAGGGCGTGCTGACCTCTGACCGCATCACCGAGACCGACATTCTCGACGGCCGCTGGGACAACGCCGAGGTCGAGGTCTGGCGGGTGAACTGGGCCGACACAGGCCAGCGCGTGCTGATGCGGCGCGGGGCCATCGGTCAGATCCGGCGCGGGCGGCTGGCCTTCGTCGCGGAGGTCCGCTCGCTCGCCCATGTGCTGGGCCAGACGGTGGGACGGACCTTCCAGGCGACCTGCGACGCCGCGCTCGGCGATGCGCGCTGCGGCGTCGATCTGGAGGATCCGGCCTTCAAGGGCACGGGCACCGTCATCGATCTCCTGCGCGACCGGGCCTTCACTGCTTCCGGTCTCGGCGGATTCGACGCGGGCTGGTTCACCTTCGGCACGCTGAACTGGACGAGCGGCGCGAACGCGGGGCGGCGCACCGAGGTGCTGGGCCACGACGTCACGGATGGCGTCGCGATCCTGACGCTGCTTGAGGCCCCGGTGCGCGCGATCGCCGAGGGAGATGCCTTGATCATCCGCGCGGGCTGCGACAAGCGGATCGAGACCTGCGGGGCCAAGTTCGCAAACACCGCCAACTTCCGCGGCTTCCCGCACATCCCCGGCCAGGACACGATCCTGCGCTACGCCAGCCGGGACGGCGGCCACGATGGGGGCGTTCTGTGACGCCGGCCGATCCCGAGCGGGTGATCGCTGCAGCGCGATCCTGGCTGGGCACGCCGTATCATGATCAGGCGCGTCTGCGCGGCGTCGGCTGCGATTGCCTCGGGCTCGCGCGCGGCGTCTGGCGCGAGGTCGTCGGCCCAGAGCCGTTTCCGATCCCGCCCTATAGCCGCGACTGGGGCGAGACCGGCCCGCGGGAAGTTCTGGCGGAAGGCGCGCGCGCCATGATGATCGAGGTGCCTCCCGCCGTGGCCGGTTCCGGCGCGCTGGTTCTGTTCCGGATGATGCCGCGCGCCATCGCCAAGCATGTCGGGGTTCTGACCGGTCCCGACAGCTTCCTCCATGCCTATGAGCGGCTCGGCGTGATCGAGGAACCGCTCACGCCGTCCTGGCGCCGGCGCATCGCCTTCGCCTTCCTGTTCCCGCAACGCTGAGTCCAGACCATGGCCACTCTCGTACTCGGTGCCGCTGGCGCCGCCATTGGCGGGTCGATCGGCGGCGCGATCCTCGGCGTCAGCGCCGCGACCATCGGCGGTTTCGTCGGCTCGACCATCGGGTCCGTCGTCGATAGCTGGATCGTCTCCTCGCTCGCGCCGACCCAGCGGATCGAGGGCCCGCGGCTCGATTCCTTGCGCATCACCTCCTCGACCGAGGGCGCCGTCATCCCGCGCGTCTACGGCCGCATGCGCATGGGCGGCAACGTGATCTGGGCGACCGATTTCCGCGAGGAGACCAAAACCACCACGCAAGGCGGTGGCAAGGGCGGCGGGGGCGGCGGCAAGGTCAAGACGACCGAGTATCTCTACTACGCCAGCTTCGCCGTGGCGCTCTGCGAAGGCCCCATTACCGGCATCGGCCGCATCTGGGCGGACGGCAAGCTGCTCGACACCGCCGGCGTGACCTGGCGCTGGTATCCGGGCGACGAGGCGCAGACCGCCGACCCGTTCATCGCGGCGAAAATGGGCGCTGCCAACACGCCGGCCTATCGCGGCACCGCCTATGTCGTCTTCGAGGACCTGCCGCTCGGCAATTACGGCAACCGCTTGCCGCAGCTCTCCTTCGAGGTCTTCCGCCCGCTCGCCGATCCCGACACCGCCGAGGGCCTGACCCGCGCCGTCACCATGATCCCGGCCTCGGGCGAGTTCACCTATGCGACAACGGGCATCCGGAAGGGCAGCGGTGGGGCGCAGATCCCCGAGAACCTGAACGCGCTGTCGGACACCGCCGACATGGTCGTGGCGCTGGATCGCCTGCAGGCCATGGCGCCCAAGGTCGAGAGCGTCAGCCTCGTGGTGGCCTGGTTCGGGAACGACCTGCGCGTGGGCGACTGCGCCATCCGGCCGGGGGTCGAGGTCTCGGCCAAGACGACGAGCCCGCAGACCTGGTCCGTCAACGGCGTCTCGCGCGCTGCCGCCCATCTCGTCAGCCGCGATGACCAGGATCGCCCCGTTTATGGCGGCACGCCGGCCGACTTCGCTGTCGTCGAGGCAATCAAGGAGATGAAGGCCCGCGGACTGCGCGTGACCTTCTATCCGTTCATCCTGATGGACGTCCCGCCGGGCAACACGCTCCCGAACCCCTACAGCGACAACGCCGCCGAGACCGGCCAGCCTGTGTTTCCATGGCGCGGCCGGATCACGTGCTCGCCGGCGGCGGGCTATGCCGGCAGCGTCGACAACACCGCGACGGCAGCAAGCCAGGTCGCCGCCTTCTTTGGCTCGGCCAGCCCCTCCGATTTCGCGGTCTCAGGCGAGACCGTCTCCTGGACAGGCGCCGCAGGCGACTGGGGCCTGCGCCGCATGGTGCTGCACTACGCCCAACTCTGCGCAGCGGCGGGCGGGGTCGACGCATTCCTGATCGGAACTGAGATGCGCGGGTTGACCACGATCCGGTCGGGCGCCAGCGCCTATCCGGCGGTGCAAGCCTTCCGCGATCTCGCGGCCGACGTCCGTAGCATCCTCGGGGCGGGCACGGCGATCAGCTACGCGGCCGACTGGTCCGAGTATTTCGGCCACCAGCCGGGCGACGGCTCGGGCGACGTGTTCTTCCATCTCGACCCGCTCTGGGCCGATCCGGAGATCGATTTCGTCGCCATCGACAATTACATGCCGCTTTCGGACTGGCGCGACGGGTTCGAGCATGCCGATGCGCAGGAGGGCTGGCCCGCCATCTACGACCGGGCTTACCTGCAGGCGAACATCGCGGGCGGCGAAGGCTTCGACTGGTTCTACGCCAGCGCCGCCGACCGAGGCGCGCAGGTCCGCACGCCGATCACGGACGGAGCCGCCAGCAAGCCGTGGGTTTTCCGCTACAAGGATTTGCGCGCCTGGTGGTCGAACCCGCACTACAACCGCCCGGGCGGCATCGAGAGCGGGACGCCGACCGCGTGGGTGCCGGAATCCAAGCCGATTTGGTTCACCGAGCTCGGCTGCCCGGCCATCGACCGCGGCACGAACCAGCCCAACGTCTTCTTCGACCCGAAATCCTCCGAGAGCTTCGTGCCGTACTTCTCCCGCGGCTGGAGGGACGACGCCATCCAGCGCGCCTATCTCGAGGCGACGTATCTCTTCTGGGGCGACGCGGCGAACAACCCGGTCTCGTCGGTCTACGGCGGCCGGATGGTGCACGTCCCCGAATGCGCCGCCTGGACCTGGGACGCGCGGCCCTATCCGTTCTTTCCGGCGCTGACCGACGTCTGGACGGACGGCGCGAACTGGCGGCTCGGCCACTGGCTGACCGGGCGGCTAGGCGCGGTGTCGCTGGCGGCCCTCGTCCGGCACCTCTGCCTGCGCGCGGGGCTGCCCGAGGCGAGGATCGACGTCTCCGGCCTCTGGGGCGCGGTCGAAGGCTATGCCATCGGCGCACTGGAGAGCCCGCGCGCCTCGATCACCACGCTGGCCCGGCACTTCGGCTTCGACGCCGTCGAGACCGAGGGTGTGATCCGCTTCGTCATGCGCGGGAGAGCCGGGGTGGCAAGCGTCTCGCCAGACGATCTCGTCGCCGCGCGGGAAGGCGATGTCCTCGAGTTGACCCGTGGCCAGGAGACCGAGCTACCGCAGGCCCTGAAATGGCAGGTCGCCCGCGCCGACGAAGACTACGAGGCCGCACAGGTCGAGGCCCGGCGCATCACGGTCGACACGACCCGGATCGCCTCAGAATCCTTCCCGATGGCGGTCCCGCCCGAGGAAGCGGAACGCCGTTGCCGCCGCGCGCTGATGGAAGCGTGGACGGGCCGCGAGAGTGCCGTGTTCCGTCTCCCGCCCTCGCGGCTCGCGCTCGACCCGGCCGATGTCGTCACCTTTGCCCATGACGGCCGCGCCGTCCCTCTGCGCCTCGTCTCCATCGCCGATGCGGAGGCGCGAGGTATCGAGGCGGTCCGACAGGACCGGGAGGCCTACGATCTGCCGCCTGGCGCGCCGCGGCCGTCGGCGCTCTCGCAGGCCGTTGTGTTCGGCGTGCCCGAGGCGGTGCTGCTCGACCTGCCGCAGCTGACCGAGGACCAGCCCGCGCATCGGCCGCTGGTCGCGGCGCATGCGGTTCCCTCGCCCGGCGAGATGGCGGTGTTCCGCAGCCCCTCGACGGACGGGTTCGAGCTGCTGACTACGTTCGGCACGCGCGCCCGGATCGGGACGCTGGTCTCCGACTTCTACGCCGGTCCGACCTCGCGCTTCGACCTCGGCAATGTGCTGGTGGTCGATCTTGTGACCGGCACGCTGGAGAGCGTCACGGACCTGAACCTCTTCGGCGGCGCCAACGCGCTGGCCATCGAGACCGCGCCGGGCGTGTGGGAGATCGTGCAGGCAGGCGCGGCGGAACTGATCGCCCCGGGCCGGTATCGCCTGAATCGGTTGTTGCGCGGCCAGCGCGGCACCGAGGGGGCCATGGGCAATCCGACGCCCGCTGGCGCACGGGTGGTGGTGCTCGACAACAGCCTCGCATCGCTGCCGATCGCCGAAGCCGATCTCGGCATCCCATCGAACTGGCGCATCGGCCCCGCAAGCCGCCCGGTCAGCGACGAGACCTATGTGGCTAAATCCTTCACTCCCGCGGGCGCCGGTCTGCGGCCGTTCTCGGTCGCTCATGTGGAGCAGCCATGGCGCAGGCCGCGTGCGCCCGGCGATCTCACTATCCGCTGGACGCGCCGGTCCCGCGCGCTCGCCGCCGACAGCTGGGGCGGGCTAGAGGTGCCGCTGGCCGAGGAGCTCGAAGCCTACGAGGTCAAGATCCTCGACGGCGCCACCGTGAAGCGGGTGCTTAGCACGACCTCCACCAGCGCGATCTACACCGCCGCCCAGCAGACAGCCGACTGGGGCGGGCCGCTTGGGCCCGGCGACACGCTCGACATCCGTATCTTCCAGCTCTCCGCCCTCGTGGGGCGGGGCGCGCCGAAAACCGTCACGCTGACCTTCTGAAGGCCATCCAATGTCCGACGCCACGACCCATCTCCTGCTGCCCTACATCCTCGCGGCGCAGGCCCAGAAGCACCTCACCCACAACGAGGCGCTGCGGATCCTCGACGGGCTCGTCCAGCTTTCGGTGCTCGACCGGGACCTGACGACGCCGCCCGCCAGCCCGGCCGACGGCGACCGCTACATCGTCGCCTCTGGCGCGACGGGCGTCTGGGCGGGCTGGGACCTGAATGTCGCGCTCTGGACCGATGGCGCCTGGCTGCGTCTGCCGCCACGGACCGGCTGGCGGGCGTGGGTCGAGGACGAGGGCCTGCTCCTGGTCTACGACGGCGCGGGCTGGATCGGGACCACGCCCACGGCGCTGCAGAACATGGCGCTGCTCGGGCTCGGGACGACGGCAGATGCGTCGAACACGTTCTCGGCCAAGCTGAATGCCGCGCTCTGGACGGCAAAGACCGTCGCCGAGGGTGGGACCGGCGATCTGTTCTACACAATGAACAAGGAGGCCGCGGGCGATGACCTCGGCCTGACGCTGCAGACCGGCTTCGTGACCAAGGCGCTGGTCGGGCTCTTCGGTTCGGACCGGTTCCGCCTCGCGGTGTCCGCCGACGGCAGCACGTTCTTCGACGGGCTCAGCGTCGACAACGCCACCGGCATCGTCGATCAGCCCCGACTGCCGCGATTCAAGGCGTACACCAACTACGACAACTATGTCGGCGTCGGGACCTGGACGAAGATCGCGATCAACAACACCGACTATAACGATCAGGGCGCCTTCGACGCCGCGAACAACCGCTTCGTGGCCCCGGTGGACGGCACCTACCTCTTCGGCGCGACGCTCCTCTACAAGGTGAACGCCAGCACGTCAGCGCGGATGAGCGGGCGGCTCGTGCTGAACGGCGCGACCGAAATCCGCGGCTCTTTCGGAGAGATCAGCGGGGCGCACGTCTCGGAGGCGACGGCGCTTTGGCTGCAGACGATGGTGGCGCTCACCGCCGGTGATACCGTCGAGCTGCAGGGCAACTTCCGCGCCGCGGATGGCTATTTCGCAGCCGATCAGACGTCCTTGTGGGGCGCGAAGATCGGCTGAAGCGGTGTTACGCTGCGGCCCCGAAGTTTTAGCGCACAAGCCAACGTCAAAGTTGGTCAGGCGAGCTCTCCGCCGTACCCTGGTTCGACTCCCAATCCGCGTACGTCCGCCCATCCGGGAGTTTCCAGAGGATCCGGCCATTGGCGCTCGCACCGATAACGGCAGCAGCTGCGGCAGACGCAGACGTGAAGCTGTAGGCGCTCGTGAAGACGAGAAAATCACCCTCCTCTCGGAGAACACCCTTCTCGACGAGGGTGCTCCGAAGGGTGACCGTGCCTCGCGGAATCGTCCGCGTCGTCCTGACCCTTGCTCTCGAGCCTGCCGTGACCACGAAATCCCCGGAGGGCCCGATCTCCATCTCTGCGGCGAAGCCGTCGCCTCGGAAGAAGAACCGAGGGATTTCATTGAAGTCAGCCTTTGGCAGCTCTCGCCCTGCCGTCTGTTCCGGTGCTCGACCGCGGACTTCTCGGAAGAGATCCCATCCGAGCGCTCCGACCAGCGTTTTCGTCTGATCCACGAACTCGTCCATGGCTGCGCGGTCGGGGAGCGGTAGCTTGCCCGCGTCGTCGGAGGGCGTGCGCGTGTTGGGCAGGGTCCAGCGAGGATTGCTAACCACGCCCCGGATCAGGCAGGATTCGACATAGCGAGCGTGGCTCTTGGTCAGGTTCTCGTCCTTGCTGATTAGCACGACCGTGTCGGTCCAGAAGCCTTTGGCATCGCGACCCGCCTCATTCGAGTTGTGATACGATAATCGAGCCCCGACACCTTCGGACTCGCCGATATATGCAAGCTGCCGGTCCTGCGCGTCTTCATCGGACCCGATAAGCATATAGACACCTGGCCGTTCGATCTCGGGGAAAGCTTCACGGACCCGACGAAGCTGGTTGCGCCGGAAGGCGATCGCCTGGATCGTCGACATCGAGATTTGCGCCACCCGGATGCCATTGGGGTCGCCGTCGAGTAGGAAGATATTGATGGAGCGTGGTTTCAAATCATTGCTTCTCAAACGGCATTTCCGGAACTTGGCTTACGTCCAGCCATTCCTCATGAGCTCAGCGAAGTCTCGCCGTGAAAGAACCTCTGTGCATTCCCGCCAGTCCCGATCCGAGGGTTCGGTAGTTGCATTGTAGCGAAGATCAAACCCCGTCGCTTCACGCTGCGCATTGATGTATTCATCCATGTTCTCACCCAGCGTCTCGATGTCGTCTATCCACTCATCTCTAATCGTGTCTGGTAACGAGCCAAAAAGGTCGAAACGATCTCGCATGCGCTCAGAGAGTCTGTTGTATACTTTCTCATCAACAGTTTGTTCGTTTACGAGATTGAGCATATCAACCTTTTCTCTGGCTTGACCGAACCGCTTAATCCTTCCGATCCTTTGTTCTAAGCGCGTCGGATTCCATGGAAGATCGATATTGATGAGAGTGCCGAGGGTTTGCAGGTTCAATCCTTCACACGCAGCATCTGTCGCAACCATGATCTTTATTTCGTGCTCAGCGACCATTTTCTTGAGCGTCTCGCGGTCGATGCTGACGCTCTCGCCCTTCTGGTATAGGCGACTCCGAGATGCGCCTGCATAAAGCCCTACCGCCAAGTCGGGATATAGAGTCGCCAAAGAGTCGGCAATCCACTTTGCGGTATCGTAGTATTGACTGAATATTATTGCCCCGTGGTCTAGCCACTTTTCTCTATCAAGAAAGTGAATTGTAGCCTGGAGCTTGGGATCGCCATCTATTCTTCCTAACCTAGAAATGAGCCGTTCCAGGGCCAATTTTTCCTCGGAACCCTCCGCAGTCAGTTCGATTACCTGATCTTCAGTTTCTTCCTCGACGGTTCGGCCGGCCAAGAGCGTTCGAGCGGTGTTCAGGCCTGCTGCGATGCTCGAGCAAATTCGCTGCTCCATGAGATTCTTCATAAAGCCGCTTCCCTTCCCGCGCTTCGAGAGTGCCTTACCGAATGCTCTGGCCTCTCGATACGCTTCGCGGAAATCATCATTAGTCCGAAGCGCTTTACCTTCGAACAAGGCGTCGAAACGCTGTGTGTCGCGGATGTATCTGCGGTCCGGATGCAGATCGACCCCAATCCTCGGCAGCAATCCTGAGGCTTCGAGGTCGGCGCGTTTTCGAAGGACAATGTGTCGGATAAAGGGATTCTCTCGCTGGAAGAATGTCGCGCCCGATATCTTCCGCTCAAGGTCCTCTTCGAGAATTTCTCGGGTGTCATCGCTCAGTTGCGTGATAGGCACCGAGGTATCCGTCTGTCTTTCGTTGAGACCAAGATCTTGGCGGATGGCGCTGAAGAGCCGCCGGGCTCTTGGTTCATCCGTGGAATTCACAACGGGCAGAGGTGAGCGTAGCAGCTCCCATCCGAAGTCTGGGCCTTCTACGTTGGTCTGACCGGAGATCAGTGGCAGGACCTCATCTGGCTGGTGCCATCTCGAATACTCGTTACCGAGCACGAAGCGTCCCTTGCCTCTGTGGAGGATGCGCATCAGGTCCCACAGATCGTCCGACCGCGTCTGGATTGGAGTTGCGGTGCCGAGCAATACATGGTCGCTGCGTTCTGCGACTGCGGTGGCGAAAGCGAGGAGCTCATTCGGGGTGCCAGCATCACGACCGAAGCCTTGTCGACTTCGCGCCTTGTGCGCTTCGTCGAGGATCACGAGCGCAAAGCGCAGACCTAGAAGGTGCTGTTTTTCGAGGCTGTCGCGCATCATGAGACCTGTGGACACGATGCCGATCCGTAATGGGCAGCGCGCGATCTGTTCTCGCCCTGCGGGCGAGATCACCCGATCATCGTGATCGAGCCAGACTTTCTTCTGCGTCTCCCATCGCGCGCAAGGGATCCCTAGCTTGTCGATCATCTCGGTCTGCCACTGCTCGCAGAGCGTGGCAGGTGCGAAGATCACGACAGGCCTTTGCCCCCCGCTATCCTTGTCCTGGAGCAGGCAAAGGGCGAGCGCCGCAGTCCCCAGCGAGAGCGTCTTTCCAAGACCGACTTCATCGGCGAGCAGAAGCCGGACGATGCCGTGGTTGGAGTAATGGCGGAGGCACTCAGTCAAGAAGCCTTGCTGCCACGGCTGCAGAGAAAAGCCTTCTCGATAGAGCGGCGACTCGATGAGGGCTGCCGGGGCGATATCTTCTGGGTCATCAAGTTCCTCGAACAGAACTTCACGGCGATAGCCGCGCCGATGCACCTCGCGGATCACTGCGCGCGGCAATTCCTTTGCCGCTCTCCAGAGGAAGTCGAACTCTTCCTCGATCCAGGCAACGCCCTCGGGGGACGAGTCCTCCCACAGGATTTCATAGTGACGCTGCCAGCCGCTGCTGGTCTCATTCATGGACCCGATGAAGCCCAGCTTTCTGCCGTCAGCGCACTCAATCACGCCGGCCTTGCCATGCAGGAATCCACAGACGTTGTCGGGGGCGACCCGAACCGCCTGGCCGTGCTGCTGCAGAAACGCGTCGAGCCGACGATACCGCTCGCGGTTCAGAAGCGCCTCTGCCTCCAGCGCACGTTCGTTCCACCGCCCGATCATCTTGGCTTCGCGTAACTTGGCGACCTTCAGATCGTCTGGGTGGATGTCGACGTTGCAGACGATCTTCACCTCGGGGATCTGATCCAACAATTCACCGGCCACCTCGAAGAGCGAACTGGTGAAGTAGCCTGCGATGCGCTTGTAGCTGCGGGCGCCCTTGAGATGCTCGAGCAGGATCGTCTGATCGAGACGATGGGTCCGTGAAGAGAACCGACGTATGGTCATGTCGCGGGTCCCTCCCTGAGCGCGTTACTGGCTGAACGCGCGGAGGTTCTTCAGACGTCCGCCAAGGACCTCGGCGGCATCACGGACCTCTTGTTCGGGGGCTTTCCGCTCGATGAACGAGAGCATGTCGATCAGCAGCGGGCGGATTTCGAGGAAGTCCGGTAGGTCTTCCTGGATCTGGCCCACGACGACCGCCGGTTCCGTTTCCGCCAGAAGCTGCTGCAGACCGATGATCAGTCGGCCGAGCCAAGTCGGCCCGATCTCGGTGCTGTCCGTCAGGTCGCGGGAGGCGAACTCGGTCACGCGCTTGAGGCGTGCGCTGTTGGCGGCCATGCTTCCCATCACCTTGCTATAGTCGGCAACCCGGAACGCCTTCGCGAAATTCTGGTAGTTGTCGAGCTTGCTGGCGCCCGTCGTCTCCATGTCCATCATGCGGAAGTAAAACCTCTGGATGCCGGTCAGGCGGGACCACGTCTCAGCCTCGAGCCCTTCGGGCACGAGAAGGCTGTTGGCCGCTTCTGCAGCTTGCTGGACGATCTCGTCGACGACGGTCTCCTCACCACGCTGGCGCGGGCGCAGCGCGAAGCTTGTCACGTCGTCTCCGCCGATATGGGTGTAGGCGGTGAGCACCTTCAGCGCGGCAGCATATCCCGCCATCTGCAGGTCGGAGTCGTTGAATACCGGCTCCCCGAGCTTGTCCTTCACCTCGTCATTGAGGTGCATCATGCTCTCGATCTGTCGTTCCACCTCGGTGCGGACGGCGGGCAGGATGCGCTGTTTGAAGCCAGAGCGTTCTCCGGCCGGCCGCTTGCGCAGCATCAGGATGACCGTGCCCTGGACGTAGCCGCCCTTCTTCAGCTCAGAGGTCGTTTCGGTGGCGATGTACCAGGCCGCCACAACCTGGAGCCCTGCAGCCCAGAAGATCCCGACCATGTCAGACCACACGCCGGTGTCCTGATGCGTGAACATCACGCACTGCATGCCGTTATCCGGCATGTGCTCGGCCATGGCGCGATAGGCGTCGACCATGCCCCGCCTGAAGTCGTCGCCCGATCCCTTGATCGCGAGCGCTCGCCGCGAGTCCCATGTCCAGTCGCGAAATTCTTCTGGCGGGTTCCGCCGTAGCCAGGCGATGAAGAACTCGGTGATCTCGTGATAATTCACCGCGTCCGCATAGGGGGGATCGGTCACCCAGTAGTCGCAGACGCGCGTCGGCTGATCGGCAGGAGCGGATATCACTTCCCGTTCGACGTCCGGAAGCGCTTCTTCGGCCATGCGAAATGATCCAGCACCATAGCCGGACCAAGAGCGTGTAGCGTAGTTGTAGAACGTGTTGAGCGCCTGATTGGAGAATACGCCTTTTGGCCCTCCAAGGCCGCCGCCTTGCGATGTCGCCCAACGACACAAGCGTGAATTGAAGTCCGCCATCTTCGCGACGTTCAACCATCCAAGCGGGGCGCCCGGCGACTCTCTCCATGCTTTCAAGGCCAGCGCTTGCAGCAACAGCTGGCGGGGATTGAAGAGATGATGCCAGTGCGTCCAGCCGCGCGTCCGGATCGGTTCATCGGTCTTTGCGCCCGTTTCGATTAGCATGTCAGGCGTCAATCCTTCAGCCTGCCAAGCCTCCAGATTTTCGGCGACGATCCTCTCGACCTTGCGTTCGCGTTCGAGATCTACATCGGTCACCCCACGGAAATACGTGATCTGCCGTGGCTTGTAGATCGAGTTCTTCGTGATCCACTGAATGGCATAGAGCCGCTCCTGGAAGATGTCGTCTTCGCGCGGAACGAAGTCCAGTTTTTCCCAGCGACGCAGCCTGTTGAGGGTTGCCCCGTCGGGCCCGCGATAATCCCCGCGCAGGGTCTTCACCGGCGTCCGGTAGGTTCTGCCGTCGAGCTCATAGACAAGGGAGCCATCGTCGATGGTGCCCTTGTCTGCGCTCTTTAGCTCCTTCGCCGAGACATTGCTCACCACCTCGATCTCGAAGCGCTTGTTCGCATGATCAGGTTTGAGCCGTGCAATCGCGCCGAGTTTCGGTGAGATGACCCTGCTTGGGAGCATCGGCACCATCCAGCCCGTTTCGGGGCATCGGGTTTCGAGGCAATAGAGGTACGCCTTGCCGCGGTTTCCCTTTTCGTCGTGCTCGACGCTGAGTTTGATGAGCTCTCTGTCGACCTTCTCGGTCACGACCTTCTGGGCGTCTTCGAACATGGCGCGCCGTTTCCTCGGGGCGCCGATGATGTTCATCGCGCCCCAGGTCAGCATGCAGGCTATGGGGTTGAGGTCAGCCGCATATGCGTCGCATCCCATGCGCGCAGCCTCGAACGGGATAGAACCGCCGCCGGAGAAGGTGTCACCAACGCGCGGTCGATGCCCGAAGCGCAAGATACCCATTTGCTCGATGAGCTCGGGAAACGAGTGCGCCTTGATGCCCCAATGGGCGTAGTGATCGTTCACCGTGGGCCAGACCGGAGCGTATAGCCACGCCTGATCAACTTCTTCCGGCCGCTTGCAGAAGCTGGCTTTCTCTTCGTAGGTCGAGAATGTTGCAAGCGCCCGCTCTATGAGCTGAAGCTTGGCCTCGTCGGAAGTATCCCGATCCCAACGGAGCGAAATGCCTTCCTCGTCTGCGTCGAACGGGCACTCGAGGTTCAGGAGGCGATCATCTGCGTCGAGGTCGTCGCGCCCCGTGAAAGTGAAATAGTCCCATGGGTTCGAAAGCGAGATGCGTGAAGCGATGTGCTTCGGTTTGAGATCGTTTTGAACAAAAGCACGTCGCGCGAGACCGTGGTCGTCGAAGGCCATCAATTTCTCGAAGATCTCAAGATCCCTTTCGCCGTCACCGGTCTGCGGCAGTAGCGAGCCAAGGACAATGGCGCGCACCAGAATGAGAGGCTTGCGTCCCTTCCAATACGAACCGAGCCCTGTCAGCGTCTGAGCTGCGACCGCCTTGCGCTCGGACTGCGCTTCGAATGACACCTTCTGCGCGGGGAAGACCGCCTGGATGAGGGCGGGCGCATCCTTGAGGGAAACAGGAGTAATCTCGTTCATTCAGATCTCGTCGTCAAAAAGGTCGAGGGTCGGCCGGTCGCTGGCCTTCCCGATTTGTCTTCTGGCGCGGGGCTGCATCAGATCGCTCTGTGCGACATCCCCAAGCGCGTGTCGAAGGGCGAGCCGCCAGCCGCGGCCGGCGTCCTTTACCGTTCCAGTGGCCATCGCCGTCATGCCGAAGAGCCACCACCTTTCCTCCGGGCGAAGCGCCAGCCAGTTGCGGACCGCGACGGGGATCTTGTCCATCTCCATGTCCTCGACGGCCCAGGCGAGAACGCAGAGTTCCTTGCCGAGCAACCGATCGACGGGGTTCTCCCCGACCTTCCAGGCGGATGTCTTCAGGTCATGGGCCTTCAGCCGCGCGTTGAAGGCGCGCTGGACTTCGCTGCGGATCGCGGTCCAGCGTGGGCGGTCCAGAACGACCCGGTCCATCACCGCGAACTCGTCGCTGCTGGCCTGCAGTCCGAGGTATTCGCTGATCTGGACCTTTCCGGAGTTGGCCGGAGGGATCCTGACCTTGAAGTGGTGAGGGTCCGACGTCGCAGGCACGCCGAACCCGAGCGTCGGCTTGGCCTCGCGGCCATCACCGACGTTTGGGTTCGTCTTCTTGCCCGCCGTCTGCCCTTTGGGCATTCCCTACGCCTCCTGCACCAGGTCTCCGGGTTTCAGGTCCAGCCCTGCGATCCTCGCGAACTCCTTCACGGCAAAGCCGTTCTCGAACTCCACGCCGTCGCTGATCGTGATTGCGACCGGCGCTTGATCCTCCTTCAGGACCGCCCGGAGACTGTTGACCACGCCCTCGATCATGCCGGCTGTGACGGCGCGCTCCTGGAAGCGCACGGTTACGGTGTTTTCGCCTTCGCCGATCTCGATGCGAACGCCCCTGAAGAGCGTGTTGTCGTTGTCCTTGAAATTGTTGATGACGCCGTAGACCCGGTCGGTCGTGTCGAGAGAGACACGCTTCCCCTGAAGCCTTGCGGGCTTAGTGTCATCGATCTGAACCCGCTTGTCGCCGCTTGCAGGGATCTGGAAGTCCGCCGTCTTGTTGGCTTCGCCGGCGCGTGCATAGACCAGCAGGCGGAGTGCCTCCGGCCCGATCTCGAATGGCTCCGTGTAGTCGATGCCATCCTTCGGGTTAGAGCCGTCGAGCGAGTACGTAATCGCCCCTCTCGGTGTCGACTGCAGAGTGACGCGGCGCTTGTCTCCTGCGGGATCAACCTGATGCCGTATTTTCAGCTCGGCCACCCAACGTACGGGTGGGCCGCTCTCGAACTTGCCGGTGGGATCCTTGACCCAGAAATACAGCGATCCTTCACTCGTCGAGAAGTTGTCCAGGTCGTCGACCTTCGGATCGGCTTCTGTGACCTCGGCCTTTGGAGAGTAATGAACTACTGGGCTGTCCCCGGCGTTGCGAGGCGTGAGGCTCAGGAGGGACTCGCCGGTTTCCGTGCTTCCCTGAAGTGAGACATTGATCGTCGTCTTTTCCTTCGGGAAAGGGCCCTTCTCGATGTAGCCGTCTTCGCCAAGCCGCCACCGCCCTTGCTTCAAAGCCTCGGTCTTAAGCGCCTCCAAGCCACCGGCGCCCGGCATCCACGGCCACACCGGGCTGCCCTTGGCTCGGCTGACCACATCTTTCCACGGCGTGCGTCGGTTGTCCTTACCAGAGGGCCAAAGGTACTCCTCAGCCATCGCGAAATACTGGCTGATCTCATCGGCCATCTCGAGCGCAAGCTTGTAGTTGGCGCGCGGGCTGGCGAGCAGGCTCTCGATCTGCAGCTCCGCCGACTGCTCTCCTTGGCCGGTTCGCAGCCCGTTGTCGATGGTCACTGCCATCAACCGTTCGCTGCCGTCAGTCTCTTCAAGCGCCGGGTAATAGATCCGATTGTACCCAGCTGACAGAGCCTTGTGGAAGCGATCTTCAGCGTCTTCTAGGCGGTCTCGCGCCTCTTCGAACAAGGTATCGCCAGGCTTAAGCCGCTTCGAAATTTGCTCGATAGCGTACAACTCCCGAAGCCGATCTTCTACGGCATCGGCGAGATGACTGTCCTGACCGGTAAGCACGAGGAGATTGTTCTTCTCCTGTTGATAGTCGAAGAAATTCTGCAGCTCGTTTGGCGGGACTCGACCGTCAGGGCGGATCACAATCATGACGCGAGGGCCGCTGAGGCGCAGGTCGTCAAGCCTGGGAAGGACTTGAAGCTCCTGATATGCCCGCTTGCTGGATGGCTGAAGGATACCCGTCAGTCGATTTATCAGCGCTTGATCGATCTTGGGCTGCGGTATTTCTTTTGCAGTGCGCTCAATCTGTCGCGAAAGATTTTCCGTCTCTTTCACGAAGAAGCGCTGTTCCTCTCGGTGCAGGTACCAGGCCTGCTCGCGGAGGCGTTCGAGCGCCGACAAGAACTCATCCGGCTTGCGATTGGGTGCGGCAAGAAACTCGATGATCTCACTGTCTGACAGACCAATTCTGCCACCCACGGCCCGCGAGAGGGACGATGCAAGCAAGAGGGTCATCACCTGCTGGGCGGCGTCGGCTCCCAGCTCGTCATCGACCGTTTCTGAGATAGAGTTGCCGGAGTCGGCAATGTCTCGGGTAACAGCAGGAAGAAGCTTGGGAGCGATGCGTTCAATTTCATCGCGAACCTGGTCGTCATTCAAGTCAAGGTGCTGCGTGCCGATCAGGAATACATCATCGCCTTCCCGCTGCTCGACGCTCTTCAGGAGGCGAGCGGTGAACTGCATTAGGCCACGGGTCTGGCGAAACCCTTCATTCTCTTTGAATAACGCGACGAGGTGCTTGAATGATGGATGAAAAGGATAGGTCTCGCGAACCTGTTCGGCGATTTGCTCGATGCTGGATGCAACGATGTATCCGCCATCCTCTGCCTTCTTTACTTGCTGGGCATACTCTTCGGCAATATCTGCGATCGTCCGTTCGTCGGGAAGCTCGTCGATCAGGCGTTTTTTGAGGATTTCGTATATTTCGTTCCCCGCCAGCTGGACCGGCGTGATCGTCATTGCCTGGCGTCTCGCCTCCTGCTGCAGATTTCCGACGGCTTCAGCGAGTGCCTTTGTCTGAGACTTGTAGCTCCCTGATAGGTTGGCGATCACAATCGCGCAGTTCGGAAGTTCTAGAGCTGCGCTCATCAAGGAGCTCAGGGAATAGACGACCATGTCCGCAAGCGTGCCGGCACCCACTGATTGAGTGGCGGCGTTTTGAAGATAGGGCGGTAGCTCGTCCAGAAGGATTAGCGTTGGCTTTTCGCCAATGATCTCTTTCCATTTCCTTTGATCGACTGCCCTAGGGCCGTTCGCCCAATGCGGCCGTATGGCTTCTTCGGCGCCAAGTTGGGAAGCGATCTCACCCCAGATGTAGTTGTCGGGGTTGTTGCGACCATTGAAAGCGGCAATCCTGGCCTCTGCAAAGTCGACCCGCTTGTTAAGCTCCTCCGGAAGAACTTCGGGCCGCAAATGCGGATGGCGTGCCAGCAACCCGAGGGCAACCATCATGTGCGTCTTACCACCACCCATGGCTTGGGTAAGCTCAAAAACCGCCTGATCTGATTTCCCGGATAGACGCAGCATGCCCTCCTTGAAGAGCTGCTCCATTCCGTGCGTTACGAAGTTCCGGGCAAAGAAGTCGCGCCCGTCACCATTATCAGCGATCAAGTCAGCGAGGTTTTCGATTCCCTCGGCCATCCGATAATCCTTGATCACCGGGTTGAACGTACAAGCTTGCTTGACTGTCTTGATCACTTGGACTGCTCCCCACGCTTCGTCTCTTCCGCAGCGTTTGGGACCGCATGGCCATGTCGATCGCAGTAGTCCAAGATCATGACTTCGACCATGTTGGCGAGCGACCGATGCTCTTGTTCGGCCGCATTTCGCAGCGCGTCCTTGAGGGTTGGATCGAGCCTCAAAGTGAGCGTTGCCGTCTTGTTGCTGGCCATCATGGGGATCCGCGTGTGCTGCAAAAGTAATGCAGAACGCAGTATTGCACGCTAGCGCGTCACGGGAAAGCCCCGAAATCTGTATGGATTGATGGCTTCCGCTCATCCCGCAAGCACGTCAGTGAGGGACGCATCCGCCGCCATCAGCCACGGCCCTGCGGCGACGCGAGGGCAACGCGCAGTGGTCTGAACCTTCGCGTGACCGAGCAAGTTCCCGATCTCTGGTGGACCCAGGTCTGTCGCCATGGGTCGGGGGGGAAGGTGGGGAAACAGCTCGTGGATGCGGAAGCCTTCGACGCTGGTGAGGGGTCTTCCCGAACGACTGGAAGTCGCTCCGAGGTTTGGCTTGCGGACCAAGTACGACATCAGTGGGCTGGGACGTTCTGATCCGACGTCAAATTTAATACCTCGCGTTCGAAGGCCTCGATATCGGCGATACGATAGACGACGCGCCCTCCAATCTTCATGTATGCCGGGCCCTCACCGGCCCACCGCCACCGCTCCAAGGTGCGATGCGAAATGGTCCAGCGGTCCGCCAATTCTCTCTGGTTCAAGCAGGTTGGTTTCATCTTCGTCTCCTTCTTCGCAACTCACAGCGGTTGCAGAGGGACGAAGGCGTGAAAGAAAAAGGTAGGCAAGTCAGTGTTTTGAGGCGCTCTGCGCAAAGGAGCCGCGGCCTCGCAGAGCCGTCAACGCGCCCGGCGAGAGCGAGAGAAAGCAATCGTATCGGACGCTATTCTTGGAGAAACGTGGCAGGTGGCCGGGATTCGAACCTGCCCGCTGAGCGGAGTTTTTGCGTATCTCTTTCCCTCCGCCACTTGCCCTCGCGAAAGCGTTCTCCCGATCCGGCTGCCGCCGGATTTTTCCGTTGTTTGCGAGGGTTATGCGAGACGGGCTGAGAACTGGTCGCTGCACAAGGCAGCCAAAATCGTTCTCTCATACGCCGTATTCTCCAAACCTCATGACTGCGCCGATTTGGTGCAGAGCTTGTAAGTCTCTGCTGTGCATAGTCTTTCTCGGCCGGGCACCTAAACACTTCGACGCCGGTCGCACTCGACGAGATGGAACGGAGATCGAACGTTCGCCATTGCGGCCGTTCGCTATAGCCCGCCCAAACGACCAGGTTGCGGACATTTCAGACCTTCGCCGAAGCAGCAACAACCGATGTGACCGGCCCTTCACGGACAGTCGTGCCGGCAGCAGCGAATGACCGGTGTCCTGAAGGTTTTTCGATGCGGGCCGCGGCGCGACTTGGGCGGCCGGGAGGTGGCGGCCCGC
>NZ_QDFI01000071.1 GCF_003254465.1 Meridianimarinicoccus zhengii
GATGGGGCTTCATCGGGGGCTCCGGAAATCTGCAAGGTTTCGAATTCCATGATACGAAACCCTGCAATTCACCGCCAGCGTTTCAGCATGATCTGCGCCGGAAATCAGCAGGTTGGGAGTTGTTCAGGGCGAACTACTTCGGGCCCGTTCGTTTCTTTATCAGTCTAAGCGCTGTCACGATCTGTGGGGTGAAACCAGGCTACTGCCACGATGCCGGGCCTCGTCTTGATCTTCGCTTCAATTGTGATCCTTAACTCGCTATGCCGAGCAGTTAAATTGAGCGCTTTCAATAATGGGTCTTTTCAACACGTTTGGCAGCAAGCCCCATATAAAATTTTGCCTCACGCGGAAGTGGTCGTGATGACGTGCATTGGGATATTATCGTTCACGCTTCGCGATAATTGTCACAAGCCCCAACACCTTCTGCGACCACATCAAGCAGGGCGTCTACATCATTTAAAAGAGCTGCTATGCGCGGACTGCTGATCCGGTAGCGAATGAAGCGCCCATCGCGGTCGCTGGCGACAAGTCCGCAATCCAGAAGGCATCGCAAATGATTTGACACGTTGGGCTGCGATAGCCCTGTGCGTTTGACGATCTCGTGAACAACCAACGGTCCTTCACACAGCACGCCCAGTATCGCCAGTCGGCTCGGGTCGGCAAGACCGCGAAAGAGCTTTGCCCTACGCTCGATGCCAGCGGCCGCAGCATTGCGGTCGGCGAAGACTTGCATCATATCACTCCTTGCTGATATGTTTGAACTTGATCCACTTTAGCAGGAGTATTGCACCGATGGCCAACACCGAAAGCACCGGATCGACAGCAGATACGTCGCCCGTCCGTTACCGGGTTTCCGGAATGGATTGCGCCAAGGATGCCGCCCAGATCGAGCGGGCGGCGCAGTCTGCGGGTGTCGCGCCCGACGCAGTGAAAGTATCAGCGGCGACCCATATCATGACTCTGAAAGTCCCTGAAGCAAGCCTGCCGGAGATTGAAAAAGCCGTTGAGACAACGGGATATGGGTTCGACCGCATCGAGAGCGACGAGGACCTTCAGCAAAGTGCGGCCCATCAGGACCCGGGCTACCGCCGCGCGCTCTGGATCGTCGTGATTCTAAATGTCGGTTACGGCGTTCTGGAAATGATTGGTGGGTTTATTGCCGGGTCACAGGCGGTGAAGGCCGACGCGCTGGATTTCATCGGCGATGGCGCGATCACTTTCTTGGGGCTTCTTGCCATCGGATGGAGCCTTCTCTGGCGGGCACGCTCTGCCCTGATCCAGGGCATCTTTCTCGGCCTGCTTGGCCTTGGGGTCTTTAGCACGACCATCATAAGGGCATTCGAGCCGACAACCCCAGACGCCACATTGATGGGGATTCTGGGCCTGATTGCTCTTGTGATAAATGTCATCTCCGTGCTGCCGTTGTTGCGGTACCGCAAGGGCGATGCGAACATGCGCGCTGTCTGGCTTTTCTCGCGTAACGACGCCATCGGCAACGCCGCAGTCGTTATCGCCGCTGGGCTAGTGGTTTGGCTGGGCAGCGCTTGGCCCGATCTTATCGTCGCGTTCGGGATCGCCGGACTGTTCCTGCACTCGTCATGGGCGATCATCCGCGACGCGCGGGCCGATCTGAAGGCGGTGGCATGAACAGCCGCGTTCTCGGTGGGCTTTGCGCCATCGCCGCGTTTGGTGTTGATCAGGGCACCAAGGCTCTTGCCCTGAACTCCCCGGCGCTTGAGAACGGGGTCGAGGTTCTGCCCTTTCTCAACCTCGTGCGGGTTTTGAACGATGGGGTCAGCTTCGGTATGCTCGGCGGGGTCGTACCCTGGTGGGGTCTGGTCGCACTTGCTGCCGTGGTCGTGGCATGGCTGCTGATCTGGCTATGGAAGGCTCCGGACGGGCTGACAGGTGCGGCGCTCGGTCTGATCATCGGAGGCGCGCTTGGCAATATCCTTGACCGTCTGCGCTATCAGGCCGTCCCTGACTTTCTCGACTTCCATTACGGGTCATACCACTGGCCGTCCTTCAACTTGGCTGACGTGGCGATCTTTTGTGGGGCAGCATTGCTGTTCTGGGACAGCTTTCGCACCTCGAAAGTCAGGCCGGAAAATCGGGAACAAGACAATCGCAAGGGAGATGTCACGGGGGGATAACAGCTAACAGGCAAAGAACTTTGGGAGGGAATTCGGCTTGAGATTTTTGGATTGGATTGACCGTGGCATTCGCGGCATCGGCGTCGTGACTGCGTGGCTGACAGTTGTTTCGATTGCTGCTTATGGCGCGCTTCAGATGCTGGATCGCAAGCTACAACTTGGCGTGTCGAGCTATTTGCCGGACCTGTCCACGTCACTGCTGTTCATCCTAATTTTCTTGACCTTTGGGTATACCTATCTGCGCGACGGTCACGTGCGCGTTGATGTTCTTCGCAGACATTGGTCCGCCCGCCGCATTGCTTGGATCGAACTGATTGGCGGCCTTTTTGTCCTTCTGCCGCTCGCCGCCATCCTGACCTACTACGGATGGGACGGTTTGATGCGCACCACGAAATACGCGGAAACCCAGTTGTGGGCACAACGCATTGCCGGGGTCATCGGCCCCATCCTGCTGGCTCTTGCCGGGATGATCGTAGCCCTTCGCAACATCGCCTTTCTGACAGGGAGACGTGCGCAAGGTGCACCGGAACAAGCAAGCGGCCTGCACAATGGTGAATGAGGTCCTCACGGTTGCCATGCTTGTCGTGATGGCGATTGGGGTTTTCAGTGGCTTTCCGGTGGCGCTGGTGCTCGCGGGGACAGGCTTCTTGGGGTTTGTCGCTGCGGTTTGGGTGGGGATCACTGATTTTCAGCATCTGGGGCTGATCTACCTGAGGGCCCGTGGTGTACTGACCAATGAATCAGTCCAATTCACCAGCGTTCCAATGTTGATTTTTCTTGGCCTGATCCTGAATGCCAGCGGGATTGCCGAAACCATGTTTCGCTTGCTGGGGCGTCTTCTGACAGGCGTTCCCGGTCGCTACGCCATTGCGACTTTGCTGATCGGCCTCGTTCTTGCGCCCGCCGCCGGGGTGATCGGTGCTTCCGTCATAACTGTGGCGTTGGTGGCCTATGCCCCGATGATGGCGTCGGGCTACGCACCGCGAACCGCAGGAGGCGCTGTCGCAGCTTCTGGAGCATTGGGTGTCGTGTTCCCGCCAGCCGTGATGCTGTTCTTCATCTCGAACGTGTTCTATCTGCGCATCGGATTGATGTATGTGGCCCTCATCGTACCTGTGCTTCTGATGGTCATGGCCTTCGCGGTCTACTTTGCGGTCACCTTGAGAAAAACGGTCGAAATCCCGCTGGACACACCCAAGACCAATCTTGTGTCAGACCTCTTGTTTGTACTCGCGTCTGTCGCGGTCATCGCATCCATTCCGCTCAGCATCATTCTGGGCTTTGCGACACTAACAGAGGCGGCTGGAGTAGGGGTTTTTGGCGCGCTATTGGTCGCGCTGGCGCGAAAGCGCTTGTCTTTCTCATCGTTGAACTCTGTCACGGTGCAGACAAGCACGATGACGTCGATGGTCTACTTCATCGTATTGGGCGCATCGGTATTCTCGCTTAGTTTCCACCTGGTCGGTGGACCGGACGTCATCTTCGAGTGGATATCCGCATTCGATCTCACCCGGTGGGAACTGTTGGCGATCCTCCTTGGCGTGATCATCATACTTGGGTTTGTTTTTGACTGGATCGAGGTGCTGCTGGTCTTTGTACCAGTGTTGATGCCGATCTTTTCGGAACTCGACTTCGCAGATCACGTCGGCTCTGCCTACTTTGCGCAAATCTGGATCGCTGGCCTGATAGCACTGGCCTTGCAGACGTCTTTTCTGACGCCTCCCTTCGGCTATGCCCTATTCTTTGCCAAGATGGCGGCACCTAAGGGTATCAACCTTTCCGATATCTATCGCGGCGCGGTACCGCTTGTCGCCATCGAGATCGTATTGATCGCAGCCCTGATCTCGTTCCCTCAGCTTATCACTTGGTTGCCTGAAATGTCCCTTGGGGATGTGGATGCGCCGCAGCTAATCCAGCGGTGAAAGATGTTTTGAGCGCGGATGCAGTGATTTCCTTCGAAGCGGCACTGCTCTTTCGGGGCCACTTCCGCACCGCGAACAGAAAGGCTGAACGGGGCCTGAGCACGGGAAAGCAAACAGGAGGATAACGAATGTCCAGCATACCATCCGCAGAGGGCTTTGACAGCACACTCACCCTGCTGCGAAATCCGTATGGATTCATCTCTCAGACCTGCCGCGCGCTCGACACAGATCTGTTTGAAACCCGCATCCTCCTTCAAAAGACGATCTGCATGACCGGGTCGGCGGCTGCGGAAGTATTCTATTCCGACGATAAGCTGATCCGCGCGGGCTCGATGCCAGGCCGCATACAGAAGACCCTGTTGGGTGAAGGCGGCATTCAGGGATTGGACGGCGCTGCCCACCAGCACCGCAAGAAGATGTTCATGTCGCTGATGGGGACCGAGCATATAGCCGCGCTTCAGGGAATGTCGCTTCACATGCTAGACAATTGTGCACCGGATTGGGAGGCGAGGAACGAAGTCGTTTTCTACGACAAAGTGCGCGAAATGCTCACGAGAGCCGTTTGCGCCTGGTGTGGGGTTCCGCTTCCCGAGGCGGAGGTGGCGACCCGAACGGCGCAACTTACAGCGCTTTTTGAGGACGCCGGGGCCATCGGCCCGAAACATTGGGCTGCACGTCTGGCGCGCCACCGCCTGGAAAAATGGGCAGCGGGGATGATTCAACAGGTCCGCGATGGCGAGCTTCAGCCGACGCAGGAAAGCGCCCTTCATGTCATCGCGACGTGGCGTGATCTTGACGGCGCGATACTGCCCCCGAAAGTCGCCGCCGTGGAGTTGTTGAACGTCTTGCGCCCGACCGTGGCGGTGTCCGTTTTCATTGTTCAGACGGCCCACGCCTTGCACCGGTATCCGGAATGGCAGGAAAAACTACGGAACGACGAAGGACTGCTCGAACCCTTCGTGCAGGAGGTTCGCCGCCTCTATCCGTTCTTCCCTGCGGTGGCGGCACGGGTAGTAAGCGCTTTCGAGTGGCAAGGGTATCGCTTTCCGGAAGGTTGCAGGGTCTTGCTCGACCTCTATGGCACGAACACCGATCCGCGTTCATGGGATGCGCCGCTTGAGTTCCGCCCCGAACGGTTTCGGAGCCGCGCCGAAAACCAATATGACTTCGTTCCACAGGGCGGCGGCGACCACTACACGAACCACCGCTGTCCGGGCGAGTGGATCGCGATCAGCCAGATGAAGGCGTTTTGCAGATATCTTGTGAACGACGTCAAATACGATGTGCAGGATCAGGATTTGGAGCTGGGCACGGGAGAGCTGCCACCCCTACCCGAGAACCGGTTCATCATGCGCAACGTCAGGCGTCGGCGGTAGCTTCGGCCTCGTCCGGATCGACCGACCGCGCATCCTTGGTGGCTTCGAACGCCTCCCACGCGACGTAGGGCACGATCAGAAGCGCCGCGACCGGATCGGCCCACCACCAGCCCATCCATTGCGTTAGACCGATTCCGGCCAACACCACAACGGTCTGGTATTCGCAGATCAGGGTATCCTTGGCATCGTATTTCAGCGCAGGTGAATCGAGCCGCTTGCCGTAGCGATATTTGCCCCAGGCCAGCAGCGGATTGACCACCAAAGAGACAAACAGGATCGCGATCCCCCACCAATTGAAGCCCGGTGCCTCCTGCGAGATGAAAGCGGACACCGCCTCGTAGAGGATCGCCACGACGACGATCCAGAAAGCACAGGCGACCACATAGAGTGCGACTTTCTTGCGATGCAGGACCGTGCGCTTGTCGCCACCGTCTTTCTCACCCTTCAAACGCCAGATCAGCGTCCCGGCCGAAGTGGCTTCGACCGTGCTGTCGAGGCCCCAACTCACCAATGCCGCGCTGCCGGTCAGAAGTCCCACTGTGACGGAAACAACAACCTCGATGAGGTTGTAGACAAGGCTCGCGATCTCGACGCGGATGCCGCGGGTCAGATTGGTTTGTCTATCGTTCTTCTGCTTGCTCATAACATATCGTTAACGCGGAACTCGCTGCTAAAGTTCGAGGCGAGTATTGGTTACTTTGCCATCAGTAATTCGACGCAAATCGAAAGCCGAAGTCGTTCTGATTTTATGCTGTCTCCTCATACATGAAAACAAAGGGTTTCGGACCTTTCGCGTAGCCGGTGTCGAGCCGCTCCATGCGGAAGCCGTTCTGCTCGACCAGAGTGTCTGTCTGGCGGTCAAGGTGACAGTTTCCGGCACAACGTTTCCAGGCAGGCGTGAGCCAGCGCTGCCAACGCTGGACGCTGGGTTCCGGCGCTGTTCCATGCTCGACGAAGCGGAAGACGCCATCAGGCTTGAGAACGCGCCGGATCTCGGCCAGCACCTTCTCCGGTTCCGACACGCTGCAGAGCGTCCAGGTGGCAATCACGCAGTCAACGCTGCGATTTTCCAGCGGCAATGCTTCGGCCACGCCCTCGATCATCTCCGTTGTCGGCGTCAAGCCATGAGAAGCCTGCGCGGCCCGATGAGGGAGTTCCGGCGACGGGTCCACACCGACGATCTGATCCACGGCGTCGGGGTAGAGCGCGAGGTTCAGGCCCGAGCCGATCCCGATCTCCAGCACGCGTCCCTTCGCACCTGAAACCGCGCGGTGCCGGTAGGGAAGAAGCTGGTCCTGACGCATGGCGAGATGCGTGAGGCCAGGAAGGATATGTTTTTCGTAGAACCGCATGAGCTGTTATCCGATTCGTCCAAGAACCGGAAATGCATCGAGCATCCAGTATGACAGCGCGCTCAACTGTCCAGTCATCATCGCCACGCCCATAAGGATCATCACGACGCCTGCAATCTGGTGGAGGCGGCGGCCAACCCGGCCGATGGCCCGGAGGCGGCCCGCGATCTGATCGGAGAATCCGGCCACGATCAGAAACGGTATCCCAAGGCCTGCGGAATAGACGGCAAGCAGCATGACGCCTTCGCCCATCGTGGCGCTCGCCGCACTGGCTGTCAGGATTGCGCCGAGGATCGGGCCGATACACGGCGTCCAACCGAAACCGAAAGCAAGACCGAGGACATAGGACGCAGCGGGTTGGCCCCCGGGGATGTTGAGATTGAACCGTAAATCGCGTTCCATCACTGAAACACGCGCGGCCCCGATCATGAAAAGCCCGAAGACAATGATGATGCCGCCCCCAACGAGGTTGAGTTCATACCGCCACCGAAGAAGGGCCTGACCCAATGCTGTCGCGGATGCGCCAAGCCCCATGAAAATGGTGGAGAAGCCGAGGACAAAACACAGACTCAGCCAGACCGCGCGCGACGGCGAGGCTGCAGCCGCCCCGCCTTCAGCGGCTGTGCGCCCGGCCACGTAGGAGACATAACCTGGCACAAGAGGCAGCACGCAAGGGGACAGAAACGATATTGTACCGGCCAAGAGGGCGGCGGTGACGCCCAGAAGCGAGATATCTACCATGAACCACGTTCACCCCTGAATAGCTTGCGCAAGGGCACTCTTGTGGCAGCCCAATATGCCAGGGTCGGGACGATGATCCATTGCAGCAGGGGCGTGAGACCGGCGTCGATGACGGGGACCACCGGCATGATGTCGCGATAGGCCCAGGCCGCCCGGATCACGATGTTCAACCACTCGCTGAAGATCGTGTAGGAGACGCCCAGGGCCACCGCCAGAAGCAGGACGCGCCCTGCGCGTTCCGACGGCCATGCGTGCACCCCGACAAGAAACAAGGCAAGCAAGAGCGTGCTCATGGCGATCAACAGGTCTCCGCCGGTGCAGTGCACGACCGCGAACACAATCTCTCCCCAGGTGCCTTCGACCCAGATCGTGTAGAGCGGGATATGCGCCATTTCCCAGATCAGATGACCGACAGCGGTATAGACAATGTATCGGCGGATGACGGAGAGCCACCCGGTGTCGTTCATCTCAGTGGTTTCGGTATTCGCTGTCATGCCGGGGGTCCGTTCTTCGATTAATGTGCGTTTGTCAGGCCGTTGACGTACAGGATCATGTTGATGTGCCGGAAAGCGGAACCCGCAAAGACCCCGGAATGGCGGTTGCCGCGCGCGATAACATGCACAAGCGGAGCCTCGGGATCTGGCACAATCGCGCGATACTGATCGATCAGATTCTCCATCGGCTCTTCTGCGCGAGCAATGACCACGTTCTCGGCAATCGGTCCGGGAACCGGATCACTGGCGTCGGTCACCACAAGGAAGGTCACCATGTCCAGCATGGGAGATGCATTCACTCCGCCCCTCACCTTTTCAAGAAGTGCCTGCTGATCAGCACAGGGCAACCCGCAGTTGGACGGGACGAAACTAAGAACGACGACCTGATCGGAGAGGCTTTCCAAGTCCAACGGTTTTCCGTCAGCGTCGACCAGATTCAACGTCGGCAATTCGTTGAGGTCAACGGCAGTGAAAGCAGGTTCTTTTTGTGCCATCACCTCGTCAAGACGGTCGCCAGGATGATCTGCGTAGGCCGGGCGGCCCGCGACGAGGGCTATCAGCAGGAGTATGTTTTTCATGACTGTTACTCCTGCGGTCCCATTGCGCCCGGCCCGAGAACCGGGACGCTGATTTCCATTCGGGCACCCGATGCGAATGTCAGGATCAATGGCAAATCGGTGCCTTCTTCGAGTTTTTCCGACAGGCCCATCAGCATCAGATGCATGCTGCCGGGCGCGAGGGTCACTGGTTCTCCGGAGGGCAGGTCCAAGGCGACGACCTCAACCATTCGGCTAACATCATCGCCGCCGGTCTCGACGGCGTGAATGGTGACGTTTCCAGCGATCGGCGTCGTGATTGCGACCAGTTGATCACTTTGATTGCTCGTGAGCGTGAGATAGGCCGCAGCCGGACGCGAGGCGAGGATGCTCGCGCGGGCCCAACCGTCCGATATCGTTACATCGGCCGATGCGAAAAATGGCCAGAGAGTTAGCGCGGTTGCAAGTGTCGTAATTTTCATTTGGCAAGTTCCATTGTTTATAGCTTTTTGCGGATTTCCTGCGCCAGCGCCTCGGGCGGTTGGCCGCCTTCCTGATAGACCGCCTCAAATTCGCCACCGGGCCGCATGAGGTATATGTGCCCGGCATGCGCCATGAAATAACCGTCCGGCGCGCTGTCGTCCTCGGTCCGCTCGTACCATGTGCGGAAATTTCTGGTGGCCTCGGCAACCTGCGCTTCGGTTCCGGTCAGGCCGATCAGGCTCGGATGAAAGACTGATACATATTCCGCCATGACCGGCACTGTGTCGCGTTCCGGATCGACCGTGATGAAGATCGGCGCCACCTGGTCCGCATCTTTGCCGAGCAGGTCCAGCACGCTGGCCATATATGCCAGTGTCGTCGGGCAAACATCGGGGCAGTTGGTGAAACCGAAGAAAACAAGCTGCCAGCGGTCGGCGTAGTCAGCCTGTGTCACCTCTTGTCCGGTGTGATCTATCAGTGAAAATTCGGATCGAATATCCGCCTCACCCGAATAGCGGACGGCCTTCGATCGGTTGCCAAGATAGTTATCCAAAGCCCAAAAGATCGCTAGCCCAGCGAGCGCAACAGCTATCGTGCTCCACAATATGGATCTCAGGAGCCGCGATTTCGGAGGGGTTTCACCGGGTTCAATCGACATCTTCGGCCTCCGAAATCAGCGCCTGAAGATCGGCCTTTTCCAACAATCCAGGAAGAAGTGTTTCCCCGATCAGAAACGTCGGTGTGCCGGATATTCCAAGCTTCCGTGCGAGATCGTGAGACTTTGCGATATGGGCATCGACTTCAGGCGCGTCCATATCTGCCTGCAACTGGTCGTAGTCCAGCCCTGCCTGCTCGGCGGCTCGCCTGATCATGACAGTATTGGCGCGCGGCTGTGCCATCAGGGCTTCGTGGAAGGCCTCAAACTTGTCCTGTTGTGTCGCCGCCAGCGACGCTCGAGCCGCCAGCTCGGAGTCGGGTCCGAGAATTGGCCACTCCCTCATGATGATGCGCAGGTCGGGATTCTCCTCGATTAGTTCGAAAAGGACCGGGGCCGCGCGTCGGCAGTAGGGGCAGTTGTAGTCGAAGAATTCGACAAGCACGATGTCGCCCTCAGGATTGCCCATCACGCCGGTGTTCGGGTCCGCCCGCAGGAGGTCACCCACGCGCTGAAGCGCAGCCCGTTGTTCGGCCTGGGCTTGTGCCTGAGCCTCTTCCTGGAATGTCAGGAGCGTGTCCATCAGAACTTCGGGGTTCTCGCGGATGGTTTGCAGGATCAAGGCTTTGATGGCCTCTTGCTCAACCTGATCGAGCGGCGTCGATTGCTGGGCCAACGAAATCGTGGGCGTGGAAATCAGCGCCCAGAGGAAGACCGCAAACACGCGAAGGGCAGTTTTGAGTATCATCTATTTTTCCCTGTCAAATCGCCGGGGGCCTTGGCCCCCGGCGATGATTGATCAGCCCTTGTCGGTCGAAGGGGTGGTTTCATCCTCGGAGTTGTTCATGGCCTCCATCATCTCGGTGCAGGCCTCCATCATCGGGCCCATTTTCTGCATCATCTTCATCATGGGCATCATGCCGTCCATGCCGGACATATCGCCGTCCATCATATTGCCGGCCATTCCGTTCTCACCGTCCATCATCTGGCCGGACGAACCGGTGTTGTCCTGGGCGAATACACTGGTGGCCAAAAGCGTGGATACGGCAGTCGCCATGCTCAGTTTCTTGATAAGTGTCATTAGTTTCTCCTTAAGGTTTCTTGAGGTTTTCGGGTTCAGTCCCTCGGCAGGCCCGGCTCTGCGGCCGTGCTCTTGTTGTCACATGATTTCGATTTGCACATTGCACAGGCACCCAGCCCGCACATCACGGCGCAGGGTGCCAGCGCCAGGATCAGCGGAGCGGCCCCGATCGCCGTCACCCAGCCCCAATTCAGGTAAAGCCCGGCACCGATGATCGCCATTGACGCAAGAATCAGGCTCCGGCGTCCCAATTGCGGCCGCCACGGGCGTGCCACCGGTGTTTCAGTGTGAGGTAAAGTTTCAGACATTGGTTATTCACTCCTTTCGTTGATGAGATTCTGGATTTGGGCCATGACTTCGGGACTGTCCCATTCAGCCGGCCCGACGAGTCGTCCGCGCTCGAAACCGTCGCGGTCGATCAGGATCGTGGTGGGAAGGCCCACTACGGCAAACGCTGCC
This sequence comes from Meridianimarinicoccus zhengii, assembly GCF_003254465.1. Classification (GTDB taxonomy): domain Bacteria; phylum Pseudomonadota; class Alphaproteobacteria; order Rhodobacterales; family Rhodobacteraceae; genus Meridianimarinicoccus; species Meridianimarinicoccus zhengii. The sequence goes on from NZ_QDFI01000071.1 coordinate 11,253, forward strand.
ATCACCCGAATGTCTTCGGCGAGGTATGTATCGAGATGACGAAGACCGATTTCGTCGTAGAAGCGGCGGACGATCTTCATTCCGGCGCGGTCGATCGACAGCGGCAGGACATGGAAGTCGCCGCCGCCCATTTTCTCCTGCAAGGCGTCGAGCGTCGGCATCTCTTCGCGACAGGGAACGCACCAGGTCGCCCAGATATTCAGCAGAACGACCCTGCCCCGGAAATCCGCCAGCGTGAGATCGCGGCCTTTTCCATCGACGAAAGGTGGCGACAGCATCTCCCGCGGCTTTTCGTGAAGCGGCATTAATGGTCTGGCTTGAACCGGCCCCGCGACGCCGAGCGCCGCCATACCAGCCAATAACTCGCGTCGTTTCATGATCCGGCTCCTTCCTGAAGGCGCCGCACCACGGGAAGGATGTCTTCCTCCAGGGAACGACGGTCAAAGGGGCCGATATGCTTGTAGGCAATTCGGCCCTCGGCATCGATCACGAAGGTCTCGGGCAGGCCGTAAACGCCCCAATCGATGGAGACGCGCCCGTTCCGGTCGGCGCCGATGCGGGTGTAAGGGTCACCAAGCTCATCAAGAAAGCCCAAGGCTTCTTCGGGACGATCCTTGTAGTTGATGCCGTATATTGCGACCTCGTCCCTGGCAGCCAACTCGTTCAGGAGGGGCATCTCTACCCGGCACGGCACGCACCAGGACGCCCAGACGTTCACGATGGACACCTGCCCTTTCAGGTCGGCGGTCGACAGACCGTCGGCTCGTCCCTCTATCGGCGGCAGGTCGAACTCAGGCACCGCCTTGCCAATAAGTGGGGAAGGAAGAGTGTCGTCACCATTGAACAGGCCCCAATAAAAACCCGCACCGATGAGGGCAAAAATCGCGACTGGCAGCACTGTGACAAGCCGACCCGTCCGGCGGCGTGGTTCCTCGGACACGCTCATAAATCACCCTTGTCGTTGGCAGAGACTTCCGCCTGGAATTCGCGCTGACGGTCCGGCCAAGTGCTCTTGATGTAGGCCAATACGTCGACAATTTCATCGTCGGTCAGGACGCCCTCGAAAGCCGGCATGTCGCTTTCGTAGCCGGGCACGACAGCGCCGACGCCACCCTTGGTGACGACGAACAGGTTCCGGTCCGAATGGTGCCAGGTATGGCCGGTTTCGTCATGTGGCGGCGCGGGCATGCGCCCGGTGTCCAGACGCCGCCGCCAATCGGGCTGCCCCTCCAGTTCGGCACCGTGACAGGATGCGCAATTCTCGGCATAGAGTGTCTCGCCTGCTGCGATGTCGGCTACAGTCACGGGCTCGCCGAGGAAGGAAAGCCCTTCCGCCAAATCCTCGTCACTTTCCGACTGCGCGAGGACGGCAAAGCCGATCGCGGATAGTGCGACGATGGCGGCACCGATTGTTGCGGCCCGCCTCATGTCGCACTCCTGAGGTATTTCACGAGTGCGACGAGGCTGAGCACCAGAAACGCAGCGACGAGCAGGAGCAATAGCCCTCCACCGAACATCATCACACCCATCATCGGGCCGTTCATCATGTCCATGCAGTTACTCATCGGAGTAAACGGCGATCCCGCCCTCGCCGAAGGCGTAGGTCTTGAGCGTACCGGTCTTTACTCTTGCCATGCCCGGTGCGTTCGCAGGCATGCCCGGCAAAGTAATGCCGGTGATGTCGGGCTTCTCCGCGACCAGCCTTTCCAGGATCTCCGAGGGCACCAGTCCACTGACAAAATAGCCTTCGATCTCGGCCAGATGACAGCCGAGCCCCTGTTCGGGAACGCCGACTTCGATCGAGCGCTTGTCGAATTCCCGATCGTCGATGCGTGTTACCGTATAACCGTTCTCTTCCAGGTAATCGGCGTAGGTGTCACAGCAGCCGCAGCCCGGGTCGCGCCAGATGGTGATCTGCTTCGTTCCGTCTGACACATCGGTACTTGCGTGACCGGTCGCATCATCGGTGCTTTGTGCCGAAGTCAGCGTCGTGAAAGTGAAGGTTCCGCCGACGCCAAGTGCAGCAAGCGAAGCCAGGAAAATTCTTCTGTTCATGGGGTTCTCCATCATGCGATCGCGAGCGCGATCCAGGTTGCGCCGCCATCGCGGCTGAGTTTCAGAGCGCCGTTAAGTATGGCGGCCACGTGATTTTCGTCCCTTGGGTGAAGCGCGATGGCCCTCCCCTGCCCTTCTGCCTTGTGCGTCCAGACCACGCCGCCGTCCTGCGACGCCCAGACCCCCGAGGGCAGTGCCGCGTAAAGCTTAGACGGTGCCGTCAGGGCACTGGCCAGCGACAGGACCGGTTCGTCCGCCGGCAGGGGTGCCTCGGCAGGCGGTGCGTCGCCCGCCGCCAGAGCGTCCATCGCATTGCCCGGCTGAACGTCCTGCCAGCGGCAGAAACAGTCCGGAACGCGGGTCAGGCCCTTCTCGGTTCCCGCATAGATCCATATGCCGCCCATTCCGGTATCGAGATCGACCGATACCAGCGTCAGCGGGTCGCGCTCGGCCGCGTCGAGCCAGGGCCGGTCCATGGCCAGGGCCCAGGTTGCGCCTGCATCCTCGCTCTTCCAGAGGCCGTCGCCGCGGATCGCGGCATAGATCATGTCGGGGTTTCCGGCGGCCACAGCCAGCGCCGTGACCTCACCGGAGGCAAGCCCGTCGCTTCGGGTAGTCCATGACGATCCGCCATCGCCGGACACGGCCACCCCTCCCCGCGCCAGTCCGGCAAGGAGACGTCCGGGACGCGCAGGATGCGTGGCGATCGAGGAGACCGGGGAAGGTGTCGGTCTCTCTTGCCAGCTGCGACCGCCGTCGAGGCTGGCCCTCAGTGTTGCGCCTGCGATCAGCAGCGTGTCGCCGTCGAAGGCGAGCGTTCGAATATCGGCCGCCCGGTCGGCCGCGCGCACCGCGCCGGGCAATACGAGCACTGCGGCTGCACCCATACCCAGTGCCAGGAAGTGGCGTCTGTCCGGCTCAAAATTCAAGGTACTGTTTGTCATATCTTGTCCTCCTCCGGAGCTCATGCGACGCGGATCACGCCCATCATTCCCGCAGCCTGGTGTTCGAGAATGTGGCAGTGGAACATCCAGTCGCCGAGGTTGTCGGCGACGAAGGCGATCTCGACCCGTTCGCGGGGCGCCATGAGCACCGTGTCCTGCCATTCCCGATGCGGCGTCGGCGCACCGTTTCGGCTGATTACGCGGAATGAGTGGCCGTGCAGATGAATCGGGTGATCAAAAGCGGTCGCGTTGGTCATTTCCAGAATGTGACTTGCGTCGCGTTTAAGCGTCAGGAACGGGTCGAGCACATGCCCCTCGGCGGCTTTTCCGTTGACGAACCAGATGCCGCGTCCGTCATGCATCATGCCCATCATCCCGCCGCCCATCATGCCTCCACGCGGCTCCAGGCCCATCTCCCGCTCCACCATCATGCCCATCATCCCGCCGGTGAACGTCACCTCATGACGCTGCGCAGAACTCAGGTCTGGTTCGGGAATAGGGTTGACTGGCAGTGTGATCGGCCAGTCCGGTGTAGCCTCGCGCAGGGCGGTATCAGCGTAGGTGAAATCGAGGACTCGAAAATCGTTCCCGCGATAGGCACGGTCTACAAGCTGGGATTGCGCGCCGGGCTCACCGATGCAATCCAGGATTACGTCGGCGCGCATTGCGGGTCCAAGAACGACAAGACCGCCCGGCGGGTCATGTGGCGTGACGGGTTGGCCGTCGAGCGCGATGATGCGCGGTGTATGGTCCCCGAAATCGAGCGCGAAGATCCGGGCATTCGCGGCGTTGATCAGGCGGAGGCGGATCCGCTCCCCTGATGCCACCTCGAATGTCTCCGGCACAAGACCGTTGATCGTCACGGTGTTGCCGAGGCGGCCCGCGTGACTCACGTCATGGGCATTGCCGAAATCGTCAGAAATCGATGCGTCGTCGGTCAGTCGCCAGTCGTCCAGCACCCAGGTAACTTCGCGGTCGACACGAGGGGGATTGGCCTCCTCGACGATAAGGGGACCGTAGAGACCGCGCCCGACCTGCTCGAAGCTGCGCTGATGTGGGTGATACCAGAAGGTGCCGGCATCGACTGCATCGAATTCATAGACGAACTTGTCGCCCGGGGCGATCGGCACCTGTGTAAGGTGCGGCACCCCGTCCATTGCGTTCGGAAGCCGGATACCATGCCAATGCACGGTGGTTTCCTCTGCAAGGTCGTTGGTAACCTCGACCTGCAGGCGTTCGCCTTGCCGGATGCGGATCTCCGGGCCCGGTACCTTGCCGTTGTAGCACCAGGCCGCGGTGTCGGAATGTGGCTCAGGAACAATCCTTGTTCTTCCCTGTGCGGCCCGGAGCGAGAATTTCTGGGTGGCGGCTTCCGCCGCCCCCGGAAAAGGCAGAGTGTTTGACATGACACCCGCGAGCGACGACGCGACAAAGGCGCGGCGCGTCACGGTAGGTTTGCATTTCAAAGACATCGGTCTGGGGCTCTCTGATAATTCGGTCCTCCGCCGGAGCCAAAGCGGCAACTGCGGTTGGGGAATACCTGCAACGCGGAGCGGCATTGCTCCGGCGTCACGGCATGACACTGCGGCCGCAAAACCGCGGCGCGTGTCAGATCAGAGAAGGATTTTTGGAGGCTGTTTGGCAGGTGGGCTGGTCAGACCGCGAAAATCCCGCGCGATCGGCAGTCCATGAGCGCTCGAAACTGCAAGTGGACCAAGTTCCGCCGACGCTTCCACGACCGCGGCGGCGGCCGCTGAGTTGCAGACAAAATCACATGCGACGCCCAAGGTTCCCGCCGTATCGTCATCACATGCCTCGCAGCCGACACCTGCCATTTCAACTCCGGCTGCGATCATTTCAGATGCCATCCTGGCCGAACCGGCCGCATGCGCAACCGAGCTTACCGCGAAGGCGGCAAGGACGGCTATCATGATGAGGCGGGCGACAAAGTGCATGCGGCTAATTTACCAGTGTTCAGAGGGTTGTTCCAGCGGGATGTTTTCGCGTCTCCGGACGTCGGAACGCGTCAGATCATCCATTATCGGGCAGTCCGGACGATCATCGCCATGACACCGAACAACGAGATCACGAAGCGTCGCGCTCAGCGCCTGCAACTCCTCGATTTTTTGGTCCACCCGCGCGAGATGGCTTTGTGCGATCGCCTTGACGTCGGCGCTGGACCGCTCGCGGTCCTCGTACAATGACAACAGCGTGCGACATTCATCGATGCTGAAACCCAATGACCGCGCCCGGCCGAGAAACGCCAGCTTGTGCAGATCCTGAACAGCGAAATCGCGGTACCCGTTTTCACGCCGCGACGGTTGCACGAGTCCTATATCCTCGTAATACCGGATCGTTTTCGCCGGCAATCCGCTCTGTTCCGAAACATTTCCAATGTTCATGGCTGACAATCCTCTCCTTGAAACACTAGATAGGGCTTCCACCTACTGGAAGGTCAAGAACACTCGGATACTTTTTTGTGATTACCCTTCAAACAATAAACCTGTCCCAACTCCCATAGTGTTCCTCGCTGCGCTTCCCGCGCGGCAGGCTGAGCGCGATGAGAGCGATACCGGCGAGGATACCGACAAGGCTGCCTGACACCGTGCTTCCGTCCAGGGACCAGGGCGCGATGACGAGCCAGAGGCCGAAGAGGATGTTGAGGAACCGCAGAGGACGCGCGACCTCGGCCCAGGCGATGACCGCTGTAGTCAGGACCAGTGCGCCCAGCAGGTGATCGCTGTTCGCCATTGCCGCTTCGTTACCGAAGATTGCGCGCGACAGCATCAGGAAGGCCCCGATCCCAGCACTCAGCCCGAGTGTCCATGGAACGGTAACGCCCCGCGCGCTTTGTCGGAAAATCTGCATCGGTCGCGCGTCGAAACTCATTTCGCCCCCCGTTGTACCACCGGGCAGAGCATCGCCCCTGAAGAACGCGCGCCAGAACGGTCTGCCCCGGCGCGTATTCCAGACCATGAACTGGACCATCGCGACGATTTCATCGAGTGAGAATGGGATCATGATCAGCATGGCCAGCGCCGCCATCAGGCAGATCGTGCAATAGGTGCCGATGGTGATCGGCTGGATGATGATGAAATAAATGCTGACCACACCGAGCGGCCCGACGACGATGCCGAACAGTGCGACCATCCAGGGCATCGTGCGCCAGCGAAGGCGGCTGCCCATGACGCCCATCATGATTTCGAACATGTAACTCATCGCGCCAAGGCCGCCGTCGGCAATGGGCCAGGCTTTTGAGACATCGGAGGTGATGATGTATTCGGTGCCATTCAGCGCGACCGGCGATGAAAAGAACGGCTCCCACACGCCGTCTACATGGCCGAGCTGGTAGGCCGACAGGATGCGCGACAGGATGAAGCCCACGACACCGAGCGCGATGATCGGCAGGCGCTGGACGTATGTGGAAGGGCAATAAGTCCAGCCGGGCGGGATGTCGGTATCGTCCATCATCCCCTCACGCGACATCCCCGGCATCATCGGGATCAGGATCGTCAGTGCGATCACCAGCGCGCCGATCAGCGTGTCATTGGCATAGACGGCCGCGTTTGGCGTCCAGAACACCAGCGGCGCGGCCAGCAGCCAGACGCCCAGTGCTGCATTCGCCCATTGCGCCCAGCCGTTACCATGGCGCAGCGACAGGGCGGCAAAGACCATGATGGCAAGTCCGGTGAAGACATTGTTCCACGCGGTCAGCCAACTGCGCGTGGCGGCGGCCCACAGCCCGCGATCCTCCGTCACGCGCTGGACCGCCGCGCTGAATTCGGTCTGATCGAAGGTGCCGAAAACCGATGGCGCGGTAGCCAGCCACAGGCCGAGCGCCATGACCAGCCAATGCACCCAGAGCATCGAGAAATGCATCTGCCGCATATGCTCGTCGTGCTCGCGCCTGTTCTCCTTCGCTTCGGACTCGGTCGGTGCCTTCTCGGCAGCCTCTTCAGCCACGGCGTTCTCGACCTTGGCCGCCGAGACCCGCGCCGCGTTCAACCCGTTCGCTTCGTACCATTCGTAGGGATCGTCCTTCAGGCGCTGAAGGATGCCCGGCATGTCCTCGCGCAGGCTGTGCTGAGGAGCCCAGCCCAGAAGCTTCTTCGCGGCGGACAGGTCGAGTTCATAATGATCGCTGGAAATATCGACCATCCACGCCCGGATGAAAGCATCCTCGCCAAATACCTTGTTTTCCGTCCAGGCGCCGAGCTTGGCCAGTTGGGGCGGCACGTTCCACGTGATCCAGTCTTCGCCATGCAGTTCGCGTCCGATCAGTCGCTGCAATTCTCCGAACGGGATCGGGTCGGCCTCGCCCAGTAGCACCGGAAAAACGTCCGGCAGCTTGACGCGCCGATCAACGATACGTTCCACCGCGTCTAGAAAATCGTCGAGATGCAGGAACGCCTGCCCGCGCGACAGATCGCCAGGATAAACCTTGCCGCTGAATCGTCGTTCGTGAATGCGGGCGATCTGGTGGGTCAGAAAAGTCGACTGCCCGTTGTCATCGTAGATACCGGCGGGGTGCATCAGCACGAGTTTCTCGTCGCCCCTTACCTCGCGCAGTACCTTCTCCGTGCGCACCTTGGATGCGCGGTAAGGAAACCTGGGATCGAGAGGATGATCCTCGTCTATCGGCTCCCCCGGCTCGGTCGGCGCATGGGCAAGCATGGTGGAAGCGAAGACGAACTGTTCAAGCTCAAACCCCTGAAGACCCTTCATCAGCCGTTTTGAGCCTTCGACCGTAACGGCATCATACGCCGGATCATCCTCGCCGCTGAGATCGAAATAGCCCGCAAGGTGAATGCAGGCGGCAATCCTGTCGCCGTAAGCCAGCCGCACACGATCAAGCGCGGTATCGACACTTGCCTGATCGGTGATGTCGAAGCAGACGCACTCGGCCTGATGCGGCGGATGGGGCGGCGAATACCGGTCAAGTCCGACGACGCGGTAGCAACCGTGTAATCGCCGCACCACCGCGGACCCGAGATACCCGCTCGACCCCGTGACAATGACGACTGGCTTGCTTTCATCCGCCATGGAGACACTCCGGCTTTCCGCTATGTGCGCAAGTATTTCACCAGCGCAATGATCGCGAGAACCAGCACCACGATGACAAGAAGCCAGACGATTCCCATGCCAAGCATCATGCCGCCACCCATCATTCCACCATCCATCATGATCTTATTCCTTCTTTCAGTTGCTACCGGTTCAACTAAGTCATTGGCATTTGGTTTCAATTTCCAGCGCTGGAAGGTTGGAGGCCGCGTCTGGGATCGAACATTTGAAAGGGTGCAGGCTTCTATTGACCTTCCAGCAACTAGAAGCATTAAGTGAATTGTCAGCAGCCTGCCGAAGGAACCTGACATGGACACTAAAAAAGCAGAAACACGCGAAGTCACTGATCCCGTCTGCGGGATGAAGGTCGATCACGCGACAGCCAAACACCGATCAACTCACGCGGGCGAAGAGTTTCTGTTCTGCTCGTCACGATGCAAGGACAAGTTCGACGCCGAGCCCGAGACGTATTTGGGTGCAGGGCCGGCGCCGGAGCCGATGCCCGAGGGAACGATTTTCACCTGCCCGATGCACCCCGAAATCGAGCAGGTCGGACCGGGTGACTGCCCGATCTGCGGGATGGCTTTGGAACCCAAGGGCGTGCCCACTGGTGACGAAGGCCCGAATCCCGAACTCGTTGATTTCACCCGCCGCTTCTGGATTGGCGGGGCGCTGACCATCCCCGTCGTCCTGCTCGCGATGGGCGGCTATGTCGGCATGCCCATTCGCGACTGGACGGGGGAAAGGCTTGCTCACTGGCTGGAGCTGATCCTGGCGACGCCGGTCATTCTCTGGGCCGGCTGGCCGTTTCTCGTGCGAGGCTGGAAGAGCTTCCGCACGCTGAACCTCAACATGTTCAGCCTGATCGCCATGGGCGTCATCGCGGCCTGGACCTTCAGCACCGTCGCGGTGATCGCACCAGGCCTTTTCCCTGCGGGCTTCCGCGACGACCAGGGCAATGTCGGCATCTATTTCGAGGCAGGGGCAGTGATTGTCGTGCTGGTTCTGCTCGGCCAAATCCTGGAGCTGCGCGCACGTGAGCGAACCGGCTCCGCCATTCGAGCTCTGCTCGACCTTGCCGCCAAGAGCGCCCGAATTATCCGTGCCCATGGAAGTGAGGAAGAAGTAGCGCTTGAGAATGTCCAGATCGGCGATCACATCCGGGTACGACCGGGCGAGAAAGTGCCGGTGGATGGCGAAGTGATCGACGGGCGGTCCTCTGTCGACGAGTCGATGCTCACCGGCGAACCCGTGCCGGTCGAAAAGGTGACAGGCGATACCGTTACTGGTGCCACGATCAACGGCACTGGCAGCATTATCATCGAAGCGAAACGCGTCGGCGAGGACACGATGCTCGCGCAGATCGTCGAGATGGTGGCAGCCGCACAAAGGTCGCGCGCGCCCATCCAGAAGCTCGCCGACGCAGTGGCAGGGCATTTCGTGCCGGCCGTGATCGCCGTGGCCATCGTTTCATTCATTGCCTGGTCGATCTGGGGGCCCTCCCCTGCCCTCGCCTATGGTCTCGTTTCCGCCATTGCGGTGCTCATCATCGCTTGTCCCTGTGCGCTCGGGCTCGCGACACCGATGTCGATCATGACGGCGACCGGACGCGGCGCTCAGGCGGGCGTCCTCATCAAGAATGCCGAAGCTCTGGAAGCGTTCGAGAAGGTCGACACCCTGATAGTCGACAAGACCGGCACATTGACCATGGGCAAGCCGGAGCTTGCCGCCGTCCTTCCCGAGGACGGCCATGACGAGGAAGAGGTCCTGCGGCTGGCCGCCAGCCTTGAACGCGGGTCGGAGCACCCCCTGGCCGAGGCCATTGTTCGCGGGGCCGAGGCGCGCGGGATAGACCTTGCCAGCGCGCATGACTTCGAGGCGGTCACCGGCATGGGGGTCAAGGGCAGCGTGGACGGTAAGTCGTTCAGGCTGAACAACCTTCTGGCCTGTCGTTCTGGAGCCTGCCGAGGGAGATTTGAGTGC
>NZ_QDFI01000072.1 GCF_003254465.1 Meridianimarinicoccus zhengii
ACCAGCGCTCCAGCGTGATCTGCGCTGAGAATCAGTAGGTTAGGAATTGTTCAGGGCGAACCAAGAAGGCGCGCGAGGTCGACAAGGCGTTGGAGGGATTGAGAACAACGGTGCCTGATCCTCAAAACGGTTCTTTCGCTTGTCTTGGAAGAGACGATCAAGAAAGGGACAAGAGCGACAGCGCCTAGATTTAGTGGCTCAGCCTCCGGACCACCCACATTTTGTGCAGACGGAGCTGTGTCAGTGTTGCTCAAGCTGATTTTGCTGTTCAAGATCAAGACACGATCAAGAAATCCAGCAGCCTGAAAACGTAGCCAAGCAATTGATTTTGCTCATGCTATCCGAGGTATCATCAAGTCATACAGATGAAAAATCAAGAATGGATCAAGAAACTACGCCCACCAAGGATGGTAACCAGCGCGTGGGTGGTCCTCGTCCGCGTACTTGATAAGTCCTGCCTCCAAGGCCCTCTTCAAGACCCCCGAAGCTTGCGCTGCATTTCGGGTATCAATTCCAAACCTCTGGCAGAGGGTTGTGTTCTTCATGCGTTCACCAGCCATAAACTGTAAAACAGCATGAAAATAACATGCACGAACTCGTTCCTCACCGCTCATTTCCGCGAAGGTTCTGGGTCCATACATGACCACTTGCATTGACGTTTCATTGGCCTTCAATAAAGGTGCTGGCAGCTGGAAGACCTCAACCTCCCGGAACACCTTGTCCAAGCCGCTTCCCTGTTCTTCACACATACCCATTCGCCTCATAAGCGAGGCCAAGGACTCATTCCGGGAGCGCGGCGGTAGATCAATCATGCGATCAGTATCAACAAGGGGTGCGCCTGGGTTCGTGATTTCGATACGGTCCTCAAACAGCTCAATTTGTGGTCCCGCCCCGGTAATGGTCATGTCTTGGTGAATTAGGGCATTGGCCACAAGTTCACGGATCGATAGTTGCGGAAACAAAGGATGCTCTTCCCGAAGGGCTTGTCCGATAAGCTCATTCTGCGGGAGCAAGCCATTGATATACGAAAGAAGCCCCTCGAAACCAGACGCATAGCCCTTCTGACCGTCTCGGCGATGCGAAACAACCGCCGTCCGATCAATGCCATTATAGCGAACAAAGCGAACAGCTTTTCGCTCAAGACTGCCCCCAAACTCTCTGAGATCAATTGCAAACAAGATGGCACCCAAGTTTGTAATGTTCCAGCGACTGCCTACGTCTTTCTGAATAAGTCGCTCACGCGAGAGCTTTTCTAGAATGTCATCGCGATTAGTTGGCAGTTGTTGGCGCGTAAGCGAGAAGTAAGATGGGTAGTCCAGCAATCGCAGTACGTCGTCAGAAGACAAATAGTTCACAGCAATGCCTTGTTCCCAAGTGTAAGGCCGCATCTTCTCAATCAATGCCTGATATCGGCTAGCATCGTCAGAGAGCTTCGGTGTCGCACTACCTATGCGAATATATGGAACGCTTTCAAAACTTATCGGTGCCATCGTCGGAGCAGGAATTTCCAACAAGACAACATTTCCGTCCGGATGTGCAACAGATCGAAAGTTCAACGCTGGAGCAGGACTGAGTCTTTGACGCAACCACAGTTCGAATACCTGATTGCCGACCTGTTTCGAGAACGGGTCGAAAGACGTACCGATAACGTTGTGGGAGCGGTCCTCTATTCCCCAAACCAGAAAGGCCTGATCTTTACCTTCCAGCCGAGCTGAGTTTGAAAGAGCGGAGATTAATTTGCCGATCTTAACTTCGTCAGACAAATTGCTCTTGAACTCCAGCCACGGAGTCTCCACGGGGTGAGAGCGCAACTCATTTATTAAGTCTATATCACGTTGCGTATTCACATATTTCTCCGAGAGGTGAATTGGTGTTCGTAAAGAACGCGGTCCAATTTTCTTGCATTCTGAGCGCTATAAATTCTCCGATGCCCACCGTTCGGCGGTATGCCGCTCAGTGACATCGATCTTCCTGAAAGCCCCTTGAAGCCTCTTCTTAACGGCAGATTCAGTAGTCCCCAACCGCATTGCAATTTCGATGTTTGTTCTTTTTGGCGCAAGCTGAGCTAGCACCTCTGCTTGTCTTAAGGTTAGCCCACTAGGCAAGACCGGGCTTTCCCCCCTTCCAACAACAGTATGCGATTTCGCTTCAATAAGCCCAGCAGCATCCTTCGAAAGTTTGAGCATCTGAATACTTTCGGGAAACTGAGCTGCCATACCTAGAATCCCTTGCAGATAAGCCAGTTCGCGTCGTGTTAACCTCGTAGCTTGACTGAAGCGGTGAAGTTTGGCTCTGGTGCGTTTACGCCAAACGCGAGATGGCTGCATCTTGTCGTTGATGACAACACCCGTGACCTCCATCCGTCCTTCGAATCCAGAAAACCTGGTTTTCTCCGGCTTCAGCTCGAACCCTGCTTGTTCAACTTCTTGCTGCACTGAATCGAGAAATGCCGGCTCAATTCGTTGCTGTGAGCTGAAAGTCAGATCGTCCGCATATCGCGAGTATCGGTGGCCTGCCTCGTCGGCCAAACGTGACAGCTGCTCATCCAGTCCGCGTAGAACCAAATTGGCAATTGCCGGGCTTGTCGGCGCGCCTTGCGGTACACGGTCATCTAGGCAGCACAACTCTGCCAACATTTCCGCTACATCTTCCTTGTAGCCGAGCGAGACGAAGATTTCACGCACCTGGTCAATCGTGATCGATGGGAAGAACTGCCGGATATCGACATTGAGCACATGCTTTGCGCCAAGATGGTACTTGGCATTCTGGACCGCGCTTCGCCCAGCCACAAAACCGAAGACGTTCTCAGCGATCTCCACATGGTTCAGGATGTTGTCCAAGATCCACCACTGGATGACCTTGAGGTAGGTCCGTGGTGTATCGATGTCGCGCTTGGTGCCATCCTTCTTCTTCAAAGGAAAAGAACGATAGTGTTTCCTGGGCCGACGGCGGATTGAGAAAATAGTCTTCGGGCTGATTCCGAGGAACAGCGGCAATGCTCCCGTGGTCGGTATGGGCGGTAGCCCAAGCTCTCGGAAGCGCGCAGTTTCGTCGTCAGGAAAATTACCTGGTTCCGCCCGAAGGATTTCCTCTAGGTGCGCAAAGTCTTTGGGGAAGTAGTATGAGCGAGTTGGCATCTACAGCAACTTCCAGTCTCTGAAGCGAAGACTGCCTTGAGCGCGCGGCCTAAGTCCAAGAGGCATTTTGGCCGAGACCTTGGGCAAAATGCCTCTTGGACTTAGGCCGCGAGCCCCTTCAAACCAAACCTGAACAACGGCTCGCCGAAGCAGCGAACAAGCTGAACGCGATACCAACTCGCACATTACTTGTACCTCCTACGCTGGGCTTTCATCAAGAACAAACGCCGGTTGTCGATGGAGCGCTCAAGGCCTTCACGACGCACAACCTGCTTGCCCGTAGGTGTCATGAAATACACACCGCGCCTAACCGCCGTGACCAAACCATTCTCTCTGGCGTCCAAGTGCGCTTCGCGCAGTTTTTCGTTTTCACTTAGCCAGTTGGAAAGCTCCTTCCCCAGAAGTTTGGACGAGAATTCTTCGATATCCTGAATTCTCGCGGGCTGAATAACAGCCAAGATCGAAAGGTAGGCAAAGAGCGGGTCAATGGTTTTCATCGTCCAGTTATCCTTCTGGCGGCTCTTCTCCTGGCGCGAGCGGTTACAAAAGGCTCAACGTGGGTCCAGCAAAGGTCTTTGTCCGCGTAGTCAATGAATTCGACGCTGGCGCCGTTCTCTCGTGCCTCAATGATGGGCCCTGTGTTCATATAGTTTTCATGGGTTTGATACTGGGCATCGACGATGACCAGCATCTTCCTGCAAATATCTTCGTCATGGCAAAACGATCCAAGTTCAAGGAAGCTTCCGGGGCTGCTTGGCAGCATTACTACGGCGTCGGTTCTGCGCGATTTTGCGTGATCGAACTCGGCCAGGGCTGCATTGTTTTGATCGCCAAGTAATGGTGCAGTTGCACCAATCAATTTCTCATACTCGCCCAGCGTTACTTGCCAGCCAGCGTTCGTGAGCTTGTGGAAAAGGAAATAGCGCAACACCGCGGCGGTGTTGCGCGAGCTCTTTCGAGGTGCTTTGTCTGTTCTAATGAACGGCCCGGCCAAGAAGGCCACCCGTTCCAAGCCGGATGCCCTTTGCGCATTTCTAAGGAGTTCTTCATCAAGCAAACGCTCGACAGGCAGAGGCGGAATGTTTCCGGTCACGCCGCATACCTCCCCTCTTCAACCTTCTCGGCCTGTCCCAGTGCCGCCAAGCTATCCAACAATGGCTTCACGCTGGTCGTCCGCGCTCGCATGAACCGTCGGGCGATTTGGTCGGGGGTGGCTTCGCCCATTTCGGTGAGCGCCTCGCGGACGGCGGCGATCTGGTCGGGAAGGGTTTTGGGCCAGGGGGCTTTTTCGACCTTTGCCGTGACGCCGAGGTCCATGTCCTTGGTCTTGCCTTTCGCGGCAACGCGGCCTTCGGGGTTCTGGTAGTCGGGGCGGAGCCAGCGGATATGGCCGCGCGCTTCTTCCTCGGCGCGTTCCTTGTTCAGGGCGACGAGGCGGAAGAGGATGTCTTCGTCACTCAGGTCCACGGGCCAGCCATAGGCCTCGGCCACGGCGGCGTCGATCTGGTCGTGCAGGTCCTTGAGGATGCCGATCAGGCCCTGATCGTAAATCTCGCGGTCCTTGCCCGCGATGGTTTCCCCGGCGCGGAGTTTTTCCAGCACGTTGTACATCTGGGTCAGGGTCAGCTTGGGGTGCGCGGCCTGCTGGCGCTTGCGGTGGGCGTCGAGCTCTTCCCCAAGGGCGCGGAGGCGGGTGCGCTGATCGTCGGTGAGGTCGGGGAAGGGGAAAGGTTCAAAAATAAGGGAGTTATTGTAGCGTGGATCATTGCCGACACCCAGTCGAGCACCGGCGGCAAGCGCCCAGACCACGTGTGCTCTAGAACTCATAACCGCCATTAAATTGGCATCGGAAAACGCAAATGAGATGCACCCTTGATCTGCTATCAAAGGTTTTTCTAGGCGGGTGAAATACCTATGCTTGGCTGTCATGGGCGTAACAAAAAAGCTGTCAAGCGCAGCCATTGCCGGACGCATATTCCGAGCTGGATCACCGAGCACCCACCAGTTTTCTCTTCTCCACTGGTTGTTGTTCTCTGCGCGCTCCAATCTGGTTGTGTCGTAAAGGTGCTGAAATAGTTTGGGAAATCGCTTTCTGACCTCGCCCTCTTCGTAGCCAAGCAAGTCGATCACAAAATTCTTTTGGGTACCCGAAACTACATCACGGCCATTAACTACAGGCTTGATCTGCTCGCCAACAACAATTTCATCACCTAGGCCAAGCGACTTAGCTTTCTCCTCGGAAACTGAAAACCCGGCTCCGAACATGTAAATTCCTCGGAATGCAAGGGCCTTATTCGAACTTAGGGGTTTTGCACTCAGTACATCCGGTCCAATTCGTAAGTTCGCAAAAACCTTTCCGACTTGATGATCGAATGTAACTAGACGCCCATCCGCCTCGCTCTTCTCCTTGCTCTCCGTCGCCAGTGTCAGCAGACGCCCGGCCCGGTTACCTGCCCCGGCAACCGTCATGGCGATCCGAACGGCTGCGTCGCCAGTTTGAGCCTCGACCCAAGGGTGATCCGGGATGGCGAAGAGCAGCGAGAGCGGCTTTTTCGGATCGTTCAGATGCGGCTCCAGCACGCGTCGATTGAAGGTCTGGCGCAGGGAATTGGTGGTGATCAGGCCGAACCGGCGCGTGCCCTTGCCCTTCTTCGCGTCGTAGGCCCGTGCGGCGAGCGCCGCCTTTTCCCACCAGAACATGACCAGATCGGCGCTTTGCGGCATCTTGGGATAGGCCGCCCACAGCGCCTCGACATAGCCATCGCCCAGATTGTCCCGCAGGCGTGACGCCCCGATGAAGGGCGGGTTGCCGACAATGAACTCCGCGCGGGGCCATTGGGTCGGTTTCGGCTTGGCATAGTCATAGACCTGCACCCGCGCGGCGGGGTCCGGCACCTCCTCCCCCGTCACGGGATGGCGCATGGTGGTCACGCCGTCCCAGCGGGTGACGGGGTTGCCATCCGCATCCATGCGCGGGGTGCGGCCCGACCATTCCAGCACCGCATCAGCGTTGCGGATGTTCTTGAAGTCGCGCAGCACAGGCTCTGACGGGGCGGCGGCGCCATAGGTGCGGTAGTGCCATTGCAGGTAGCCGATCCACAGCACCAACTCGGCCACATTGGCGGCCCAGGGGTTCAGCTCGATCCCCAGAAACTGGTGCGGGTCCACCGTGATCAGCGGGCGCGTGTCGCCCAGTTCGATCATCAGCGATGTGACCTCACCCTCCAGCCGCTTCATCATCTCAAGCGCGACGTAAAGGAAGTTCCCCGACCCACAGGCGGGATCGAGCACGGTGGTCTCGCACAGTTGATGGTGGAAGTCGCGGACCAGCTTGAGCGCCTCGTCGGTCTTGCCATCCTCGGTCAGGCGCTGGACGGCGGTCTGTACATCGCGCCAATCCTCGCGCAGGGGTTCGATGATGGTGGGCGTGACCAGCCGCTGCACATAGGCGCGGGGCGTGTAATGCGCACCCAGCTTGTGGCGCTGGCGCTTATCGAGCGCGCGTTCGAGGAGAGTGCCGAAGATCGCCGGTTCGACCTGTTTCCAGTCGGCCTCGGCAGCTTCGATCAAAAGATCTAATTGCTGGTTGTTGAGCGGCAACGCAGACGGGTCCTTGAATAGGCCGCCATTGAACCGTTTGACTTTGGTCAAAAGCGCGTGGGCGTATTCGCCTTTGTCCATGGCCTGCCACAGCCCAGATAGCGCATACTCGGCATCTTGAGGGTGTCCGCGCAGCTTTTGCAGTAATTCCTCGAAACTGCCGCGCGGGATCAGTTCGACATCCTCTGAAAACATCGAGAAGAGGCAGCGCATGAGGAAGCTGGCCACCGTCTTGCTGTCGTGCCCTTGGCCTTCAAAGCTCTTGCCCAATTCGGCAAGGTGAGCGGCAATATCTCGCGTGACTTCGGCGGCTGTGAGGGAGGGGTCGAGGCTGTAGGGATCGGTCCAGATCGTGCAGAGGAGATCGCGGATTTCGTCCTTGCGCAGGTCCTCGAGGTAGACCCGGTAGCGATTGCCATCCGGGAACTGGTTGTAGCCCTGCCCCTGTTTCGAGAAGTCGGCGTAAAGCTCGATCACATGACCTACGTCGACGATCATCAGGAAGGGCGGCCAGCCATCCTCGCGCGCGACGGCGCGGGCGTAGTTATCGGCCTGATTGCGCGCCTTTAGCATGGTGTCGTCCCATGCGGCGGTGCCCCGGACGCCGTGGCCGATACGCTTCTGGCTGCGCGCGGCGGTGCCCTTGGCCAAATCGGCGGCGCGGTTCTTTTTCTGATTCACGCCCTGCTTGGTTTCGAGCACGAAATGCCCCGCGCGATAGGCATCGATGAAGCCCGTGGTGCGCTTGTGCGTATGGGCGAAGGTGACGGGCCTTTCGAACCGGTAATGGTCGTTGCTGTCGTCATCCGTGGCCGGGTTGGGCCGGTCGAGGCCCAGCAATTCGGTCAGCTCAATCACGAAGAGCTGGTAATTGGCATGCTCGCTGCCGCCGGTGTCTTTCCAGCGGGCGATGAAGGCATCGATCTGCGGGGCGTTGCTCATGCGGACTCAGGTACTTGTTACGGGCGCGCGGTCGATCAGGAACTGCTCGAAGGTGGCGGCCTGCAGCTCTTGGGCGCTGGCGTTGCGCTTCGCGTTGATCATGGCCTGGATGAGGCCGAAGAGGCCGTAAATGGCTATTCCGGGAAGCATCCAGAGCCAGATCGTGAGCGGTCCGGTTGCGCCGTAAAGGAACGCGTGGAGGAAGGGCCAGACGATGAAAGGCAAGCCTGCCAGTGTTGCGAGCCTGAGCGGTTTCAGTTTGCGCTCCGCTGCCGTCGAGAGACGTTCATGAGCATCGGCGAGGCCACGTTCGTAGGCGAAGTATTCGTCTTCGATCTGGCCGACGAGGTAGTGGCCGCAACGGCAGTGTTCTCGGGTTATGTATTCGACCTGCCCGCAGGCTGCACAGCGGATCGCGTTGGCACTGTCAGCGCTCGGGCGAAGGGCCTGTTTGTTGCGCGACCTGCCGGAGTCTTCTTCTGTGCCGCACACACCTTCCAGCAAACGTTCGACATCCCGGCCAAGCCGCAATTTGCGCGGGCGCAGGTTCATCACATCATCGGGGAATTCTTGATCCAACATCAGCTTACAAGCCTCAAAACACTGTCAATTCTCGTGGTATCCGGTGCCCCGCCATCGGCGGCCAAGGCATCGGTGTTCAGGAACTCATCGAACAGGAATTCGATGGCATCCCATTTCTTTTCCGGGGTCACGGATAGGTCGCGATCAATGATCCGCCGCTCTACGGCTATCCCGATCTTGCGATAGGCCGCCGCGATCTCTTCATGCCGACGGTTCTTGCCGTCTTCGGTGTCACCCTCCAGCATCCAGAGGGGGTCAACGTCGAAGGCCGCGTAGATTTCCAAAAGCAACTGCGCGGTCAGATCTCGCTGGCCACGTTCGTAGTTCTGATAGGCGCTTCGGCTGATGCCAAGCTTCTGCGACATCTCCTCTTGGGAGAGACGCGCCATGTTCCGTACTGCCGCAAGGCGATGTCCAAGGCCCGATACAGCCATGTTCAACTTTCGTTTGTATTTGTGTTGACCTCATTCGTAGTCAAATATATCAAAGTTAGATACGAACGATGGCGACACGCTTGATTCATGCAGATTCAGCGTAGTTTTGTTTCATTCTGAACGCAAAACGATTTTCCCCGCCTCAGTTTGTAAGCAAACGGTTTGATGAGGCGAAGCATGGAAAAGCTGCTGGAAACCCCAAAGGAACTGGCCGAACGGGTGGGCATCCCAGTGTCCAACATCCGCTATCTGATCCGCGAAGACATGCTGGATCACATCTTCACCGCCCCCGGAAAGCGGAACCCGAAGATCCCGAGCGGGGCGTGGGAAAAGTATGTCTCGCAGTTCACCGTCACGGCTGCTCCAAAGACTGCGCGCAGCGGCCGGAAAGGATGAGGCGATGATGAACACGGAACATGCGGAGCAGTCCCAGATCCTCACCATCGGGAAGACGCCCGCTCAGTGGGTCGAGATCATGGCCACGCACGGGATCGATATTTCGGAGCGGACGCTGCGCGAGAAGGCCAACGACACCGGCGC
This sequence comes from Meridianimarinicoccus zhengii, assembly GCF_003254465.1. Classification (GTDB taxonomy): domain Bacteria; phylum Pseudomonadota; class Alphaproteobacteria; order Rhodobacterales; family Rhodobacteraceae; genus Meridianimarinicoccus; species Meridianimarinicoccus zhengii. Next base: position 9,236 of record NZ_QDFI01000072.1, read on the forward strand.
GTTCTTCCGGCTGGGACGGACCATGCTGATCACTCCCGCGCAAATTGACACCATCTTCGAGGAAGGACAGGCATGCCGCTCGAAATCTACAAGCGTGGCTCCGTCTTCTGGGTCAAGGGCTGGGTCGAGTACAATGGCCGACCGATCGCCGGTCCATACCGCCAAAGCACGCGAGCGACTACTGAAGCTGGCGCGCGGGACTGGATAAACGACGAAACGCAGCTGCAGATCCGCAGGCACCTTGTCGGGGAAGAGCATAGCCTGCGGTTCGCTGATGCGGTCAACTTCTATCCGGCAACCGCCAAAGATGCGCGGCAACTTCTGCCGATCCTGGACCTGATCGGGGATATGCCGCTGGGAGCGATTACCGGCGCGCTGCTGAAAAGCCTTGGCCGCAAGCTGAAGCCGAATGCCTGCACCGATACCTGGTGGCGCGAGATCGTGACCCCGGCGCGGGCAGTCATCAACCATGCGCATGAGCACAAGGGGACGCCGCATCTGACGGTCAAACGCTACGACAAGTTCGAGCGGATCGCGCAGGACGAGCGGCGTGGCAAGACAAGTCGCATCGAACGCACCCCAGCGACGCGCGACTGGATCGAGGCGTTTTGCGCGGAGGCTGATCCTTACAACGCGGCCTTGGCCCGTTTCATGTTTGAGACAGCGGCCCGGATTGACCAAGCGATCTCGATCGAACCGGGCGATCTGCGACCAGCATCCTACCAAGTGAAGATCAAGGCACAGAAGGGTCACCCTGAAGGGTGGATCACCGTCTCGCCGCAGATGATGGCCGAGCTAGTGGCGCTGAAGCCTAAGCGGCCCAAGAACCTCAAGACTGGGCAAGTGCTGTCGCCTCGCGTCTTTGGATACGGAAGCTCGACCGGCTACAACAATCGCTGGAAAACAATCTGCAAGCGCGCGGGCATTCCTTACCTGTCCGCCCACCGCGCCGGGCGGCACGGGTTCTACACCGAACTGGTGGTACGGCAGGGGGTCGATCCCGTCACGGCGGCCAAGGCAGGGCGATGGTCAGACGCCACATTGCCGATGCGAATTTACGCCCATGCAGAGACAGACGAGGCTGCAGTCAGGGCGCGGTTTCGTACAAACCATGCACAGGTGGCCCCGGTTAAGAAGCGTAAGCACAGAAAAACAAAGAAAGATCAGGAAAATGAATGAATCCCTCCTAAGGGGCAGGTTGCAGGTTCGAGTCCTGCCGGGGTCGCCATTTCGACCGATCTCGCACAATGTATTCTTTTGCCATTGGTAGTTTCCCACCGGGTGGTGTAGACGGCCGCGCGCGGAGCCATTCGGGGTAGCGCAGCGCGGGGCCTGTCTGGCGACCACCCCGCTTCTTCGTAGTCTGAGGTTGTTCAAGCCGACGACAACGAAGGAAAGCACGATGACCGAGACCATGATCGACCTTCCGGGCGTGATCGCCAAGAGCGATGACGCGGATTTCCTGCGGGAGCTGATCCAGGATGCCGCGCAGCGGCTGATGGATATCGAAGTGGCCGCCGTGTGCGGTGGGGGCCACGGCGAGCGCAGCCCGGACCGGGAGAACCAGCGGAACGGTTACCGGCCCCGAATACGTCAGTTCAACGCTCATGACCTGGGCCGAGAAGCAAGGCATCGCCCTGACCTACGTCCAGCCCGGCAAGCCACAGCAGAACGCTTATGTCGAGCGCTACAACCGGACGGTCCGGCATGAATGGCTGGACCTCTACATCTTCGAAACCATCGAGGAGGTGCAGCAGATCGCCACCGAATGGCTATGGACCTACAACAACGAACGCCCCAACATGGGTATCGGCGGGGTTACACATGCCATGAAACTGAAAATGACCGCGTAAGTTCTACAGTCGCGCCCCGTTAAAACGGGGAGGATTTCCCCTCAGCCGCTTGGCATCGGACAGGTCCATTCCGCCATACTTCGCCTTGAGCTTGTAGAACGTCGCCGGGCTCAGCCCATGTTTGCGGCACATCTCGACCGTCGGCATCCCGGCCTCTTGCTCCTTGAGCATCCCGATAATCTGCGCCTCGGTGAAACGGCTTTTCCTCATCTCGTCTGCTCCTTCAGGTTGGGCAGACTCTACATCGCGGTGAGGGACTTTCCGGGGGGCAGGTCACAGGTCATGCGAGGTTTTCCCTTTTTCTCAGTTGAACGTTCGCCGAAGATGACACCACGGGTCCAACAAGAGAGAGAGAGAGAAGCAATGAACTTGAGAACCTATGCCACGCTCGGCCTTATTGGCCTGAGCCTTCTCGCGGGCTGCGTTGAAAACGAAGGCTCCACGGTCACGCCGGCTGTCGCCGGTGGAGATCTGAATTCCACCGCCGCCAACGCCTGTCGTGCCGCCATCGCGCAGGAGACCGGCCGTCCCGTATCCGATGTGGCAGTTTTCGACGTCGTCGAGGGAGAGGCCGGTATCGGCGTTCGGGCTACCGTCGCAGGCGCCGACGCACCTTGGTCCTGCCAATCGAGCCCCTCGGGTCAAGTGGCCGGGGTCATGTATACCGGCAGCGAAGGCTCGCTCTGAACAGGTTCCGTTGTGTTCAGTTGCACTGCGTCGCCGCTCTCCGGTGGCGGCATAGGCCGGGGATCATGTTCCTGATGATGACTAAGGCGCCGCAGGGGCCAAGACCCCTACATCCATGACAAGCGCTCTGTCATTGGTTTGCAGACTGGGAGCGGCCCTCTGTTTTCTGGATGCCCTGCTGATCATCGGGAGCGCGCTGTCTCGCGGAAACGCACAGACGGTCGTCGTCAGTGTCGTGGTCGGATTTGCTTATGTCGCCGTGGCAATCATCGTTCTGGCACTTGGCCGGGCCTGTCGCAGGATCGCCGCTGAAGAGGCTGTCTTGCGCGGGCAGATCAACACGACCGGGCTACGACACGCAACAAGAATGCTGGCCGGGTGGCTCCTTGTTGCGCCGATTGCGGCTGCGACGATCGCTGCGGCAAGCCTTTTGGCGATTTATCAGCGATTGTCCGAAGGCTTTGCCGTTTTCGGATAAGCCACAGAACAGGACGGACTGTGCGGTTGTGGCTCCAGCCGGGACTGGTCTGGATCACTCTCGCACGAGGCGGGCGCGTCGGCATGCGCAGGATACCGGCTGTTTCGAGTTGCTTCCAAGCGACCCCGAGGAGTTCCCTTGCCACTACCTTAGCAATTGCGCGGAGCCCCAGACCAATCCGAGCAGAAGCGGCTGGTGCAGCAGATACACCATCAGACTGTGCTGGCCGGGCCATGCTGCCATGCGAAGCCATGGTTTCGTCGACCAACTAGACCTGGAAGATTCGCTGGGAAGCAAGCGTGCCAGGGCCATGCCAAACAGAAACGGCGCAAGCCAAGGCACGAGCGGGATGAAGTCGAGCGAGGGCTGGGCCGCCACGCTCAACCCGGTCCAGACGAGCCACTGGCTTTGCAATATGCCGGGTCCGACAAATCGATCGATCGCAAGAACTGCAAGGCCGGTGAAAAGCGCTGCCATGGCCGGGACATGAAGGAAAAACACCCCGATCAGGCTGGCGGCTGCGATCGCGTGCAATATGCCAAAATATATGAAGCGCGTCGGAAAGACGGCAAGCGTGGCAATCGTCACGAGACCGGCGGCTCCGCAGATGATGACGAGACGGCGCGCCCAGGCCCTTGTCCTGAAACCGCCCCGATGTGCCAGAACGAAGCTCAGGCCGGAGAGGAACAAGAAGCTCCCGGCCACGAGGCGCGCGAAGGTCGCCCAACCGCCTGTCAGGGTCGTTCCGGAGGCGATGAAGCCGAACACCTCGAGGTCACGCGTGAAATGAAATACGATCATCCCAAGCAACGCCACGGAACGCGCGATATCCAGCCAAAGCAGCCTGGATTGAGAAGCTGACCCTGGCGCCACGTTCCGGCTGTCGCTGCCAGTGTCAATCGTATGCGACATCCAGTTTCCAGTTGCCGCCATCGCCATCCATGTCAGCTATTCGGATCAGAAGTTTTCCGCCTTCGGGCAGCAGCACCGCCAGTTCGCTTGTGCCGCGGCCGGAGGCGAGAGGCGCGGCATCCTGCGAAAAAACCGAAGTGCCGATGGCAGCGGCAGCCTTGAGGGTGACCCCGACCACGGTGTCGGCAGGAGGAGACAGCATGAGGTCAAGAACTTCGCCCTTTTCCAATGTGCCCGCATAGGTTCCTTCGCCCCGGTTTTCGATCCGGCGGTCAGACGGAATTGCAGTACTCTCGAGGGCGAAAGGATCGGCACCATACCAGGCCACGAGAAACCGTGCGGCAACCCAGCCCTCCAGGCTACCGTCCGCCAGTTCGACCTCGCACCAGCTTTCATCCCTTCCGGCCTCGCACGTCACGCGGCGCAGAAGCGTGCCGTCGGCCAGGCGCTGCAACCGGTCTGCGTCCGTGGTCGGTCCCGCCCGCATGTTCACGGCTCCGTCGATATCGACGACGACGAAGTCCGTGTCCGGGAGATGAGTATCGGGGTCCTGACCGCCGGACTGCGCCAGGGACGCGCCCGACATGGCGAGTGAGGACAGAAGGGCCGCGAGCAGTCTCATGGACCTACAAGGCGCTGCGGCGGGCGAGGCGACGTGAGTTGCTCGCCCGTCAGTATCACGAAATTTTCGCCGGACTGTCGGTCCGGTGTCGCGGCGAGATCGGATACGACGAAAGTCATCCCTGGGTGCAAGCGTTCGGCAATATGGGCATTCGCCCGGAAAGACAGACGCAGCCGGTTTAGAACCTGTTCCTCGGGCCAAAGCGGGTGCGTAGGATCGGGATGATGCGTGACCCCCATCCAGCCCAGACCGCCGTCCCGCCGTTCCTTCAACACGAGCACATGTTCACCCAATGGGCGCCCATCGGGGATCGCGATCTCGTCTTCCATGACCTCGCGCCCGTCCTCCATCACGATCAGGCGCCGGTCTGCTGCGGTCGCCAGTACGGTGGTGATCGGGTAAGGCTGTTCGTTGATCCAGTCCGACGGATGGGAGCGCGCCTCGAGGCTCTCAACGGCCGTCTCGAGTTCCTGTTCGGCGAAGGTCTGCAGAACAAGTCCGGGGTGCACGAGGTCCCACGGGTCGTTGTTGGCACCGGAGATAATCACGGGCGATCCGATATGCGTGACCGTGAAGAGCAACCGCGAGAATTCCATCGGCAGTCGCACGCACCCGTGCGATGCAGGGTACCCCGGCAGGTTTCCGGCATGGAGAGCAATTCCGTCCCATGTCAATCTGTTCATGTTGGGCATCGGCGCCCCGCCATAGGTCGAGGACCGATGGTCGGCATCTTTCTGCAGGATGGTGAAAACACCGGTCGGGGTCTCGTGCCCGCTCTTTCCGGTCGAACAGGTGGATACGGCGATCCGGACACCATTGCGATAGACGTGCACCCGCTGCTCGGGGATCGACGCGATCACGGCAACCGCCCCTTGCGGAGAACGCTCCGGGCGCCAGGTGAAGTCGCCCGGAAGCATGTTCGCAATGTCGATCCGGGCTTCTTCCGCCGTTCCGAGGCGGGTTGCCGCGAGCGTCGCGGCACTTGCGGCGAGGAGACGACGGCGGGTCAGCATTCACCTGACCCACGCGACGCAACCTGAACATCGGTGCCGTCAACCCGTTTCACACCCGCCGCGACTGCGAGCGATGCGGCTTTGCAATGGCGTCCCGCTCGCGCCATTGTCAGCAAATTCCCGAAGGAACCATGGTCACGGACTCGTAGCGACCGTCGGCGGAAACGATGCGGGCGCAGGCGCCCGTGTCCCGATTGGACCAGTAGGCTGTCAGTCCTTCGGTACGAGCAAGCTCGTAGCCCAGATTCTGAAGGCCATTCTCGGCCTGTCCGGCACGTGCGCCCTGGAATGACGAGATGTCCGTCGAACTGCCGACCGCGGGCTGCACTTGTGCAGGCGCCGTCTCGCTGGTTTCGACACATCCGGCAAGGATTGCGATGCCGACAAGGCCGGCGCAATTTTTTATGGTGATTTTCATGTTCCGCATTTCTCCGTTCCTTGGTTTGAAAACTTGTAAATGAGCACCGCTTGCTTGCTTCCGACCACCACCGCCTAGGGAAGTGTTGCGTCTGGAAGCTCGAACTGCGGAGTCAGGGTTTCGACACAGGACAGGTCCAGCTCCGCACCCGGGTCCAGGATGAACTTAGCGTTGATGTCGCGTCCGCATTTCGAGTAGAGCGACGCGCCATGTCCAGAGTTGGGATAGATCACGACCTGGGAAGTGCCGAGCGTTTCCGCAGCTAGATGAGACCATTTCCACGAGGTCTGGGTGTCGTTCGTTCCGCCGGCGACGAGCACCGGGACATCCGAGACGACAGGCGTCTGGAACCCCTCCCGGGGGGCCGGCTCGAAAAGGTCGCATACGGTGTAGATGCTTTCCAGCGCCGCCCGCCCTTCCTCTCCGGCGATCACATCATAGGGAAACTCCGACACGAGCTTCGCGCCATTCTCTCGGGAATTGAAGGGGAAGTCCTCCTGGCAGGCATAGATGCGAAGCCCCATCAGGTTTTCGATGGTACCCTCGTACTGATCCATTTCCACACTCGCTATGTCGAAGGTCCGTGCGATGTCGTCCTCGCTCATCGCATTGACCAAGCTCATCAGCTCTGTCTGGTCGGGTCCATGGAAATGCGCGAGGATCCAATAGCCGATGGCGGCACGGGACGGTTCGCCCGCTTGCATCCGGGCATAGCCCTGAACGGCAGCCGGAATCTCGTCTTGGGAGAGTTCCCGCAACGCCTCTGACGCCCGCTGGTCGAAGGCTTCGGCCACCGAAACCGCCACCGTGCCCGCGACGAGATCGTGCTTGAGCTGGGCCATCACCGCCGCGACGCCTTCGGCCTGGTCCGACATGCTCTGCGCGGATTCGAGAACCGAGAGGGCCAGCGCGCGTTCGTCCCCGCCGAGAGTGGCGCCAGCCGGGCCCAGCAGCGCCGCCGCGCTTTGCGGGGCGCCGGCGTTCTTGCCGTAGGTCGACATATACCAGTCGAAAGTGGTGGGGTCGCCCTCGGCCAGCTCATGGATGATACGCGGCAGATACCTGGTCAGGTCCTTGACCCAGGTTTCGCTGAGCTTGGTGCGCTGGTTGATGGTGTTGTAGAAAAGATCGGCATCGATGGTCGGCATGCCGCGCGCCGCGGGGATCGGCGTTTCGGTCAGGACCGTGTCCAGGTCGATGAACGTCTGTCGGAGATCGGGATAGGCCTCGGCGCAGGCCGACTGCGCGGCGCATTGATCGAAGAGCGCTTCGATGGAATCGGCATGGGGGCCGAACAGATCATCATAGAGATGAACGTTCGGCGGGGCGACGCCGTCGATGATGACCGACCGCACGCCCTCGGGCGCGGTGCGCAGCACCTCCAGCGCGAGGCGGGTGCCATAGGATATCCCGAAGATGTTGTATTCCGGATAGCCGAGCGCAGACATCAGCGCGCGGACGTCGCGGGCGTTGTTCTCGGTGTTGTAGGCGGGCAGGTCGGCGCCACTGGCATAGAGCTCGTCGATGCAGGGCTTGAAGAACGCACCGAGATCGAACGGCTCCTCGCCTTCGGGTGTCGGCGCATTCTCCACGGTGCGGACCAGGCCCACGATGTTCTCCGCCATCGTCGCGTTGCAGCGGATCGTGGTCGACGAGAGCATCGAGGCGCGCTGGTCGAAGGTCACCACGTCGCGATGCGGCCGGTGATCGCCCAGAATGATGTCGGTCGAGGCACCGATCGCGGACAACGCACCCCCAGCCGGTCCGCCATGCAGATAGACGATGGCATCGTCGAAAGGGTTGGTCGAATGTGCCCGCCCGAGCGCGAACTCCAACGGGATGCGCCGACCGTCAGGCGCGTCGTAATTCTCTGGCACGCTGACCGTTCCGCAGATGATCGTCTGACCCTCGATGTCGAGCGGGGAAGTTGTCTCCGGGCAGGCATCGACGGCGACGGGATAACGCGGATCGAAGCCGCCCGCGCGCAGCGTGTCGAAGGCCGGATCGGGTTCGGCCATTAGTAGGCCGATTGCGGCGATGATCTGGTCGGGCGTCATTGTCCGTGTCCCTTGCGAAGCGTGTCGCGTTGTCCGGAACGCAGGGCCCGGACAGGCGTGCGATCTACTCCGGGCTGTCGAAGAACCCTTCGAGCATGCCGGCATCGTAGCTTTGGCCGGACGCCGTCGTGACCGTCTCGAACGGCGCTTTCCTCAACTCGCAGAACGCGTCGGCAGAAATGTCGGTCACATCAGTTCCGTCGATCGCGGTAACGACCTCGCCCAAGGTCAGGCCCGCCTCGTCCGCCGGCCCGCCTTTCGCGATCGATGTCACGGCGAGGTCATCGCCGCGGAAGCCGACTCCGACCGAAGCCGCGCCCGGAAGCGGCACGCGGTCGCCCTCGAACAACGGGTCAAGATACATCGTCTGGGTCGACCAATCTAACGTCACGACAAAATTCTTCAGGAACGACGCGCCCATGTTGCCATCGGTGGTCGGTGCGAGGCCGTCACCCACGACTGCGGTCGTAAGAAGCGCGGTGTCGCCGAACATCATCGGAACCGTGAGCCCGGCCAACGCCGTGTCGAAATCGCCCCCCGCGCCGCTGGAGATGCCGGCGGCCACAGGCGCATCCTCGGGTAAACTGAGCCCGACCTTTTCGAGGGCGTCGGCGTTGATCGTCAAGGGAACGCCGCCGCCGGTGTCGACGATGAACACAAGCTTGCCGTTGCCCAAGCCCAATTCAACCCATGGCGTTGGCGAGAGCCCGTCCTCCTTGATCGTGAACGGAAGTACGATGGCATCGGCGATGTGGTCGATCTGGTCGACAGTCGCGGCCACGGTGATCTCTTCGTTTCCGTAGTGGATCTGCCAGACCGCATTGCGCATGGCCTGCGATCCGATAAGTCCGTTGCGCGTGATGCAGTAGAACGGCCCCTCGGTTGCCCAGTTGACCCCACCCGTGACGTCGGTGATCCTGAGTGCCCCACCTATGGTGACGGAGGGAAACTTCACCATGGGTGACCATTCGATGACACCGCCCCCGGCGATGGTCACCATCTCGGTGACCACCTCGCCGCCATGCGCATCGCCGATCTTTTCCGTCACGAAGGTCGGTGCGCCGGTATCCAGCATGAAGGGCCGCGCGACGCCGTCACCGAAATCGACATCGACGACGATCTGTTCTCCTACCATACGAAACGGGAAGGTGATCGGCAGCGCATCGGCGTCGATCAGGTTCACGGTGGGCAGGAAGGTCGGCAGATTGGATTGAAACTCGAGAAAAGCCTCGAGTTTCTGCTTGTCCTCTTCGGACATGTCTTGCGACGCGGCGGGCGTGGCTGCGAGGAGGCAGGCGACAGCTGCGGCGTGCAGGCCGGAGCGTCGATGGCCGAAAGGACTTTTCATGATGGTGATCCTCCTGAGATCATTGGCCGAGCTAGAGAGTCGCTCCAAGACAGGACCTCACAAATCAACGGTGCCGCCTCCGAGGCCGTCGACAGCATAGATGACCCGGTCGGGTGTCGCATCCGGGCCGTAGACGACGGTCGCCGTGCCCTCATTTCCACCGCTGCAATCCAGATCCGAGAGCTCGGTCGCTCCCGCGGCGGCGACATCCTCGAACACAGCGGTGCAGACCGTACTGCCCCGAGTCAGCACGAAGGTGTAGCCGCCGCCCGAACGCGCGCTCACGCTTCCGCGAACCGATCCCTCCGCGGTGTCATTGCCGGAACCGGTCTGCACGCTGCTGCTGCCGCTGGTTTCAACACAGGCGGTGCAGGTGAGCGCGATAACGGCAGAGGCCACGATATGTTTCATTTTCTGGTTCTCCTTGGTTTCATGATCGTTGCCACGCCTTCAACATTTCTAGCGATGAAACCGCGCGACGCTTGCATCGGATAAGGCGATCTGGTTGCCCGAGCAGGTGCTTCCTGCCTGGAGTTTGTTCCCCGCCGGATTGTAGAGAACGGTGAATCCGCCGGACCAGCTGACCTCGACCTCGCCGGTCGGACGCATATAGAGATCTGGCGACACGCTGCTGCCCGACGGCACGAACACGCCCGGACCGGAAGCCGCCGACCCGGCACCTTCGCGCAGGAAACGTCCCGAGACCCAGGCGTCGTATGCTCCATCCGGCGTCTGGACGTGGCACCAGCGCGTCTGCCCCTCGCGCCGGCAGCCTAGGTTGCGCAGCGACTGCCCGTTCGCGACGCGTGCGACGATGCTGTATTTCGTGGACGGTCCGGTCCGCATGTTCAGGTAGTCGCCGGCGGGCACATCGTAGACTTCCCAGAAATCCGGGCCGCCCGCCTCTCCGTTAGCGAATTCGGATGCCGGCACCGTCGGCGACGGACCCGATGGCGCTCCGGACTCGCGAAGATACCGTCCGGCGACCCAGCCCGACACCAGGCCGTTGCCCGATTCCACGTGGCACCAGCGGTCATCGCCCGTACCGCGGCAACCGAGGTTCCGGAAGACCTGCCCGTTCACGACGCGCGCGATGACCGATTGCCGTGTCGAGGGCCCGCTGCGGACATTGAGATGATCGCCACCCGAGACACCGGTGACCTGCCAATAGTCTGGCCCGCCGGCATCCCCGTCGGCAAAATCCGCCGCCTGGACCGAATGGCCCGCACCACCGATATGCACCGACAGCGAGAAACCGGTTCGCTCGTCCCGCCGCGCGGCAGACCGCATCAGGTAGACGCGGATCACCCAGTCGCCGCTCGAGGGAAGAATGTCGTCGAAGTGATTGCCGGCGACATTCCCGATGTGGATGGCAGCCGGGTTGTCGGCGGGCAGCACGTTGAAATAGGCGCTGGGATTGTCGACCGCGAGATCGACCACCATGCGCTGCCCGCCTCTGGCGCCCAGGACATAGTCGATGATTTCGTCGCCAAAGATTTCTCCACGGATGACGGTGCCGGACGTTCCCGTGGAGAAGGACACGCGTTCCGTGCGGATATTCTGCGCGCTTGTCTCCACTGTCGCTAGGAGCAACGCGAGTGTTGCCAATAGGGCGGAGAAACGGACAAAAGGTCGATGGAGCGCTTGTAAAATCGGCAAAATTTTCAACAATTTCATTGGCATACCCTCACCAGTCGGCCCGAGGATTTCACGATTGAGCGAAGGTTCTCCAAGCATCCCACCTCCAGGTTAACGACGAGGTTTCAGCTCAGCTATCCGAAATGCGCGGGCTCCTATCCGAATTGCGCAGAGCTTCAAGAATCGCGTCAAACACAGAAAGTTCATGCAACTCCGGTCACGAAAAAGTCTCGCGGCGCGAAGGAATGAGCGGCAAGCGGAAAACGGTCTGAATTCCAATCTTCCCGCTTCGATCCAATGTTTTGCGTCGCGCTGCGCAGGACACGGCGTTGTTGCAGAACTCTGCCGTCTGAGGATTCACAACGCGAATCCATGCGTTTACACGGCTCGCATGAGCAAGCCATCTCCCGCCCGCTATCGCACGACGAACTGGTCCAGCTACAACGCGT